>NZ_JAUHJM010000008.1:0-277568 GCF_032381235.1 Bradyrhizobium sp. SZCCHNR1053
TCTCCTTGGCGCCAAAGACCGCCCCCAACAAACGACGCCCCTCTTGACAACTTACTCCCCATACAAGGTTCAGCCGGGTCTGCCCGGCCTTCCCCGCGCAATGGTGTTACGGCTGCTTCGCACTCTCCCCGGGGACCGGCGTTCTTGCCCCCGTTTGCGACAGCGCGCCAAAGGCACGCCACGCAGGCATCAGCATCGGGATGCCAGGACCATGCGACTTGACCGTCCGTGCCGGCGCCGCTCGTCAGTCGGCGCCTGCCCGTCCATCACATCCCACCCCAACGCTCCTGACGGTGCGCAGCGCCCCTCGTCGATGAGGCGGGACAGCGATAGAGAAGCACGAATTCCGATAAAACGAAAGAACAAAATTTGCGCCGGCGGGCGCGGTGGCGCCGATGTCGTTGAGACGGCGAATGAACTTCGTGTTTCGGCGCAGGGCGAATGCGGCATGTCCCGGCGCTTCCGGCGGGCGCAGGTCCGGCCCGACGGGCGACTCGGTCGGACGTCTCAGGACGAGACCGCCGCGCGCATCGGACGGCGCTGCCGCAGCAGCAACAGGATGACCACGGCCGCGCACGAGCACGCCAGGCTCAGCGCCAGCGGCGCGTTGCTGCCGTAGCGGGTCAAGAGCTCGACGAGGATCGGCGCCGACACCGCCGACAACAGGTTGAGCGGCAGTCCGATCTGGGCGGACGCCTTGGCGAAGGCCGCCTTGTCGTAGAACACCAGCGGCATGGTGGCCCGCGCCACGGCGAGCGCGCCGCTGCCGAGGCCGTAGATCAGGATGAAGGCGCCGATCGCGGCATGCGAGCCGTCGCTCAGCATCAGCAGCAGCATCGCCACCGGCAGCGCCAGGCCGGCGACGATCGCGGTGGTGATGCCGTCCCAGCGGCCGCCGCCGAGAAAATCGATGGCGCGGGCGCTGATCTGGATCACCCCCAGCATCGAGCCGAAGCCGACCGCTTCGGCCGCCGACAGGCCTTCGGCCTTCAGGAGCTCGATCAGCACGGCCCCCATCCCGAACGCGACAAAGGCGTTGAGGCCGGAGGCGCCGACCAGCAGATAGAACGTGCCGCGCGACGGCGTCGCTGCGGGGACGGACGCCGCCGCATCCGATGATGACGGCGGCAGATGATCATGGACGCGCCGCGGCAGCAGGAACACGAACAGCGGCAGCGAGACCAGCAGCAGCAGGCCGGCGTAGACGAGACAGGTGCTGCGCCAGCCGATATGCGCCGAGAGCGCCGAGGTGACCGGCCAGAAGATGCTGCTCGACAGCCCCGTGACCAGCATCAGCGCGCCGATGGCGCTGCGCGCGCGCAGGCCGGCGATCTCGTTGAGCACGATGTAGGAGGCGGTCGAGAGCGTGGCGCTGCCGGCCACGCCGAGCAGCAGCCACGCGGCATAGTAAGAGAGCGCGCCCTGCGCGGCTGACAGCAGCGCATAGCCGGGCGCGGCAAGCACGGTGCCCGCGATCATCACCCGCCGGCCACCATGCTTGACGAACGGCCGCGCCAGCAGCGGCGAGCACAGCCCCATCGACATGTACAGCACCGAGGTGCTGGCGAAGATCGCAGTCAGATCCATCTCCAGATCGACCGCCATGGCCCGGCCGATCACCGCCGGCAGGCTGAGCGTGCCCCAGGCGATGAGCTGGGTGATGGCGAGCACGATCAGGACGCGCAGGAGGGAGGGGTCGGCGATGACGGGGGGCATTTCGGGCGGGGGCACTGCACGGAGGTGACGCGCGACGCGCGTTGCAACCATAATTCTAGAGCATTCGCGCCGAATCAGCCCCGCTGTTTGGGAATTGCCGCCCCGCCACCGGCGGGGTGCTCGTGCCAGGTGCCGGCAACTGCACGCACGGGCCGCCGGCCCCGGAGCAGGAGCAGCATGAGCAGCATGAGCAGCGCCGCACGGGAGCAGCCGATCGTCAGCCCCCATGGGTCTCAAGTCGATGCAGGAGCATCGCCTAACGTGCCGCGGAGCGGTGCTCCTCACGATGGAGGGGTTAGATTTTGGCCAAAAAAAACCATGCGAGGCCGCCGTAGGCGGCCGTCGCGGAGGATGGCCGCGAAACGAGCGCTCGCCACAGCTTGTTGCCTCATCTGCGATCGCCCTACCCTACCTCCGGAGCTCGAGCTTCGCGCGCCTACAGGAGGTGTGATAGGAACCAGTCACGCGCAGCCGAGGATGATTGTTCGAAGTGCTGGACATAGGGCGCGAAATGCCCGCAAGGCAGACTGACAAACTGCTTTGGCTCGCCGGCGCGTGCGAACGCCTCCCGGGACGCCTCGATCGGCATCAGCATGTCGCCCTCGGCCGCGATCCACATCAGCGGCCGCGGCGCGATGCGATGCAAAAAGGCGGCCGGCTCGAAGCTGAAGGTGAGCTCCAGGCTGCGCACGGTAACCTCGTTGCGCCACAGCGGCGAGATCTTCGCCGCCTCCATGCACCAGTCGTAGGCGTCCGACGTCCCGAGGATGCACGGCGTCGTCGCCGGATCCTGCGCCACCACCTGCATGGTCATCGGCGGCTCGCCCGCGGCACGGGCCAATCGCTCGCCGACGAACAGCTGCGACAGCTGCGCCTTTGTCTCCGCCGGAATGTGGCTCCAGATCGCGCCGCCGCTGAGGAACGAGACCTGCACTGCCACGCAGCGGATGCGCTGATCGATCGCCGCCGCCTGGATGGCGACACCGCCGCCATAGCTGGAGCCCCAGGCGCCGATCCTTCTGGGATCGACGCGCGGCAGGGTCATCGCGAAGGTGATGGCATCGCGGTAGTCGGCCAGCTGCTGCATCGGGTCGATCTCCTGCCGGACGCGTCCTTCGCTCTCGCCGAAATTGCGGGGATCATAGACCAGCGCGCCGAGACCGGCCGCGCTGAACGCGGCCGCATATTTGTCGAGATAGCTGTCCTTGAGCGCGCTGAAGCCGTGATGAAGCACGACGATGGGCGCTGTCGGCGCGTCCCCCTGCGGCGGCACGTGCCAGCCGCGCAGCACCGTACCATCGTCGGCCTTGAAGGCCACCTTCTCGAATCCAGCCCGCAGATCCGAACCGACCATTGCAACCTCCCTGTGCTCTCGCCTCTCCGCCTTGTCTGCACGGCGGTCTCAGCCTAGGCTCTAGGCCAAGCGCGGCACCGACGTCCCGGACGGCAGCGAAGGCGAACCCGGACGACAGCGAAACGTGGGCGGACGCAGCCGCCGCAAGCGAGGGTCTCGGGCGACCAAGGGAGAGCGTTGCAGATGCCGAACGTGCAAGGGTTTGCCGCGCCCACGACCTCCCTCGACCCACTGCTCGGCTGGAGCATTCACGCGGCCAAATCGCACCGTCAGCAGTTGAGGCAGCTAGGCGATGCTCTCGTGATCGAAGCGCAGGTCGCACAGGGCTGCGCCGGGATGCGCCGCGCTTCCGATGCCGGTCTGGTGGTCGTGATGATCGTGATCGAAGGCCGGGAGCGCGGCGAGGACTCCACCGGCACGGTGCTGTTCGAACCCGGCGACGTGATCGTCTGGAACACGCGCGAGACGCTCGCCTTCGCCACGCTCAGTCCGCTGCGCAAGATGATGATCGCCTGCCCTGAAGCGGTGATCCGGAATTTTCACCCCGACCTGATCGGACGCGGCCGCCTGCATCTGCCCGGCCGACACGGCTTCGGCGCCGCCGTGTCCGGTTACTTCGAGGGCTTCGCCGGCACGCTGGCCGAGATGGACGACAGCGAGGTCCATGCCGCTGTCGATGCCGGGCTCGAGATCGTCGCCAGGGCGGCCCGCCTGGTACGCCGCGACGCGGCACCGCGACGCGCATCCGCACAGTTCGCGCGCATCATGAGCTACATCGACGCACAACTGCACGACCCCGATCTCGACAGCGCCGAGATCGCCGCCCACTTCGGACTATCCGTCCGCTCCGTACAATTGTTGTTCGCCGAGCACGGCACCACGCCCTCGGAATGCATCCGCCAGCGCCGCCTCGACCGCTGCCGCCGCGACCTCGAAGCCGCGCGCCGAACCGAGAGCATCACCGACATCGCCCTGCGCTGGGGCTTCAACGACCCCTCGCATTTTAGCCGCCTCTTCCGCCGTCGATACGGCGTGCCCCCGCGCACGCTCGCGCGGAAGAAGCCGGAGGGCTGACAGCCCGCAGCGATTTCATCTTCTCGCAACTGAACGGAATGGCTGGGATGGCCGGCTGGCGGAGAGAGTGGGATTCGAACCCACGGTACGGTTTCCCGCACACACGCTTTCCAAGCGTGCGCCTTAAGCCACTCGGCCATCTCTCCGGCGGCCCTCTCTTGGCGGGGTCGGCGGCGTTTTGCAAGCCGGGCGGGGGCTCAAGGGCTAAATTTCCCCCAAATCGCTGATAAAAATCATCAATCCGCCCTGGTCGCGGGCTCGATCAGGAGGCCCTGCGGCCCGGCCGGCCCATCATGAACCGGCCGGCCGGGCGGCACGACCACTGTTTTGCAGCCCGTCGGTCCGGCTGCCGACTGAGGGATTCGCGATGCCGTCATCCTCCCATGCCCGTCTCGCCATCCTGCTGACGGCGGTGCTCAGCCTCGCCGCCGGCCCGGCCCGCGCCGATCAATGCACCAAGCAGGGCGTCGACGTGACCTGCGACGACGGCCGCAAGGGGATCTGGCAGGGTGATGCGATCCTGTGGCCGGACGGGACGAAGTCGAGCCTGAAGCCGCACCCGTCCGTCATCGTCGGCAACAAGGCATCCGTGGTGGTGGGACCCGGAGTGTTCGTCGGACAGGGCAACGGGATGGTGCCGATGGACAATCCGAGCTCGCCGAACAAGCTGCGCTGCGCCGTGCTCGACGGCGTCTCCTACTGCCATTGAGCCTCGCCGCACGGAGCGGCGAGGAGCAAGTCCGGTTCAGTGATAGCGCGCGCCAGGCGACAGCATGCGGCCGGCCAGAAAACCCGCCGGAGTGGCAGGCAGGGGTTCGATCTCGACCTCGGCAGCGTCACCGTCCTGCAGCGCCTCGACGAAGTCGGCAAACCATTGCTGGATCGAATGGCGGCGCAGCTTCGTCATCATGATCTCATAGCGCATGCGGCGCTCGTTGAGCGGCATCGACAGCGCCATCGCGATCGTCCGCGCCATGCCGTCGATGTCATGCGGATTGACGATCAGCGCCGCATCGAGCTCGTTGGCGGCGCCGGCGAATTTCGACAGCACCAATACGCCGGGATCGACCGGGCTCTGCGCCGCGACATACTCCTTCGCCACGAGATTCATGCCGTCTTGCAGCGGCGTGACGACGCCGACCTGGGCGCTGCGATAGAGGCCGGCCAGCACGCCCTGACCATAGCCCTTGTTGAGGTAGCGGATCGGCGTCCAGTCGACCTCGCCATGGCGGCCATTGACCTCGCTGACGAGGCGCGCGACCTCGCTCTGCAGATTGCCATAGGCCTCGATCGATTCGCGCGACGGCGTTGCGATCTGCAGCAGCGACGCGGCGCGCAGCAGGCTCGGGTGCATCGTCCACATCCGGTCGAAGGCGTTGATGCGGTTGACCAGACCCTTGGAGTAATCGAGCCGGTCGACGCCGATGGCGAGCTTCTCGCCATTCAGGCTGCGGCGCAGCCGCGACACATCCGGATGCGCCACCGCCTTTGCCGCCTGCTGCGCAAACTTGTCGGCGTCGATGCCGATCGGGAACACGGCCAGACGTGTGCGGCCGTGCAGCGACCTGACCACGCCGTCACGCACCTGCAAGCCGAGATCGGCGCGGATGCAGGCGGTGAAATTCTCGCGATCATCCTCGGTCTGGAAGCCGATCAGATCATAGGCGAGCATCGCGGTGACGAGATCGCGGTGATTCGGCACGCTGTCGATGACGCTGCGCGCGGGCCACGGCGTATGCAGGAAGAAGCCGATCGGGCTCTTCACGCCCAGCGTGCGCAACTCCGCGCCGAGCGACAGGAAGTGATAGTCCTGGATCCAGAACAAGGTGTCCGGCTTCTGGAACCGGAGCAGCGCGCGCGCCACGAAGGCGTTGACCTCGCGATAGGAGCGATAGTCGTCATGCGAGACGCTGATCAGATCGCTGCGTGAATGCAGCGCCGGCCACAGCGCCGAATTGGCGAAGCCTTCGTAGTAGCCGGCATAGTGCGCAGCCGGCAGATCCAGCAGCGCGAGCGCGCCTTCACCGATCTGCTCGATCTCCGCGATCGGTTCCGTCTGCGCGCCGTCGCGCACACGACCCGAGGAACCCACCCATACTGCCCCCGATTTCTCCACAACGGGCAGCAATGCTGCCGCAAGTCCGCCGGTCATTGGCTCATTGGCTTTGCCACGGGCCACCCGATTCGAAACCACGACGAGGTTCACAGCTCCCTCCTGTTGGTCATGTCGGTTAACAGCTGTTCATCAATATGGTTCCGGGCCACCCTTTCAACCAATTGAAACCAAATTCGGGCATTCGCGCGGTGTAATCACAGCGTCAAATCAAGTCAGAACTGTTCTAATCAACAGCGACGCATTCAACATGCGACCGCATGGCGAATGGAACTAACAACGTAGCGATGCGGAACCACTGCACGGATCGCTAGGTCGATGAATTAGTTCCACCGCCGGCGAGGCGCGCCAGGAATGCGCGCACGTCGTCCGGTGCGTCGAAATGTCCGTCGACGCCGAGCGCACGGCGGCCGACGGAGAACGAGAGGCCGGCGAAATCCGGCATGATCGCGAACACCGTCTCATCCGTGACGTCGTCGCCGATGAAGAACGGCTTGCGTCCCTTGAACGGTGCGTTCCGCATCAGCTCGCGCACGCCGCTCGCCTTGGTGAAGCCGGCATGCTTGATCTCGCACACACACTTGCCGGGCAGCACCTCGATCGGCGCCCCCGGCAACTCGGCGCGGATGCGCGACACTTCTTCGTAGATCGCCTTCTCAGCCTGCGGCGCGAGGCGATAATGCAGCGCCAGCGAGTAGCCCTTGTCCTCGAGCAGAATGCCGGGGCTGAGCCGGGCGATCGCAGCGAGCCTGCGCTTCAGCTCCTTGTCCAGCGGCGGCGCCTTGATGGCGTCCGCCTCGCCGCCGCCGCCGAGCCGCATCTCCGCGCCATGGCCGCCGACGGCGGGATAGACCTCCGGCGCGAAGATGAGATCGATGTCGTTGAGCGAGCGGCCCGAGACCAGCGCCAGCGCGCCGGAGGTTCGTTGCAGCAATGCGTTCAGGGTCTCGGCCAGGCCCGGCGGCACCCACACCTCGCGCGGCGTCGGCGCGAGATCGAGCAGGGTGCCGTCGATATCGAGCAGGATCGCCACCTCGCGAAGATGCGGCACGAGACTGGTGGGCGCCGGAACGATCTCGGCGGGCTCCGACGCAGGAGAAGCGATCAGATCGGAGTTTTCGGACATCATCAACTACTCCATGACAGCGAGCGGACGCGCCACCTGTTCGAGCGATTTGCGCTCGGCCGCGATGGCATAGCGCCAAGCGACGAGCGCCGCCACCAGCATCAGCGCGGCACCGAACAGATAGCCGCCGAACACCGCGCCGCGCGCCCCGCTGTCGAGCAGCGCGCCGAACAGCGCGGGTCCCGCGACGCCGCCGATCCCGGTGCCGACGGCGTAGAACAGCGCGATCGCGAGCGCGCGCACTTCCAGCGGAAAATTCTCCGACACGGTGAGATAGGCGGCGCTCGCCGCCGGCGACGCGAAGAAGAAGATCACCATCCAGGCCGCAGTCTGCGTCGCGGCGCTCAGCACGCCGATCGAGAACAGATAGCCGGTGAGCGCAAGCAGCATGCCGGAGACGCCATAGGTGAAGGTGATCATGGCGCGGCGCCCGAGCGTATCGAACAGGCGGCCGAGCAGCAGCGGCCCGAGCACGTTGCCGGCCGCGAAGGGCAGGATGTACCAGCCGACATGATCGGACTTGATGCCGTAGAAGTCGGTCAGCACCAGCGCGAAGGTGAAGAAGATCGCGTTGTAGAAGAACGCCTGGGCGATCATCAAGGTGAGCCCGACCAGGGAGCGCTGGCGATAAACTGAGAACAGCGTATGCGCGACCTCTCGTAACGGCGTGTGGCTACGCATCCGCAGCCGCATCCTCGGCAATTCCTTGGCGCGCGCCTCGCGGTCGTGGCCGGTGACGTCGCGTTCGATCTCCGCGACGATCCGATGCGCCTCTTCAGGATGGCCGTGAATCATCAGCCAGCGCGGACTTTCCGGAATCCACATCCGCATGACCAGCACGACGAGGCCGAGACAGGCGCCGATGCCGTAGGCCAGCCGCCAGCCGACATCCGGGCCGGTGACGTCGGGATCGAGCAGCACGATGGCGCCGACCGCGCCGAGCGCGGCACCCAGCCAGAAGCTGCCGTTGATCATGAGATCGGTCCAGCCGCGATAGCGCGCCGGCACCAGCTCCTGGATCGTCGAGTTGATCGCGGTATACTCGCCGCCGATGCCGGCGCCGGTCAGGAAGCGAAACAGCGCGTAGGTCGCGATGTTCCAGGACAAGGCGGTGGCGGCCGTCGCGGACAGATAGAGCGCAAGCGTGACGAAGAACAGCTTTCGGCGGCCGATGCGGTCGGTCAGCCAGCCGAAGCCGAGCGCGCCGAGCACGGCGCCGGCGAGATAGGCGCTGTTGGCAAGCCCGATGTCGAGATTGGAGAAATGCAGCGCCGGGCTCTGCTTGAGCGCGCCCGACAAGGCGCCTGCCAGCGTCACCTCGAGCCCGTCGAGCACCCAGGTGATGCCGAGCGCCAGCACGACGCGGGTGTGAAAGGCGCTCCAGCGGAGATCGTCGAGCCGGGCGGGGATGTTGGTTTCGATGACGCGATCCCGGCCTGCCATGTCGCCCGGCGGAGCGCCGGATTGCGGCGCTGACGTGACGACGCGGAGGTTGGGACAGGATGCCTGTCGGAGTGCCATGGAATCCCAATGCGACGGCGCGGGTCGCACCGCATGCTCGACCGAGAGGATGAAGCAAATGCGGCAGCGAATGCCTGCCGCTGCGACTCAACGTCTCGTCGCGCGCAGGGTTCCCGGAGTGGGGCGGGGTTCGGCGCTCGACCCGCCTGGGGGCCGCAGCGTTTCCTGGGTGAGGCCCAGGCGCGCCTTATTTCAGCTGTCGTCCCGGGCAAGCGAGCGAAGCGAGCGCGACCCGGCATCCATACCGCGTGATGCAAGATTGGGGCACGCGATCAATACCGCCCGCCACACATCTGCCGCGGCGTATGGATCCCGGCGTTCGCCGGGATGACAGCGGAGGGTTTGGCCGCGGGCTCGCCAACGCATTGGCGAGCGGTGAAGACCAGCCTGTCGCCGCAAAACTCACGCCGCGCGGATGTTGGCCATGAAGCGGTTGAGCTCCGCGCGCAGCCGCGCGCTCTCCGAGGATAGCGACTGGGCCGAGCGCAGCACCTCCTCCGAGGCTTCGCCGGTCTGGGTCGCGCCGCGATTGACCTGCGTGATGTCGGTGGCGGCGGCCTGCGTACCTGCCGCGACGCTCTGCACGTTCCTGGCGATCTCCTGGGTCGCGCCGCCCTGCTGCTCGACCGCGGTGGCGATCGACGCGGCAATGGTCGAGATCTGGCGGATCGTGCCGCCGATCTGCTTGATGGCTGTGACGGATTCCTGGGTCGCCGCCTGCATGCCGGAGATGTGGTTGGAGATGTCGTCGGTCGCCTTGGCGGTCTGCTCGGCCAGCGACTTGACCTCGGAAGCCACCACCGCAAACCCGCGGCCGGCATCGCCGGCGCGGGCCGCCTCGATGGTCGCGTTCAGGGCCAGCAGGTTGGTCTGCTCGGCGATCGCGGTGATCAGCTTGACGACGTCGCCGATCTCCTGCGCCGCACGCGACAGCTTGCCGATGCGCCCGTCGGTCTCCTCGGCCTGGGCCACGGCGGACTCCGCGATGCGGCTGGACTCGCGGACCTGGCGGCCGATCTCGTTGACCGAGGCCGACAGTTCGTCGGTTGCGCTCGCCACCGAGTGGATGCGGCCCGTGGCCTGGTCGGAGGTGCCGCTGACGCGGCTCGCCAGCGACTGCGTGGTCTCCGCGGTGCGCGTCAGGGTCGAGGCCGCCTGCTCGAGGTGCTCGGCCGAGGTCGAGACGTTGGACACGATCGAGCCGACGGCGGTCTCGAACTCGTCGGCGAAGCGGATGAGCTCGGCCCGCCGCGCGGCGCCCGCCGCCTTGTTCTGGGCGTCCTGCGTCGCAGCGTCGCGCTCGGCCTTGGCCACCGCCTGGACCTTGAACTCCTCGACCGCCGCCGCCATCTCGCCGATCTCATCGGCACGCCCGAGGCCGGGCAGCCGGACGTCGAAATTGCCCGAGGCGAGCTCGCGCATCGCCTTGCACATCGTGATCATCGGCTTGGAGATGCCGTTGCCGAGCATCAGCGCCAGCACGGCGCCGAGCGTCAGCCCGCCGATCGCCAGCATTGCGATCAGCCGCTCGATGTCCGCGATGGTGGTGTTGGTGGCGGCCTCGATGCGCTGCTGGTCGGAGGCGACCTCGGATTTCAGCCCGTTCGACAGCGCGATGATCTCGGTGCCGACGACGCTCATCTCCTGTTCGAGCTTGCCGAGCGCCTTCATGTTCTCCGACAGTTTGATGAAGGCGGCGCGGTACTGCTTGATCAGGTCGCCGAGCTCGGCGACGCGCTGGGTGATCTTCTCGTCATTGGCATAGATCGTCACCAGCGAGGTTTCCAGGAAGCGCGTGCGCGCGATGGCGCCGTCGGCCGTCTTGGCATCGGGCTTGGCGATGTAGGTCCCGACCAGCGCGGACACGGTCAGGTACTGGCCGGTGAGGTCCTTGGCCGTGGTCTGCACCGACGGCAGGCCGGCCAGCGCGGCGGTGTCTGCCAGATCATCGAACTTGAAGCGGATCTTGTTGCCGATGAGGCCGATCTGGTCGGTCGCCAGCTTCGCGTTCTCGCGGGTCAGAGCAACGATGCTCGAGAATGTCTTGGCGAAGGCCTGAAACTGCGCCTGCAGCTTGCCGACCTGCGCCCGCCGCTCGGCGCCGGTCGCCGCCATGGATTTGTCGATCGCGGCCTGGAGTGCCTGCTGGGCAGCGGTGGCCGCCGCCTCGTCGTCGGCTTTGCCGGTCAGGGCATAATAGCGGGCGAGCGCCTGGTACGAGACCAGCTCGCGATCGATGGTGCGGGTGGTGTCGGCTTCGGCAACGCTGCCGCGATAGGCTGCCACCGCCGCGGCGACCCGCTCGAATCCCAGATAGGAGAAGCCGATGCTGGCAGCAGAGATCGCCAGCACAACGGCGAAGCCAAGGACGATCTTGCCGCGAAAACGCAGGGTCAGAAAATTGGCACGCCGCGACTGCGGCGCAAGCTGCGCAGACATTCCCACCCCCGACACGCCATTCTTTATATTGGCCAGAAACCAAACCGCCCGGCGGCAACGCACCAGAGCGTGATCAAAACTACGTCACAATGGCTAAGGGGCGGTAAATGGGCAGCGTCGGCCTACGGCCTGCGCTTCACCTGCGCCGGTGCCGGCCTCGCGTGGCGCGCCACATGCGACCGGATCGCCGATGCCGCGCGCAAGACGTCGCAATGACATCGGAGACGAAAATTCGAGTTGCAAAGTCCTGAGGGCGCTGTTTCTAATCAGAATAAGAATAATTCATCGGGAGGTTACTCGTGTCGACAGTCAAACTGACGGTGAACGGCAAGGCGGTCTCGGTCGAGGCCGAGGATCGCACCCTGCTCGTTCACCTCCTGCGGGATCATCTGAACCTCACCGGCACCCATGTCGGCTGTGACACCAGCCAATGCGGCGCCTGCGTCGTCCATATCGACGGCCGTGCCGTGAAATCCTGCACCGTGCTGGCCGGCCAGGCCGCCGGCGCCAACGTCACCACCATCGAAGGCATCGCCAAGGGCGACGAGCTGCACCCGATGCAGGCGGCCTTCCGCGACAATCACGGCCTGCAATGCGGCTATTGCACGCCGGGGATGATCATGTCGGCCATCGATATTGTGCACCGCCACGGAGGCGAGCTCGACGAGAGCACGGTGCGTGAGGAGCTGGAAGGCAACATCTGCCGCTGCACCGGCTATCACAACATCGTCAAGGCCGTGCTCGACGCTGCCGGACGGATGAAGGTCGCGCAAGCTGCCGAATGAGGCCGGCGAGAGCCGCCGTTTACCGCAATACCGAGACCACGACCGCTGCGCGCGATGGCCGCGGCGGGACAACAGAACTCCGGTAGGGGAGAGATTCGCATGGGTATGGAAGGCATTGGCGCCAGCGTCGTCCGCAAGGAGGACAAGCGTTTCATTACCGGCAAGGGCCGTTACGTCGACGACGTCAAGCTGTTGGGCATGACCTTTGCCCATTTCATCCGCAGCCCGCACGCGCACGCCAAGGTCAAGAGCATCGACTCCTCGGCCGCCGAGGCGATGCCTGGCGTGGTCGCGGTGCTCACCGGCCGCCAGATCGTCGACGACAAGGTCGGCAACCTGATCTGCGGCTGGGCCATCACCTCCAAGGACGGCTCGCCGATGAAGATGGGCGCATGGCCGGCGATGGCGCCGGAGACCGTGCGCTTCGTCGGCCAGGCCGTGGCCGTGGTGATCGCCGAAAGCAAGAACCTCGCACGTGACGCCGCCGAGGCAGTCGTGGTGGAGTACGAGGAGCTGCAGGCCGTCGCCGACATGCCCTCCGCGCTGAAGCCCGGCGCGCCGCAGCTTCACCCGGAAGCCCCCGGCAACGTCGTCTACGACTGGTCGATCGGCGACGAGGCCGCGGTCAACGCCGCCTTCGCCAAGGCCGCCAACGTCGTCACCCTGGAATTGACCAACAACCGGCTGGCACCGAACGCGATGGAGCCGCGCGCGGCGATCGCCGAGTACGATGCGGCCGAGGAGCATTTCACGCTCTATACGACGTCGCAGAACCCGCACGTCGCTCGCCTGGTGCTGTCGGCGTTCTACAACATCGCACCAGAACACAAGCTGCGCGTGATCGCCCCTGACGTCGGCGGCGGCTTCGGCTCCAAGATCTTCATCTACCCGGAAGAGATGGTGGCGCTGTGGGCCTCCAAGAAGGTCGGCCGTCCGGTGAAATGGACCGGCGACCGCACCGAGGCGTTCCTGACCGACGCGCACGGCCGCGACCACATCTCCAAGGCCGAGATGGCGTTCGATGCCGACAACAAGATCCTTGGCCTGCGGGTCAAGACCCACGCCAATTTCGGCGCCTACATGTCGCTGTTCTCGTCGTCGGTGCCGACCTATCTGTACGCGACCCTGCTGTCGGGCCAGTACAACATTCCGGCGATCTATGCCGAGGTGATGGGCGTCTACACCAACACCACGCCGGTCGACGCCTATCGTGGCGCCGGACGCCCGGAGGCGAGCTATCTGCTGGAGCGGCTGATCGAGACGGCGGCGCGCCAGTTGAAGGTCGATTCGGCCGATCTCCGGCGGAAGAACTTCATCACCCAGTTCCCGCACCAGACCCCGGTGATCATGGCCTACGACACCGGTGACTTCAACGCCTCGCTCGACGCGGCGATGAAGGCGATCGACTATGCCGGTTTCCCGGCCCGCAAGGCGGCGGCGAAGGCGCAGGGCAAGCTGCGCGGCCTCGGCCTGTCCTGCTACATCGAAGCCTGCGGCATCGCGCCGTCGAAGGCGGTCGGCAGCTTAGGGGCCGGCGTCGGCCTGTGGGAATCGGCCGAGATTCGCGTGAATCCGGTCGGCACCATCGAGGTGCTCACCGGCTCGCACAGCCACGGCCAGGGCCACGAGACCACCTTCTGCCAGCTGATCGCCGAACGCCTGGGCGTGCCGATCAGCCAGGTCTCGATCGTCCATGGCGACACCGACAAGGTGCAGTTCGGCATGGGCACCTACGGCTCGCGCTCGGCCGCCGTCGGTCTCACGGCGATCCTGAAGGCGATGGAGAAGGTCGAGGCCAAGGCCAAGAAGATCGCAGCCCACGCACTCGAAGCGTCGGAAGGCGACATCGTCATCGAGAACGGCGAGTTCAAGGTGACCGGCACCGACAAGTCGATCGCGCTGCCGATGGTCGCGCTCGCCGCCTACACCGCGCACAACCTGCCGGACGGCATGGAGCCCGGATTGAAGGAGACCGCCTTCTACGATCCGACCAACTTCACCTTCCCGGCCGGCACCTATATCTGCGAGCTCGAGGTCGATGAGGCCACCGGCAAGACGTCGTTCGTCAACTTCGTCGCGGCGGACGATTTCGGCCGGCTGATCAACCCGATGATCGTCGAGGGCCAGGTTCATGGCGGTCTGGTCCAGGGCATCGGCCAGGCACTGCTCGAGCACGCGATCTACGACAGCAACGGCCAGCCGGTCACCGCGTCCTTCATGGACTACGCGATGCCGCGCGCTGATGACGTGCCGTCGTTCAAGCTGAGCCACACCACGACCCTGTGCCCGGGCAATCCGCTCGGCGTGAAGGGCTGCGGCGAGGCCGGCGCGATCGGCGCATCCGCCGCCGTGATCAATGCGATCACGGATGCGATCGGCAACAACAAGCTGGAAATGCCGGCGACGCCCGACCGCGTCTGGCATGCGATCCACGGTTGATCATCGCTCCGGGGCGCGCGCAGGCGTGGCCCCGGAATGATCTCGATGAAAAATTCAGGGAGATTCCCATGTACGAGACGACCTACCATCGCGCCTCCTCGGTCGACGAAGCGGCGGCGCTGTTCGCCAAGGGCAGCGAAGCCAAGTTCCTGGCCGGCGGCCACACCCTGCTTCCGGTCATGAAACAGCGCCTCGCCAGCCCGTCCGATGTCATCGACATCGGCAAGATCAAGGACCTGATCGGCGTGCAGCTGTCCGGCGACACGCTCGTGATCAAGGCGGCGACGACCTATTACGACATCATGACCAATGCCGACGTGAAGAAGGCGATCCCCGCGATCTCCTATCTCACCTCGGTGCTCGGCGATCCCGCCGTGCGTCACCGCGGCACCATCGGCGGCTCGATCGCCAACAACGATCCGGCCGCGGATTTCCCGGCGGCACTGATCTCGCTCGGCGCGACCGTGAAGACCAACAAGCGCACGATCTCGGCGGATGATTTCTTCAAGGGCCTGTTCACCACGGCGCTCGAGGACGGCGAGATCATCACCGAGGTGTCGTTCCCGGTGCCGGAGAAGGCGGGCTATGCCAAGATGCGCCATCCGGCGTCGCGCTTCGCGCTGACCGGCGTGTTCGTGACCAAGACGAAGGGCGGCGACGTCCGCGTCGCGGCCACCGGCGCCTCGCAGAGCGGCGTGATGCGCGTGGCCGCGATCGAGGCGGCGCTGAAGTCGAACTGGTCGGCCTCGGCGATCGACGGCGTCAGCATCCCGGCGAGCGGCCTGCTCAGCGACATCCACGGCTCGGCTGATTACCGCGCCAATCTGGTGAAGGTGATGGCGCAGCGCGCGGTGCAAGCCGCGGGCTGATTGTCGCGGCGCGGATCATTCCGCGTCACGGCACGAGACATTCCATGCGGCGCGCAGCGATGCGCGCCGCTTTACTTTGCGGCATACGGCGCGCTTGCGTTGGCTGGATAGACGCGGGACAATCGCGGATCAGGAAACGCATCGCGCGTGATGATGTTTGATTGATGCGGACAGCAGCCAAGCACACCCACCCTCCCCTGGAGGGCAGGGCTATCGCATATGACTAATCTGAGTTTTTCGCGAAACCGTTTCCACATCGTCATGCCCGGGCTCCGTCCCGGGCATCCACGTCGTTCTCAGCATGCCGGACGACGTGGATGGCCGGGACAAGCCCGGCCATGACGACGCGGAGACAGACGAGCGCAACACTTCGATCGTCAAATGCGATAGCCCTCCCCCTCCAGGGGAGGGTGTAAGGTCGCGGCGACCGTCTTTGTCCGATCGACCTCGTCACGCGCCGAAGCACCGCAGGGACAAGACAACGTGCTCGACAAGACCGCCCCACAGACCGAGACCCGCGCCACCGGACCGCTCGCGGGCTTTCGCATCGTCGAGTTCGCCGGCATCGGACCGGGACCGTTCGCCTGCATGCTGCTGGCCGACATGGGCGCGGAGGTGGTGACGCTCGATCGCGTCGGCGCGCACAAGACCATGAAGTCGGTCGCCGGTCGCGGCCGCAAGGTCATCGAGCTCGACCTCAAGGACAAGGCCGTCATTGCCGAGGTGCTCGACCTGCTCGCCGGCGCCGACGCGCTGATCGAAGGTTTCCGGCCCGGCGTGATGGAGCGGCTCGGCCTCGGCCCCGACGTCGTGCTCGCGCGCAATCCCAAGCTGGTCTATGGCCGCATGACCGGCTGGGGCCAGCAGGGACCGTTGGCGCAAGCGGCCGGCCACGACATCAACTACATCTCGATCACCGGCGCGCTCGCCGCGATCGGCCCGAAGGAGCGGCCGGTCCCACCGCTCAATCTGGTCGGCGATTTCGGCGGCGGTGCACTCTATCTCGTCGTCGGCGTGCTCGCCGCGCTTCTCGAAGCGTCGAAGTCCGGCAAGGGCCAGGTGGTGGACACCGCGATGTGCGACGGCGCGGCCTCGCTGCTCGCGATGTTCTTCGACCTCACCGCGATGGGCCGCTGGACCGAGGGGCGCGAGCGCAACTTCCTCGACGGCGGCGCGCACTTCTACGGCGTCTACGAATGCGCCTGTGGAAACTTCATCTCCATCGGCTCGATCGAGCCGCAGTTCTACGCGCTGCTGCGGCAGCATGCCGACCTCTCCGATCCCGCCTTCGACGCGCAGATGGACCCGCGCGCCTGGCCGGCGCTGAAGGAGAAGCTGGTCGCCGTGTTCAAGAGCAAGACGCGCGAGCAATGGTGCGCGATCATGGAGGGCACCGATATCTGCTTCGCGCCGGTGCTCACCATGTCCGAGGCGCCAAAGCACGCCCACATGGCCGCCCGCGGCGTCTTCGTCGAGCGCCACGGCATCACCCAGCCCGCCCCCGCCCCACGCTTCTCGCGCACGCCGTCGACGATACGGGAGCCGGAGGTGGTGGAGATTGGGGCTGTCGTGAGTGCGTGGAAGGCTGGCGGGTAAGCGATTGCGGCGCGGTCGCGCCGATCAACGCTGCGCGACAATCCCGATGCCAGTGAGTTGACGACGCCCGCGCCTCACCCTCGGTGTCGTCCCCGCGAACGCGGGGACCCATAACCACCGGCCGCAGTTTGGCGAAAATCGTCTGCGACTATGCCCTATCGATAGATCACGCGGTATGGGTCCCGGGTCGGCGCCCGACGCCGCTGGCGCGTCGTCGGGCTTGCCCGGGACGACAGTTGAGGGTTTGGCGACATCCTGCCTCCAATCACGCCGTCATTGCGAGCGAAGCGAAGCAATCCAGGGTGCGGACGGAAGTCTGGATTGCTTCGTCGCTCTGCTTCTCGCAATGACGGGCGCATCTCCTCCACCTACTCCGCCGCCTCCACCTTCAGCACGCCGCGGCGGATCTGGTCCTCTTCGATCGATTCGAACAGCGCCTTGAAGTTGCCTTCGCCAAAACCGTCGTCGCCCTTGCGCTGGATGAACTCGAAGAAGATCGGGCCGATCGCATTGGCCGAGAAGATCTGCAGCAGCACCTTGGTATGACCGCCTGCAACGACCCCCTCGCCATCGATCAGGATGCCGTTTCTCTTCAGACGGGCGAGGTCCTCGCCATGCTTGGGCAGCCTGCTATCGATGCGCTCGAAATAGGTGTCCGGGGGCGACGGCATGAACGGCAGGCCCGCGGTCCGCAGGCCCTCGACGGTCAAGTAGATGTCGCGGGCGCCGCAGGCGATGTGCTGGATGCCTTCGCCGCGATAGATCTTGAGATACTCCTCGATCTGCCCGGACTCGCCGGCATCCTCGTTGATCGGAATCCGAATCTTGCCGTCGGGGCTGGTCAGCGCGCGCGAGAACAATCCGGAGGCGCGGCCTTCGATGTCGAAGAAGCGGATCTGGCGGAAGTTGAACAGCTTCTCGTAGAAGCCGGTCCACACATCCATGCGGCCGCGATGCACGTTGTGGGTCAGGTGATCGATGTAGTAGAGGCCGGCCCCGGTCGGGCGCGGGTTGCGCTCGCCGGTCCACTCGAATTCGAGATCGTAGGCCGAGCCCTTGGCACCGTAGCGATCGACGAGATAGAGCAGGCTGCCGCCGATGCCCTTGAGTGCGGGCACGTCCAGCGTCTTCTGGGCCGGCGGCAGGTCGGCCGGCTCGGCGCCGAGCGCGATCGCCCGCGCATAGGCCTTCTTCGCGTCGACCACCCTAAACGCCATCGACGGCGCACACGGCCCGTGCGCGGCGACGAACTCGTGGCCGTGGCTGCCGGGCTCCTCGTTCACGAGGTAGTTGATGTCACCCTGGCGGTACAGCGTGATCGCCTTGGTCCTGTGGCGCGCGACCGCGGCGAAGCCCATCAGCTTGAACAGCGCGTGCAGCTCGCTTGCTTCGGGGTGCGCATATTCGACGAACTCGAAGCCGTCCGTGCCCATCGGGTTGTCGGCGGAGATGGTGGCAGGAGGCGCATCGTGCGGAAATGGACCCATGGGGGAAGCTCCTTCAGCTTGATGGGCGGATCATCTCCCGAATTCCGCGCACGGGGCATGCAAACCATTGTCATTTTCGTCCGAGTATGCACGATCCATGCACATTCAGAGGAAATGACGCATGATTTCGGTCGATAGCTTCGATCTCCGTATCCTGGCCGCGCTGCAGGACGACGGCCGGCTCACCAACCAGGAGCTGGCCGACCTCGCCGGGCTCTCGGCCTCTCAATGCTCGCGACGGCGGATGCGGCTGGAGGAGGACGGCGTCATCGCGGGCTATCGCGCGCAGCTATCCGGCACGTCCCTGGGCTTCGAGCTGATCGCCTTCATCCAGATCACCCTGGCGACGCATTCGCCCGACAACGCGCAGAAGTTCCGTGCGCTGGTGAACCGCGTCGACGACATCCAGGAGGCCTACGCGCTGACCGGCGACTCCGATTATCTGCTCAAGGTCGTGCTGCGCGACCTCAAGAGCCTGTCCGACATCGTCAACAATGTGCTGATGCCACACCAGAGCGTGGCGCATGTGCGGTCGTCGATCGTGCTCGACCGGCTGAAGGAGAGCGCGAAGCTGCCGCTGGCGTCGCTGTCTGCTGGCTGACGACGTGGCGCAAATCGAGGGAATTGCGCCATTCAACACCGTCGCGGCTTTTGCGACAGTCACATCATTCCGACATCTGCGAGACGAACATGGCGCTGCAGCTTCGCCCGAACTGCGGCGGCGGCTTTGCGCCACGGCCGATCCGGCCGTCGCGCGAATGGCGGCCAGGGGCCTGCGTCACAAAACAGCTGCCGTCGGACAAGCGCGTGCATCTGAAATATGCGGCGGAGGAGGTCGCGGCGTTCGTCGGAGGCGTGAAGAACGTCGCGCCGGAAGAGCGCTGACCTCTCTCCTCGTCATTCCGGGGCGCGCGCAGCGCGAGCCCGGAATCGATAACCACGACGTGACATCGTGCATCGAAAGCTCAGCCAAGGGCAGCTCGCATCACACGGCCGCTACGATCGTGCCTTCGACCTCGCCGAAGCCGACGCGATAGCCCTGCCCCTGGCACCAGCCGCGCATCACCAGAGAGTCGCCGTCCTCGAGAAACGTGCGCTTCACGCCGCCGGCGAGCTCGACCGGCTCGGTGCCATTCCAACTGATCTCCAGCAGGCTGCCGCGCTGATGCTTCTCCGGGCCGGAGATCGTGCCGGACCCGAGGAGATCGCCCACGCTCATCGCGCAACCGGAGGAGGCGTGGTGCATCAGCTGCTGCACGCTCGACCAGTACATATACTTGAAATTGGTCTGCGCGATGGTCTGCGCGGCGTTGCTGCCGGAGGCACGCAAGGCCACGTCGAGGGAGAGATCGTAGTTCTGCGCGGCCTTCTGCTGCAGGTAGGGTAGCGGCGTCGGATCCTGCGTTGGCCCCGACACGCGGAACGGCTCCAGCGCCTCCCGCGTCACCACCCACGGGCTGATCGAGGTCGCGAACGCCTTGGCCTGGAACGGCCCAAGCGGCACATATTCCCATTGCTGGATGTCGCGTGCGCTCCAGTCGTTGAGCAGCACGAAGCCGAAGATCATCGCCTCCGCCTGCGCCTCGCTCAGCATCTCGCCGAGCGGCGACGATTGGCCGATGACGACGCCCATCTCCAGCTCGAAATCGAGCCGCTTGCAAGGGCCGAAGCTCGGGGCATCGGCACTCGGCGGCTTCAACTGCCCACGCGGCCGGCGCACCTTGGTACCGGAGACGACCACGGTCGACGCGCGCCCGTTATAGCCGATCGGCATGTGCAGCCAGTTCGGCTGCAGCGCATTGTCCTTGCCGCGGAACATGACGCCGACATTGGTGGCATGCTCCTTCGACGAATAGAAATCGGTGTAGCCGGCGACGTGGAACGGCAGATGCAGCGTGACGTCCTGGCGCGGCAGCAGCGCGCGGCCGCGCAGCGGCTTGTCGTCGCGCAGCCGCGGATTGTCGTCGCGCAGCAGCGCGCTGATCGCGGCACGCGTCTTCGACCACACGTCGGGGCCGAGCGCCATGAAGGCATTCAGCGAGGATTGCGCGAACACCTCATAGGCCGGCGCCAGATCGAGCAGGCCTTCGTCCTCGAGCACGGCGAGGTCGAGCACGAACTCGCCAATGGCGACACCGACGCGCGGCTTTGGCGAATCGGCGGCGGAGAACACGCCGTAGGGCAGGTTCTGGATCGGGAAGTCCGAGGCCGGATCGACCGGGATGAAGGAGCGAAGCGAGGGATCGTTGGGATGAGTCAAAATGCTTCTCCGGACTACGTCGTCATGCCCGGGCTTGACCCGGGCATCCATCTCTCACCGCACAGAGAATGTCGTGGATGGCCGGGTCAAGCCCGGCCATGACGGCATTCTCCCAGTTCAAGGCCTGTTCGGATCGAAACGCTTCTCCAGTCCGTTCCAGCAATCGGCGTAGTCGCTCTGCATGGTGCCGGACTCCGCGGCGTGCTTGGTGATGCGCTGCGGGAAGCGCGTCTCGAACATGAAGGCCATCGTGCCCGTGAGCTTGACCGGCTTCAACTCGCCATTGCTGGCGTGATCGAACGCCTCGCGATCCGGACCGTGCGGCAGCATGCAATTGTGCAGGCTCATGCCACCAGGCACGAAGCCCTGCGGCTTGGCGTCGTAGACGCCGTAGATCAGACCCATGAACTCCGACATGATGTTCATGTGATACCACGGCGGACGGAAAGTGTTGTCGGCCACCATCCAGCGCTCGGGGAAGATCACGAAATCGATGTTGGCCGTGCCGGCGGTTTCCGACGGCGAGGTCAGCACGGTAAAGATCGACGGATCGGGATGATCGAAGCCGATGGCGCCGACCGGCGAGAAGGTGCGCAGGTCATATTTATACGGCGCGTAGTTGCCGTGCCAGGCAACGACGTCGATCGGCGAGTGCCTGAGCTCGGTCTTGAACAGCGCGCCGCCCCATTTCACGTAGAGTTCGGTCGGCGTATCCTTGTCCTCATACGAGGCCACCGGGGTCAGGAAGTCGCGCGCATTGGCAAGACAATTCGCGCCGATCGGGCCGCGCTCCGGCAAGGTGAAGGCGCCGCCATAATTCTCGCAGAGATAGCCACGTGCCGGTCCCGCCGGAATCTCCACCCGGAACTTGACGCCGCGCGGGATCACGACGATCTCGCCAGGCTCGGCGTCGATGCGGCCGAACTCGGTGACGAACAGCAAACGGCCCTGCTGCAGCACGAACATCAGCTCGCCGTCGGCATCGTAGAAGTGCTGGTCGACCATCGACTTGGTGATGACGTAGACATGCGCCGCCATGCCGGCCTGGGTCGTGGCATCGCCGGCCGTGGTCATGGTCTGCACACCCTGCAGAAACGTCACATCGCCTGCCGGAAGCGGCGTCGGATCCCAGCGCAGCTGCTGCACCGTGATCTCCTGCTCGTGACACGGCGCGGTGCGCCACAACCCGGCATCGACCTTGGCGAATCGGCCGGAGTGCTTCACCGAGGGCCGGATGCGGTACAGCCAGGAGCGCTCGTTGGAGCCGCGCGGCGCGGTGAACGGCGAGCCAGACAGCTGCTCGGCGTAGAGCCCGTAGGCGCAGCGCTGCGGCGAGTTGCGGCCGATCGGAAGCGCGCCCGGCAGCGCCTCGGACTCGAACGAATTGCCGAAGCCGGACATGTAGCCCGGCGTGACCTGTCCCGATGCGCGGTGCAACCGGTCAGGCGATGTGTTGATGTTCATCATCCTTCTCCTTGCAGGCGGGCCCACATCTCGCGGTCGCGCTCGGCGGTCCAGATCACGGGATCGTCGATGCCGCTGGCTTCGTCATAGGCACGCGACACGTTGAACGGCAGGCAGTGCTCATAGATGGCGAAACTCGAGAATTTCGGATCCATCACGTCGCGCGTGGCGGCCATGGACTCCTTGAGGCTGCGTCCCTTGGCGACCGACATCTCCGCCGCGCCATACAACGACGAGACGAAGTCGCGCGTCATCGCGATCGCTTCGCGCACCGTGGCCTCGCCCTTCAGCGCGTCGCCGCGGCCGGGCGCGATCGCCTTGGGATTGAAGTCGCGGATCTCGTTCAGGGTCGACGGCCATTCGCGCAAATAGGCATCGCCGCAATAACAGGCCGAGTGATATTCGATGAGATCGCCGGAGAACATCACCTCGGCATCCGGCACCCAGGCGACGATGTCACCGGACGTATGGCCGGCGCCGAGCTGGATCAGTTGCACCTCGCGCTTGCCGAGATGGATCGTCATCTCGCCATCGAAAGTGAGCGTCGGCCAGGTCAGGCCGGGAATGCTCTCGGCGTCCTGGAACAGGCGCGGGAAGCGGCCGTATTCGGAGTCCCAATCCTGCTGGCCGCGCTCGACGATCAGCCGGTGCGTCTCCTGCGAGGCGACGATGCCCTGCGCATGATAGGCCGAGGCGCCGAGCACGCGCACGGCGTGGTAGTGCGACAGCACGACATATTTGATCGGCTTGTCGGTCACCGTCCTGACGCGCTCGATCACCTTGTTGGCCATCGCCGGCGTCGCCTGGGCATCGAACACGATGCAGCCGTCGTCGCCGACGATGACCGCAGAGTTCGGGTCGCCCTCCGCCGTGAAAGCATAGAGATCCGGGCCGATCTCCGAGAAGGTGACCTTCTTCTCGGCGAGATCCGTGGTCGATGCGAAACCTTTCGCCATCACTTCATTCCTTGTGTGCGCAGCAGCCTATTGCTGCTGCTGTTGTTGCTGTTGGCCGGCATCCGCCATGCTGCGTTTCGCCAGCGCGATCGCCTCGCCCAGCACACCGATGTCACCGATGTGATTGGCGAGGATCAGGACCAATGCCGCATCGAGGTCGGCGCTTTCGAGGTCCGAGAGGCCCCGATGGGCTTCGACGATGGCGCGAAAGGCATCGTCGGGCTTGGCGAAATTGGAAGCGGTCGAGAGTGTCATCGTTGCGGCTCCTCAGCTCAGGCCGGAGGCGCGTGCGACCGCCGCCGCGATCGCGGCGCGGCGCGGATGCCGGAAGCGCGCCGCGACATAGCCGTCCGGACGCAGCAGATAGGATGTGCCGGGTTCGGCCCCGTAACGCTTGCCCGCGAACCCCTCGCCATCGGCAAGTCCATTCGGACCGCCGATGCTGACGACACCGACATCGTCGGGCACATCGATCGCCTCACCATTGGCAAAGGACAGCAGGGTGAAACGCCGGCCCTGAGCATTGAATGCATCTGTGAGATGAAGGTGCCGTCCGTCTGCCGTCTCGAGCGGAGCATCCGGCATCGATGTTCCCGGACGAGGGCCACTGTGCCAAGCCTCGTCGTCTTCGGTCGACAGCGGCGTCTGGTAGACCGAGGGAACCGACAGCCGGCCGCCATTGACCATGCGCTTGCCGAATTCGGTGTCCCTGGCGAGCGCGAGCACCACCTTGCGCAGCCGCGCCTCCTGGTGCGAATTCGGCGCCATGAAATCCGTCGCCCGCGTGGACTCGCGAATGTTTTCGTCAGCCGCTGCGCTTCGCTCCAGATGATAGGTTTCGAGCAGCGCCGCGGGCGAGGTACCGCGCAGCACGCGATCGAGCTTCCAGGCCAGGTTCTCGGCATCCTCCAGCCCCGAATTGGCACCGCGCGCGCCGAACGGCGAGACCTGATGGGCGGAATCGCCGGCGAAAACGACGCGACCATGAATGAAGCGTTCCATGCGCCGGCACTGGAATTTGTAGAGCGAGATCCATTCGAATTCGAACTGATCATGGCCGAGCATGCGCGCGATCCGTGGCCGCACATTCTCCGGCTGCTTCTCGACGTTGGGATCGGCATACCGACTGAGCTGCAGGTCGATGCGCCAGACATTGTCCGGCTGCCGGTGCAACAGCGCCGAGCGCCCGGCATGGAACGGCGGATCGAACCAGAACCAGCGCTCGGTGGGGAATTCAGCCGTCATCCTGACGTCGGCGATCAGGAACTGATCCTCGAACACCTTGCCGGAAAAACCCGCGCCGACCATCTGGCGCAGCGAGGAGCGCGCGCCATCGCAGGCGATCACGTATTGCGCCGAGAGCCGATAGGCGCCATCCGGCGTCTCGATCGTCAGCACGACATGATCGTTGCGCTGCTCCAGCGCCGTCACCTTGTTGCGCCAGCGCAGCGAGATCTCCGGCAGCGCGTTGACGCGATCGACCAGATAGGCCTCGGCGTAGAACTGCTGCAGGTTGATGAAGGCCGGCCGCTTGTGCCCGGGCTCCGGCAGCAGGTTGAACTGATAGAGCTCGGACGGTCCGTGGAAGATGCGGCCGACGTTCCACACCACGCCCTTGTCGACCATCCGGTCGCCCACGCCGAGGCGATCCCAATATTCCAGCGAGCGCTTGGAGAAGCAGATCGCGCGCGAGCCCTCGCCGATCCGGTCGGCATCATCGAGCACCACGACGGCATGGCCGCGCTGCGCAAGATCGATCGCGAACGACAGCCCGACGGGACCCGCACCCACGACGACGACCGGATGCGCGGCCGGCGTGGCCTGATCCTGGTCTTCGTGCCGATGATAGCCGAACTGAACCTTCGCCTGGCTCGCGCCCTGCCCCGGATTGGCCTGCACCATGGCTTGCTCGCCTTGTGGTTTTCTTGGACTTTCGAAGCGACGACTTTCGAAGCGACCGACATTTCCTCGGGCGAGGCCATTCGGCCGTCTTGCCAGATAGTCTCACCTGCAACTATTCTAAAGCCGACGGCTTCGGCCGCGTCAACTCAAAAATCGGAGCGCGATTTTGGCGAAGCCATCTACCGCGGCGTCCAGGCGGCAGGCGAAGCCGGTCGAGGATGACCGAAATGCCGCAGTGCCGCAGGAAGACGAGCGGCTCGACCTGTTCAAGTTCGCGCCATTCCGGCTCAACCGTCTGGCCGCCGAGGTCAGCGCGGCGCTCGCCGTCGAATATCGGGAGCGCTATGGGCTCGACATTCCGGAATGGCGCGTGCTCGCGACGCTCGGCTTCCGCCGCGAGGCCTGCAGCGCGCAATATGTCGCGGCGTGCACCCGCACGCACAAATCGACCATCAGCCGGGCCGTGACGTCGTTGCTGGAGCGGCGGCTGATCGAGCGCGTCGAGAACGCCGAGGATCGCCGCGAGTTCCGTCTGCGCCTGACACGTAAGGGCAAGACGCTTTATGAGGAGCTGATCCCGCGTTTGCAGCAGCGCGAGCGCGAAATCATGGCGTGCCTGTCCGCCGACGAGCGCAAGACGTTCGACCGCCTGATCGGCAAGATCGAGGCGAGCCTCGACCTGATCCAGACCAGCGAGGAAGCCGACGCGAAGCAGGCGTATTAGTTACGGATGTGTTGGGCAGGCAAAGGCGCCTGCCACGCTCTCCGTGGTCGACGACGGTCTTGCGCGCCGTGCCCACCACCGTGGTTTGGCAAAAGCGGTGGGCACGCGACGCCTTCAGCATCGTTTTGCCCACCCTACACGTCATCCCTACATGTCGTCACGAAGATGATCGCCGCCGCTCTGCAGGGGCATCAATCAAATCGGCGCCCTCCCCGTGCCAGCGCAGGATCTCCATCGCCAGCACCGCGTGATTGAAGCCCTTGAGATGCAGGTCGTCGATCGGCCTGGCGTCGACCGACTGTTCGACCACGCCGAACACTCGGCGCGACACGATCACTTGTCCGGCCTTGGCCTCGTCGCATAGCCGCGAGGCGAGATTGGTGACGCTGCCGATCGCGGCGTATTCGAGCCGGTGCTCGAAGCCGACCTGGCCGAGCGTCGCATATCCCAGTGCGATGCCGACGCCGAACCCCAGGCTGTGGCCGCGATTTTTCCAGCGCTCCGTCAATTGGCCGATCTCGTCGCGCATTTCGAGCGCCATCTTCACCGCGCGCATGGTGTGATCCTCGAACGGGATCGGTGCATTGAACAGGATCATCACGCCGTCGCCGGCATAGCGATCGAGCGTGCCCTCATATTTGAAGATGAGCTTGCCGAGCGCGGCGTGATATTCACGCAGCACGTTCATCGCCTCTTCGGGCTCGGTCGTCTCGGTAAACGCGGTGAAGCCGCGCAGATCGCAGAACACGACCGTGACCTCGCGGCGGTGGCTTTCCAGCAGCGCATCGTGACCATCCGACGACGCGATGATCTGCGCCACCTGCGGCGCCAGGAAGCGCTCCAGCCGCCTGATCCGCTCGATCTCCGCCAGTTGCTTCTCGACGCGCTCCTCGAGCGACTTGTTCCATTCGCGCAGCTGCTCGGTCTGCTCGGTGAGCTTGGCGGCCTGCTGCTGCACCGTCGCGTGGGTCAGCGCGAGCTCGCGGCCCTTCTGATCGACCTCGGTGAACAGTCGTGCGTTGCGCATCGCCAGCACGGCCTGGTTGGCAAACGTTCGCATCAGTCCGATCAGGTTCGGCGGGAACGTGCCGGCCGACCGGCGGAGCACCACGAGCGCGCCGAGCACACCCTGCTGATCGACCAGCGGCGTGAACAGCACGGCGTGAAAGCCGGCGGCGACCGCGACGTCACGCAGCGGGTGATCGGGTGCGCTTTCGAGCTCGGCGATCGCGATCGGCTCGCCGCTACGCACGGAGTCGGAGAGCAGGCTCGTCCGCTCGTCCAGCACATTGTGCGGGCCGTCCCGGTCGACGCCCTTGGCCTCCACCAGCCTGAAGCGGCGTTCGGCGGCCTCATAGGAATAGATCAGCACGGCGTCGGTCTTGGTGATCTCCAGCGCCCGGGCCGCCACCGTCGGCAGCACCGCATTGAGATCGAGCGAAGAGGCCACCGCGCGGCCAACCTCCTCGAGCACCTTCAGCTCATTGATCGACTGAGCCAGATCGCGCGTACGCTCCTCGACCTTGGCTTCCAGCACGGCATAGGACTGCGCGAGCTGGCCGGCCATGCTGTTGAACTGATCGGCGAGCTCCTCCAGCTCGTCATGCGTCTTCACCTCGATGCGCTGGGCGAAATCTCCGGCGCCGAGCTTGCGCGCGCCGGCGCGCAACGCGGTGATCGGGACGAGCATGCGTCGCGCCAGCAGCGAGCCCGCGAGGATCGCAACGGCAAGACCGAGCGCGATCAACAGCGCACCGCGCAACAGCTGATCGCGGATCGGCGCCAATGCGTGCGCGGTAGACTGTTCGAAGAACACGGACCAGCCGAGCTTGGGGAGCGTCGCGACCGCCGAGAGCACGGCGTGCCCGGCGCTGTCCGTGCCGGAGGCCAGCGGCTGGCCATCCGGCGTGAGCATCGCCGCGACCTGCGGCAGCTTGGAGAGATCCTGACCGACCGCCGGCCCCCTCGCCGAGCTCGCCAGCACCTGGCCGCGCGGATCCACCACGTAGGCGGTGCCGACCTTGCCGATCTGCGCCTCGGTCATGAAGTCTTCGAGAAAGTCGAGGTCGATGTCGGCCACGGTCACACCAGCATTGAAGCCGGAATGCGCGACCGAGATCGACATCATCGGCTGCGCACCCTTGAAGGTCACAGCGGAGAAATTGCTACCGTGCGTGACGGTGTCGGTGAAGCGCAGATCGCGCGACAGATCGTTGCCCGAGGAGAACGCGATCGAGGTGCGTGAGACCCGGAGCTGCTCGCGACCCTGGCCGTCGAGCTGATAGAGCTGCCGCACGGCCGGCGCCTGACTCAGCAGTTGCACATAGTCGGCGCGGCGGAGCTCCAGCGTATTGGCGCTCGCCCGCGTCACCCAGCTGATCTGTCGCTGCAGATCCGAGAGCGCCTGATCGATCCGCCGGGCGCTGGCGTCGGCCTTTTCGGCCATGGCGGCGGTCAGGCTCGCTTTGGTGGACTGATAGCTGATCCAAGTTTCGGTCGCGCCATTCACGGCCAGGACGAACACGACGAGCCCGACCAGCGACACGACGTATTTGGCGAACAGGCCCTGCCGCAACGACCAGCCTCTGTTCTCGACCTCGTTCATCCGGACCCCTCACGCGCGTCATCGCCGAGGTCAGCCTCGGACAAGCGCGTCCGCTGCCGTCCTCGCGGCAGCGACACCTCGGAGACGGGACCGCTCGAGTGCGAGACGGTCCGTCGCCGGCATCCGTTTAGCACATAATGACAAGCAGAGCCGCGCGCGCAGTGCGCACCCGCGCCGGCCATCGTTTGCGCGGTTGGCCCTCACCCGCTCCGCCGTGCGGATGAGATCACCGTGGCTTCGATTGCCCACACGGTTCTATATTACCTATTGAAGATTCGCTTCAGTACATCGTTCATCGGCTGACTGTCCTGCGCGCCGTCCTGCCGAGGCTCGGCGGGGGCGGCCTCCGCCGGGCCCTGGCCGGCATCGCCCGAAGACGGCGGAACAGCGCCGCCCTGGGGCGCAACCAGCGTACGGCCGCGGCCCTTGGCCTGCGGCTGCGCGCCCTGCTGCAGCCCTTGCTGAATCAGATTGCCGATCGCCGATCCGAGATCGCCGCCAAGCAGGTCGGATTGGCCGGCCGCCGGGGCCTGCGCGTTCGGAGCCACCGTCGATGGCGCGCCGTTCGAACCGGCGTTGGGCGCAGCATTTCCGATGAGGCCCCCGATGCCGTTGATCAGATTGTTCAGCCCGGCTCCGTCCTTGCCGAACAGGCCCTGGCCCATCTGCTTGAGCCTGGCGTAGGCAGCATCCGGATTGTCGAGGATGCCGGCCATGTCGGGGTAGAAGCGCGGCTGACTCCAGGGGCCGTCGATGACGATGGGAATCCCGAGACCAACCGGCTCCGAGGTGCGGCCCTGCCCCTCGGTCGTCATCACGAGCTTCGGCTCGACGCGCATCGCCAGCGCCCGATTGCCCAGATCGATCGTCCCCGCACCGGTGACCTTGACCAGCGGTCCGACCAGGTTGAGGTCACTGGTGGCGGCCTGCCCGCGCTCGACCTGGAACGAGGCCGAGAGCTGCGTGAGATCGGTCGTCAGCTCCTTCGATTCCTGCCATCCCGACAGCGGATTGGCCGTCAATGAGCGGATCATCTGCGCGACGTTGATGCCGCGGATAGCGCCGTCCTGGAACAGCAGGAACGCCGAGCCGCTCAGGTTGCTCATGAGAGCCTGCTGGCTGGCGCCGCTGGAGCGCAAGGCCAGCTTGCCCTGCATCCGCGCATCGAGCTTGTCGAATCCGGCGACGCTCGAGAGCAGCGGCAGCGCGCGGATGCCGACGAGATCGCAGTGCATCGCATAGGCCGGATTGCCCGTGGAGGCGTCGATCACGACCTCGCCACTGGCCTGCCCGTCATAGGCGCCGAGATTGGCGACGGTCGCCTTCAGCAGGCCGCCGGCCAGCGAGGCTTCGAGATCGAGCGGACCGAGGCGAGCCCCGGAGAGAACGACATCCGTCGCCGACAACTTCACGCGCGCATCGACGTAGTTGAGACCGCGCAAGTCGATTGCCGCCGTGCTCCATCCCGACGCGCCGGCAGAGCCCTGCCCCGCAAGCGCTCCCAAGTCGAGCCGGCGAACGTCGAGATCGACCTTCACCAGCGGCTTGCTCGCGAGATCGACCGAGGCCCAGCCGTTGAAATCGCCATCGCCAAGCGTACCGCTGAGGCCGTTGATCAACACCACCGGGCCATTCAGCCGAACGTCGGCGCGGCCAGCAAGGACTCCGCGAAATGCATTGGCCACGTCGATCTTGAAGTCGACCGGCAGCGTCTGGCGGTCAATTGGCAGCGCAGGCGCCGCCGCCGTGACGTCGAACGTCACCGGGCGGCCGCCGGCACGGGCCGCGCCCGTGATCTTGACCTTGCCGTCGGACAGAGACGCCGTCGCGCCGATGCCCTCGAGCCGATTCTCGACGCGGTCGCGCGGGTTGGAAAGGATGACGGCGCCGTCCCTGACGGTGACCCGTTCGATCCGGACCGCAGGCGCCGCTTCCGACTTCGCCGAGGCACGGCTACGCGGCGCGTTGTCCCGCAGCCGTTCGCGCAGCAGCGGCAGATAGAGTGTGGGCTTGTCGATGATGATCTCGCCGATGTCGGGCCGGCCGGACCACAGGCTCGACAGCGCCACGTCGGCCTGCAGCTTGCCGATCGTCAGCCGATTGTTGCCGTCCCGCTCCTTCGGATCCTGCAGGGTGATGTCCGTCAGGGTCGCATGCAGCGACGGCCACAGGCTGACGCTTGCCGAGCCGGCGATGCTCAGGCGATAGCCGGTGTCACGCTCGACGCGGTCCTGGATGGCGACCGTGAGGAAGCTCGCCGGAAGTCCAAAAGCGAGCGCCAGAGCGAGCACGACGATGACGGCGCCAATCAAACCGCCTGCGATCTTCAATGCCTTCATGTCGATGTCCCAAGCGCAAGGCGCGAGCGGTCTCCACGGGTTAGCGTGCGGCAACGCCGACCCGGTTCAATCCGAATTTTTCTCGGAACGAAGACCGCTCCGAGAGCGACCAACATAGTCGTGAGCGCGTGCGCCATTATGTGACTTATGACACACTTCCGCCCGGGCGGATTCTGTAACTCGGGCTCTGAACCACTGCCGAAGGTATAGTGATGAGCAAGCAGGCCGAATTTGCGGTCATTCTGAAGATGAACCCGATGTTCGCCGACCTCGGCGCGGACGAGCTGCAGCGAATCTCGAGCCTCTGTCACACTCAGCACCTGTCGTCGGGCGAGGTGCTGTTCCAGAAGGGCGATCCCGGCAATGCCCTGTTCGGGGTGCGGCGCGGCCAGATTCGCATCGAGACCGGCGCCACCGACGGCAGCCGACTGACCCTCAACTTCATGGGACCCGGCGATCTGTTCGGCGAGGTCGCCGTGCTCGACGGGCAGGAGCGCACGGCGGACGCCACGGCCGGTGAAGCGTCCGAGCTGTTCGTGCTTCGCCGCGAGGATTTCCTCAGCTTCCTGGAACGCGAGCCCAAGGTGGCGATCAGGATCATTCAGCTGCTGTGCCAGCGCATCCGCTGGCAGAGCGAGCGAATGGAGGAATCGGTGCTGCAGCCGCTGCCGGTCCGGCTGGCACGCCGGCTGTGCGCGCTGGCGGAGGATTTCGGCTCCGAGGTTCATATCTCGCAGGAACAGCTCGGCGTCTTCGTCGGCGCGGCGCGTGAAAGCGTGAACCGCCAGTTGCAGGCCTGGCGCAAGGACAAGATCCTGGATCTGCAACGCGGCCGCATCCTGCTGCATGACCTGACGAAGCTGAACACGATCGCACGCAACGAGTAGCAAGCCGGGCGCCCAGCTTCGTTCACCGCGAATTTGTCGATTGCGGGTCCGGTCCATGGCGGGAACCGCCCGTCGTGCATCGTTTGGTATCGGCATCGGCCAAACATGATCGCAATTGGGCCACCACGCCTCACAATTTGCGACATGAACTCTTTTTAACAATTCTAACAGGGTTCAATCCGGCGGCGGAGAGTTCCATTTGCTCGCGCGCGGCTGCGCGCGGGTGGAGCTTTACGCGCCAGGCGAGCGTGGTTGGAAGTAACATCATGAGTCTTGCGTTGCCGGCCATCGCGATCGAGGCCAGTGGTTCGGTTGGCCGTTGGCGCAAAGCTCTCGCGGTCTGGATCGACGCCGTAGAGGATGGTTGGGCCGTTCCGGCCTTGATCGTCGGGTTCGTCGCGGTCTGGATGGTGTATTTCTCGATCGCCTATCTGGCGGGCGATCTCCACCAGGACGTGATCGAGACCTGGTCGCTCGGACGCAGCTTCGACTGGGGCTCGACCAAGCATCCGCCGCTGATGGGCTGGGCCGCGCGGGCCTGGACCACCGTGTTTCCGCTGACCAACTGGTCGTTCAACCTGCTGGCGCTGACCAACGCCGCGGTCGGCCTCTGGGCCGTCGACCTCATCACCCGGCGTTTCGCGCGCGGTGACAAGCGCCTGGTCGTACTGCTGCTGCTCATGCTGCTGCCGGTCTATCAACTGCATGCGCAGCGCTTCAACGCCAACGCCGTGCTGCTGTCGAGCTGGCCGCTGGCGACGTGGTGCTTCCTGCGCTCCTTCGAGACGCGTCACGTCGGCTGGGCCGTCGCGGCCGGCCTGACCGCGGCACTCGCCATGCTCGGCAAGTACTACGCGGTCTTCCTGATCGCGGGCTTTGCGGTCGCAGCGTTGTGTCACGGCGAGCGTCGCGCCTATTTCACCTCGTCCGCGCCCTGGATCGCGGCGCTGTCCGGCCTGGCCGCGCTCGCACCTCACATCTATTGGCTGGCCACGACCGGCGCCCAGCCGTTCTCGCATGCGATCGAGCATCACGTCGGCAAGACCGCTGGGGCCGCGCTGGTCGAGGGCAGCGGTTTCCTGCTGGCGATGGCCGGCATCGCCGGTATCCCCGGCCTCATATGGCTCGCCATGACGCGGTCTCGCCCCACCCGCGTGCTGAACGATGCGCTCAGCCTCGAACCCGGGCTCCGGCTGCTGGCGACAATCAGCATCTGGACCATTGTGTTCCCCGCGCTGGTCTCGGTCGTGTTCGGCACCGACATGCCGCCGCTGTGGGGCCTGCAGGGCATCTTCCTGTTCGTCATCGTGATCGTGTGCGGCGCGAGCTATCACGCTCCCCGCGACATCACGATCAATCTCGCCGCCGCGACGATCGCGATCGCGGCATTCGCGGCCACCGTCGTGGCGCCCCTCCATGCATTGTACCGGAACTACGTTCCGTTGAACGAGGGCCGCAACTTCTATGAGCCGGCCGTGACCGAGCTCGACCGCCTGTGGCGGACGGCGTCGAACGGCGTCCTTCCCGCCGTCGGCGGCGACGACGGCCTTGCTTTTGCCGCCGCGTTCTACAGTCCCGACCATCCGCGCTATGAAATGGCGCTGGTGCACCCGCACGAGCTGCAGCCTCCGTCCAAAGTGCTGACCGCGCAGGGCTGGGCGGCGCTGTGCTACGACTCCGACATCTCCTGCATCTCGGGCATGCAAGCTGCGGCGGCGCAGGCGCGACGTTCGGTGCGGGCCGACTTCACGCTCCGGACCAAGCTGTTCGGCCTGGAGGGCGCGAGCCAGGGCTTCGTTGCCCTGATCGTTCCGCCTGAGACCGCCGCGCCGCTCGATAGCACGCCGAGCGAGGCCCACGATCTCAGCGCACGCCGCCGCATGCCCTCGACCGCGAACTGAAACAGCTCGTTCCGGCACGTCATCTCATTCCGCAGCCGGCGACATCGCCGACGGCGGCGACTTGGGCTGATGCGCCGCCTCCGGCTCATGGCCGGACTGCGCCTCGTCGGCGGCCTCGCCGGAGGAGACGATCAGCTTGCGGCCGAGCCGGGCGAACAACGCGCCGACATCGTCCATCACCAGGAACATCGCCGGCACGAACAACAGCGACAGCACGGTCGAGAACACCAGCCCGCCGATCACCGCCAGCGCCATCGGCGAGCGGAACTCGCCGCCGGCACCGACCGCGAGCGCGCTCGGCATCATGCCGGCGACCATCGCGATCGTGGTCATCACGATCGGACGCGCCCGCTTCATGCCGGCATCGATGATCGCCTCGTCGCGCCTGATCCCGGCATGGATCGCCTCGACCGCGAACTCCACCAGCATGATCGCGTTCTTGGTGACGATACCCATCAGCATCATCATGCCGATATAGACCGGGATCGTGAGCTGCTTGCCCGTGAGCATCAGAGCTCCGATCGCCCCGCCGATCGACAGCGGCAGCGAGAACAGGATCGTGATTGGTTGCAGGAAGGTGCCGAACAGCAGCACCAGCACGGCGTAGACGATCATCAGGCCCGCCGTGATCGCCGCGATGAAGCCGGAGGCCAGCTCGTTCAGGCTTTCGGCGTCATCGGACGGGATCAGCTTGACGCTGGCAGGCATGCTCTTTCTGACCGGCAGCTCATCGATCTGCTTGGTTGCATCACCGAGCGCCGCCAGTCCGACGAGGTCGGCGGCGACGGTCGCCTGCCGCCCGCGATCGTAGCGGCTGATGCTGGTCGGCCCCTGGTCGAGCTTGATGTCGGCGACCACCGCCAGCGGCACGCCGCCCTTTTCGCCGTACTGGCCGAGCGGCACCCGCAACTGTTCGAGGATCTTCACGTCGCTGCGCGCTGCATCCTCGAGCTGCACCCGGATCGGGACCAGCCGGCCGCCGGCGTCATACTTCGCCAGCGCCGGTCCGACATCTCCGATCGTGGCGACGCGGATCGTCTGCGACAGGCTTTCGGTGGACACGCCCAGACGAGCGGCCAGGTCGGCGCGCGGCTGCACCCGCAATTCCGGCCGGTCGAGCGAAGTGTCCGACACCACGTTGGAGATGATCGGAATCCGCTTCATCTGCGAGGCGAGCTCGCTCGCAACGTTGTCGACCAGCTTGGGATCCGAGCCCGTCAGCACCAGCTTGATCGGGCGCAGACCGTTTTCGTCCGTGAACCAGAAGCGGATGTCCGGAATGGTTTCGAGATCCTTGGTGATCTCGAGTTCGAGCTCTTTCTGGGTGATCTTGCGCTCGGTCTTCGGCGTGTAGTTGACGATCATCCCGGCGCGGCGAACCTCCATCGCGCCCTGGAGCCGGCCGCCGTCGACGAACACGCTGCGGACCTCTGGCCGCTTGCGCAGGCGCGCGACGATGTCCTCGGTGACCTTCTCGGTGTAGGCGAGCTGCGCGCCCGGCGGCAGCTCGATCGCGAGCAGCGATCGCGCCGCGTCCTGCGCCGGCAAGAACCCTTGCGACAGCAGCGTCGTGCTCCAGATCGAGGCAGCGAAGATCCCGATGCCGAGCAGCACCGTGACAAAGTAGTGCTTTACCGACCAGGTCACGATGCGCTGATAGGCACGCAGGATGAACCCCGGCGGCGGATCGTCATGGTCGTGATGCTTGAGGAAGTAGGCCGCCAGCATCGGTGTGACGAAGCGCGCCGCCAGCAGCGAGAAGAACACCTGCACCGAGACGGTGATGCCGAACTGCTTGAAGAACTGGCCGGCAATGCCGGACATGAAGCTCGCCGGCGCAAAGATCGCGATGATGGTGAGGCTGATCGCGATGACCGCGAGCCCGATCTCGTCGGCGGCATCGAGCGCGGCGCGATAGGGCGACTTCCCCATCCGCATGTGGCGCACGATGTTCTCGATCTCGACGATGGCGTCGTCGACGAGAATGCCGGTCGACAGCGTGATCGCCAGGAACGAGACCATGTTCAGCGAGAAGCCGAGGATGTCCATCGCCCAGAAGGCGGGGAAGATCGACAGCGGCAGCGAGATCGCCGCGATCACCGTGGCCCTGAAGTCGCGCAGGAACAGGAGCACGATGATGACGGCCAGGATCGCGCCCTCGAACAGGGTCGAGATCGCGGCCTCGTAGTTGCCTTTGGTGAACTCGACCGAGGTGTCGATCAGCTTCAGATCGACGTCGGGATGGGCGGCCTTCACCTGGTCGATGCGCTTTTGCACGGCGGCCGCGACGACCACGTCGCTGGCGCCCTTGGAGCGCTTGATGCCGAGCGCGACCACCGGCTCGCCGTTGAAGCGCGCAAAGGTACGGCGATCGGCGATCGTGTCGGTCACGGTGCCGAGATCGGCGAGCCGGACCTCGCCGCCGCCGAACAAGGGAATCATCGTGTTGGACAGCTCGTTCAGCGTTTTCGCGCCGGCAAGCGTGCGGATCGCCTGGTCGTTCTTGCCGATCTCGGCGCGGCCGCCGGCGACGTCGACATTGGTGCCGCGCAGGCTCTGGCTGACATTGACCGCGGTGAGCCCCATGGCCTGCAGCCGGTCGGGATCGAGCGAGACCAGGATCTCGCGCTCGACACCGCCGATGCGCTCGACCTGGCTGACGCCGCGCACGCCCTGCAGCTCGCGCTTGACCACATCGTCCACGAAGAACGACAGCTGCTCCGGCGTCTTGCCCGGCGAGATCGCCGCATAGGTGACGATCGGCAGGCCGATCTTGTCGACGCGCGAGATCAGCGGCTCGGTGACGTTCTGCGGCAGGTCGGAGCGCACCCGGGTCACGGCGTCCTTGACGTCGTTGATGGCGCGATCGGTGTTGGTCTCGAGCGCGAACGTAATCGTCGTCACCGACAGGCCGTCGGTGATCAGCGACTGGATGTGGCGCGCGCCCTCGACGCCGGAGACGCCGTCCTCGATGATCTTGGTGACCTGGGATTCAAGCTCCGAGGGCGCCGCGCCGAATTGCGCCACCGCGACCGAGATCACCGGAATGTCGGCGTTCGGCAGCCGCGTGACCGCGAGCTTGGTGAAGCTCATCCAGCCCAGGATCAGCAGGATGATGGAGAAGAGGATCGATGGCAGCGGGTTCCGGATCGACCATGCCGAAATATTCAGTGCCATCAGCGTACCCGCGTGCGATCGATGTCTTCGGCAAACATGGTCTTGATCTGGTCGCCGTCGTGCAGCGAGCTGCCGGCGTCGGCCACCACGATTTCACCCTCTGTCAGACCGTCGAGGATTTCGCTCGATGTATCCGACACCAGGCCGACCCGCACCCGGCGGGTCTCGATCGTGTTGCCCTTCACGACCTGGATGGTGAGATGATCGATCGCCGTGTTGGGCACGGCGACGCCGCAGCTCCGCCGGGCATCGATATTGGCGCGCGCGAACATGCCAGGCTTGAGCGACGGACTGCTGGTCAGCGCGATGCGGACATGGCCCAGCTGGGTGGTCCGGTCGACCTGCGGTGCCACCACGCGCAGGCGGCCGACAATGTCGGGAAGGTTGTCACGGGTGATGCGCACCGGCGCGCCCGCGCCGAGCTTCAGGAGATGAATGCTCGGAACTTCGGCGTCGAGCTCCAGCTCGTTGTTGACGGCGATACGGAACATCGGACCGGCCTGCGGCGAGGCCGGCGCACCGGCGATCGTGCGGACCTCGGTGACGAGTCCTGCCGCCGGCGCACGCAGCGACACCGGCCGGTTCGCGGCCGCCGCCGGCGCTCCCGGCTGCGGCGGTGACGGCGTCAGGCGCGCCAGCTCCTGGTTCTCGGTGACGGTGTCGCCCTCCTTGACCAGGACGTCGATGACTCGCGAGCCTTCCTGGTCGGCGCCGACCACCGCCTCGCGGCGGGCCATGACGAAGCCGGTGACGCGCACGAGATCGGAGAAGCAGGCCTTCACCGCCTTGGTCACCAGCACCTGGGCCTGCATCGGCGGCTCCTCGGCAGCGTGATGGGAACGATGCTCGTACCAGTAATAGCCGGCGAACAGAGCCACGAAGACGACCGCGCTGGCCGCAGTTTTGAGGGATTTTGGCAGCTTCATCGGCAGGTGGATCCGGTCGGCGCGAGATGCGGGTTATGGATGCTGCGAATTTGGCGCGGGGCGCCCCGACAAGGCGATGCGCCCCACAATCCTGCGGGACGCATCCGTTCACTTCGATCTCCGGCCACGCGACCCCCGACGGCGCTTGATGGACGCGACGCTACTTGGCCGCCGCCGTCTTGCTCTGCATGTTGACGACCTGAACGCGGCGGTTCACCTCGGCGAGCGGCTGGCTCGGATCCTTCAGCTTGCTCTTGCCGTAGCCCACTGTCACCAGGTCGGCGCCGGCGATGCCGAACTTCTCGACCAGATAGCGCTTGATCGAATCGGCGCGGCGCTCGGAGAGGTCCTGATTGTAGGCCTCGCCACCGGCGGCATCGGTATGACCGGCGACGACGAAGGTCGACCCCTTCAGCTCGGCGTTCGTCAGCGCCCGGCCGAGCGCCTGCACCGACGGCAGCGATTTCTGGCTGATGTTGGCGGAGTTGTAGTCGAAGGTGATCTCGAGGTCGATGTTCGGCTTGGTCTTGGCGACCGCCGCGATCTCCTCGCGCTCGGCCGTGGACAGCGACCGCGTCGAGCGGCCGCGAATGCTCTGCAGGAACTTGTCCTGTTCGGGCGCGACCGCAGGCGCGGCCTCGGACGGCGGCGACATCGACAGTCCGCGGGTCAGCGGCCTCTTCGGCCCGGCCAACGCGCGGACGATCTGATCCTCGCTGACATCATCGGCCGCGAACGCCGGCATCGCGCTCAGCGACGCGGCCGCGCTCAGGACCGTCGCGGCCAGGAGAGCCGTCAGGCCGGCGGTCCTGGTCGAATTCGTTTTCGGTGCGGTCATTGCCATCCCTCCTCACGCGAACTGATCATCCCGGTGTCCGCCGCGAAGGCCCGCTCGCGACACCCGGCTGTCCGCTGTTATGTCGGTCCGGCCTGCCGCATGGTTCGAGCCGGCCGGCCGACGCGCGCAAGAAATCAGCGCACGCCGTAGGCTTCGAACTCGCGGACGATGTTGGGGTCCATCGCCTTGGCGTTGGCGATGTCGAGCGCGCCCTCCTGCGCGGCGCCGTTGCGCTGCTTGGCGAGGCCCCGGCCGTACAATGACGACGTCAGCCGCGGATTGATCTTCAGCGCCGCATCGAAATCGGCGATCGCGTTCTTGACCGCGCCGCTCTTGAGGTTGACCAGCCCGCGGCTGTCGAGCGCGTCGACGAAATTCGGCCGCAGCCGCAGCGCCTCGTTGCAATCGCGCAGCGCAGGCTGCAGCTCGCCGACGACGGTGCGGGCCCAGCAGCGGTTGTTGAGCGCCTCGACGTCCTTCGGATTGATCCGGATGGTGTCGTCGAAATCGCGGATCGCCTGCGCGTAGGCGCCCTTGCTCGCATACACCTGGCCGCGCCGGTACAGCGCGCCGGCATCCTCCGGATTGGCCGCGATCTTGGCGCTCAGGCTCTTGATCGTCGGATCGTCGGCGAACGGATCCTGCGCGGGCGCTGCCGGAGCGGCGGGGGCCGCGGGCGCAGCCGGAGCGGCGGGCGCCACGTTCGCGATCACAGGAGATGGCGCCGGGGCCGGCGGCACTGGAGCAATCGGCGGCGCGGGCGGCGGGGTATCCACCTTCTGCACCGGCGTCGGCTGCGGCGCGGGCGGAGCCGGCGGCAGCGGTGACGGTACCGGCGGCGCCACCACGACCTGTGTCGGGGTCGGCGCAGGCGCAGGTGCAGGTGCGACACTGCTCTCGGCCGGCGGCGTCGGCCTGACGCCATTGCCCGGCACGAAGGAGAAGTCCTCCGCCAGCGACGACGAGATCCACGGCACCTGCTCGCTGCGCGACGCACGGGTGACGCCGACGCGGGTGCGGTTCAGCGTCTCCTCGGCGGTGAGATCGGGAACGCGGATCTCCTTCAGGAGCTCCTGCACGAACAGGCTGCGATCGCGCCCGCCATCCGTCACGACAGCGGACAGCGCCGCCGAGTACATCACCAAAGTACCGCTCGGTGCGATGACCGGCGCGAGGCCGGCCGAGGCGGTGCGGAACCTGCGCTCATAGGGATTGCGCCGGGAGGCATCGAGCAGCGCGATCTTCACGCCGGCGCCGCGGCTGTTGATCTCCTGCAGCACCTGCTCGAGGCCGATGCCGTCGCGCCGCACGTCGGCCTCCTGCCAGATCTGCGCGTCGACCGGGATCATGTAGCTCTGCCGGCTCGACTGGATGCCGTAGCCGGAGAAGAACAGCAGCGCCACCGAGCCCGGCTTGATCTTGCCATAGAGCCGATCGAGGCCGCGGCGCATCGCGTCGCCGCCGGCATTTTCCAGCGTCTCGACGCTGAAACCGTCGCGCTTCAACTCGTCGGTGAGATCGCGGGCATCGTTGACCGGCTCCTTGAGCGGCGCCTCGGCATCCGGATATTTTGCATTGCCGATCACCAGCGCGAAACGGTCGCCGGCCGCGCGCGCGGGCCAGGAGACCACGGCCGAGACCACGGCCGAGAACGCGACGGAGAACATCAGGCCGAGCGGCAACAGCAGGCGGAAAGTCATCACGATGGCGGTCCAGCGGTCAGCAATCAGGCGCCGTCCAGCTTGCGCCGCGGCGACCATATCCCACGCGTCAGGCATTATCAAATCGCCGTGACGGCACGTCAACCGCTTGCAGAGGTTGAAGAATCGTCTGAGGCGGCGACCGCCCGCAGGAGCCTCTTGCGAGCTGCGGGTCATGACACGAGCGGACCATGCAACGATCCCAATGGCTTGAAATGTGAGATGCCTCACGCTGTGTCGCGGCAGCGCGCCGTCCGGTTCGACGAGCACCGCGATTGACCTCGATGCGATTGACCTCGATCCCTGCCGATGGCTCGATGGCGGCCGTGCCCAACCAACGAGAAGGCCATCATGGGGAACGCTGCCGAGATCTACGCGCTGCGCTATGCGACGATGTCGCCGCGCACGCCGCACATGAACTTCCTGCAGCCCGATCCGCACGACAGCACGGCGCAGGATCTCGACTATTTCGTGTGGCTGATCCGCCGTGACGAGCTCGACATCCTGGTCGATACCGGCTTCAACGCCGCGGAGGCCGAGATCCGCCACCGCACCCTGACGCGCGATCCGATCGACGCGCTCGCTTCCTTCGGCGTCGCGGCGGCCGGCATCCGCGACATCATCGTGACCCATCTGCACTACGATCACGCCGGCAATCTCGACCGCTTCCCGAACGCGCGCTTTCACCTGCAGGAGCGCGAGATGGCCTATGCCACGGGCCGCTGCATGTGCAACGGCATGCTGCGCTACCCGTTCACCGTCGAGCACGTCACCACCATGGTGCGCCACGTCTATGGCGACCGCGTCACCTTCCACAACGGCGACGGCGAGGGCGCGCCCGGCGTCACCGTGCACCGGGTCGGCGGCCATTCCGACGGGCTGCAGGTGGTGCGCGTCGAGACCGCGCGCGGCCCGGTCGTGCTCGCCTCCGACGCCGCGCACTACTACGCCAACCTGCAGCGCCGCAGCCCGTTTCCGATCGTGCTCAATATCGGCGACATGATCCAGGGCTGGGAGATCATCGAGCGCCTCGCCGGGCATCCGGATCGATTCATTCCGGGCCACGATCCGCTGGTGACCGAGCTCTATCCGCGCGTGAGCGAGGCGGCCGACGCCTACGCACTGCATGTGGCGCCGTCGCGGTCGTTTGCGAGGTGATGCCTCAGACCTGTTCTTCTGATGTGATTGTCAAACAGCCCACGCTGCCGCACGACCGCGTTCTCGCGACGCATTTCGCATCCGAGCTGTGATCATCGGGACACCCTCTTGAAGCAGAGGGCGCAGGGAGAGCCAGGCCTCGGCTGAGGCCTGCGGTCCGCCTGCGAGAAAAAATGCAGGCGGCAGAACCACAGGTACAGCCGGAATGACCCGGCCCTCCCTGCGCGATGGCTTTACGATTTATACGCAGTCTCCCCGGTGACCGGGCTTGTTTGTCACCGTAACGACAACGCGCGCATCACGCACGTTGCGCGGACCTCAGCGTCGGGAGGCCAGGACCCTGCGACTTCACCGTCCGCGGCATGGCGTACGTCGGCGTGCCCTGCACGCTGCGCCACATCGCGGCCATCGCATCCCACCCCAACGCATCGTGACGTTCGCGAAGCGCCCCTCGTCAATGAGGCGGGACGGGCGGAAATCTCGTCCTGATTTGCCCGACGGCGCAAGCGATTTCTTTTTTACCGAACATCTGGACAGCCCAGATCAAGTTGAGATGACTGGATAAATCGGCCGCTACGCGCAGATGCAGATTGACGTGCTCCGTCATTGCGAGGAGCGAAGCGACGAAGCAATCCAACCGCCCCGGAATGATTGTGAACATTCAATGCAGCTCCACCTTCGCCTTCTTCGCCAGGTGGTCGCCGAGGAATCGCACGTCCCAATTGGTCAGCCGCACGCAGCCATGCGACTCCGACTTGCCGACCTTGGACGGCTCGGCGGTGCCGTGGATGCCGTAGCCGATGCCGACCGACAGGCCGATCCAATAGGCGCCGACCGGGTTGTTGGGGCCGGGCTTGATGGTGAACGGCTTGCGCGCCTTCACACCCTTGAACTTGTAGTCGGGGTTATAGCGGTAGTTCGGGTTGGCATCGATCGAGATCACCTTGAAGCTGCCGACCGGCGTCGGCTTCTCTTCGCTGCCGACCGTGGCGGGAAATACCGCCACCAGCTTGCCGTCCCGGTCGAACGCCTGCACGGTGCCGGCGTCCTTGCTGATGTCGAGCCGCATGATTTTCGGCGCGGCGTCGTCCGGCTTCATCACATTGGCGACGGAGATCTGCTCGCCCTCCTTGTCGAAGCCGGCCTTCGGATTGAGCGCCGACAGCAGCGCTTCGCTCATGTGGAATTTCTCGGCCAGCGCCTCGCGCGGCGAGGTGTAGCCGAGCGCCGGCAGGTCCTTCATGTCCTCCATGTGCTGCGGCAGCTTCTTCAGGAACGGCCCTTTCACATCGTCGCGGGTGATCGTGTAGGAGACGATGGCAGGCGCCTGGTCGCCGCGCAGCAACGCATCCCACAGCTCGGGCGTCAGCTTCGCATCACCGGCAAGGCCCTGATCGCCCACAAGCCCCTTGGCGCGCGCGAATGCGGCGAGCGCCTTGCGCGCATTGTCGCCGAAGCGGCCGTCGATCTCGCCGGGCGAGACGCGCGCGCGATCGAGCAGCACCTGGGCGCGGATCGCCACTGGGTCCATCTTCTCCTCGGCCGGCGGCCGCTTGCGCAGCTCGGCACCGTTGACGGCGTCGGCGGTGAGCTCGGCGGAGACCGCAGGCGTGACGACGACGGCGCAGAGCAGAAGCGGTATCCAGGGCCGAAGCATGAGCGTGAGTCTCAAGTGGAGATGGCTGACATCGGCAGCGTCAACGTGGACGCTGCCGAGAAGTTCGGGGGGCGTCGGCTGAACGTCGCGGCGTCCTGGCGCGACTACCAGGGACGCGGGTCGGCTGGCCCGGCGGCTGCGCGTCTGCTATCTCGACCACGGCCGTTCAATGAATGGGTTTTCGCGAGGATCGGTTTCGCATGGGACATGCCGCAATTGCCGCCACGATGCGCCGGATGCCGATGCTCGCCGCCGCCGGCCTGCTGGCGATGATCCAGGCTGCGGCGGCGGCCGAGGACACCGCGCCGAGGGGCGCCGCGGTCAGCGTGCTCAAGGCGACCAAGGCCTGCTTCGACAACACCGTCGAGGTGTCCGGCATGGTGCTGGCGCGCGACGAGACCGCGGTCAGGCCCGACCGTCCCGGACTGAAGGTCGCGGAGGTGCTGGTCGATGCCGGCGACACCGTCACGGCCGGACAGAACCTGGCGCGGCTGACGCCGCCGGAGGGCGGCACGATCATGATCCAGGCGCCGGTGGCGGGCACCATCCTGTCGTCGAGCGCCACCATCGGCGCGTTTGCCTCCGGTCGCGGCGAGGCGCTGTTCTCCATTCTCGCCCGCAACGAATATGATCTCGTCGGCCTGGTGCCGAGCGCGCAGCTCGCCAAGCTCGCGGTCAACCAGACGGCGCGGATCCGCATCGTCGGGGCCGGCGAGGTCGAAGGCAAGATTCGAAGGGTCGCGCCGACCGTCGAGCCGAACAGCCAGCTCGGCCAGGCCTTCATCGGCATCAACGGCACGGCGCGGCTGCTGGTGAATTCGTTCGGGCGTGCCGTGATCAAGATCGGCCAGAGCTGCGGCGTCGCGGTGCCGCTGACCGCCGTGCTGTACGACCCGGACGGCACGGTGGTGCAGGTGGTCCGCGCCCAGCGCATCGAGACCAAGCGGGTCGAGATCGGCCTGATGGCCGGCGGCCAGGTCGAGATCCGCGACGGCCTCGCCGAGGGCGACGTCGTGGTCACCCGCGCCGGCGCGCTGCTGCGCGAAGGCGACCCGGTGCGGCCGGTGATGGCGAGCAATTGACGGACACGGCCGAGTCCTGCGGGACATAGCGGGGAGACCGCGCCAGACGCGGTCCGCTCCCCTCCCCCTTGCGGGGAGGGGTCGGGGGTGGGGGTTCTCCGAGTCGCACTCGACGTGATGAGCGCGCGAGCTCCAGGGAAATCTTCAGCGATCTAGGACAGGGCCATGCGGGGAACCGCTATCCCTGCCAAAGCGGCTTGTAGGGAAGGCTCAAGCCAACGACGCGCGGCGCCTGCGAACCCCCACCCCCAACCCCTCCCCGCAAGGGGGAGGGGAGCTGACCGTCAGCTTGGTGAGAGCGGGGCAGACGCTCCGAGCGTCAGATGCGTTGGACGAGAGATGGAAAACCGCCGCCTCAGCTGCCGGCGTTCGCGACGTCGGCGCTGAAGCGGATGTCCTCGACCAGCGAGGACGACACGGCCGGCACCTGCTCGCCGTCGGAGCTGCGCGCGATGGCGTTGCGGGTCTTGTTGAACACCGCCTCGGCGCTCGGGCTCTTGCCGAGCTGATTGAGCAGCTCGCCGACCAGCACGCTGTTCTGGCCCTTCGGATCGTCCAGCACCTTGCCGGGCGTCGCCGACGACAGGATCAGCGCATTGGCAGGCGCATTGATCGGCGCCAGGCCGTGCGAATAGGCGCGGAAGCGGCGCTCATAGGGATTGCGGCGCGCGGCGTCGATCACGACCAGCTTGGCGCGCGCACCCTGCTCGCGGACCGTATCGAGCAGGCCCTCGATGCTGGTGCCGTCGCGGCGCACGTCGGCCTCCTTCCAGATCTTGGCATCGACCGGGATCATGTAGCTCTCGCGTCCCGCCTGGATGGCGTAGCCGCCGAAGAACAGCATCACGACCGAGTCGGGCTTGATCCTGGCCTTGAGGCGCTCGACCGCGCGGATCATGTCGTCCTTGTTGGCATCCTCGACGACATCGACGTCGAAGCCGTCACGGCGCAGCGCGCCGGTCAGCGCCCGGGCATCGTTGATCGGCTGGACGAGCGGCGCATTCGCATCGGGGTAATGACCATTGCCGATGACCAGCGCGAGGCGCGCGCCGTTGCCGGTCGCCACGCTGCTCTGCTCGGAGGCTGCCGCCTTGGGCGCCTCAAGCGAACGCTTGTTGAGGGCAGCATGCGCACCGATCGCGAGCGACACCGTGCAGAGAAGCGCGGCGGCGATCACGGCCGATCGGCGGGAGAGAGAAGGCTGCCTTGCGGTCATCACGTCAATCCTGGTCCGAGCCTGCCCAAGCGTGGCCAAAGGGGCGCACCCTTTGGTCGCGCTGGCGCCTCTGAGGTTTGAGGGGTTGCGAGACGATGTGTCGTCGAATTGCGCGCAATTTGCGGCACCGCAACGAGGAAAGGCTTAACCCGAACCCGCATCCCAAGCAACATCGGAACAGCCTTGACTTTTCAAGCACTTGAAGAGAAACGCAAATTTAACCATGGCGCCGATCTCCAAAGGGCCCTGGGCGGACCGCCGGGAAGCCATATTGCCGCCCAATCCGCCTCGCGCCGTGACCGCCGTCACGTTGTCTTTGGCCGTCCAGCGTGTCAGTTTGCCCCATGCATGCGCGTGACGCGCCGTTGCCGGGCGTTTCGAGCAGCGCATGCCGTTCGTCCCGCCTCCGACAACCCGCGAGTCCTCGCTTGAGTTTCCAGTATTTCGCCGGCGCGGCCTGCCGCGCACTGACGGCCCGGAAGGATGGGCCCTCGCTGTACGAGGTCTGCGATCCCATCCTGCGCCGGCCCGGCAGCGGCGACCCGCATCTGTCGAAATTCTACCGGACCGCGCTGGGGAACCCCGCGCTGCGCGCATTGCTGCGCCGTGCCGGCCTGCCCGAGTTGAACGATCCCGCTGTTCTCAATGCGCTGCGGGACGCGCTGGTTCTCGCCCGCGACAATCCGACGCCGGACTGGGAGCAGGTCGGCCGCCCGATCGCCGATCTGGTCGACAGCGTCGCCTTGCATCACCCTGCCCCGCCGCGCCGGACCGCGGCGGCGGCCATGCCGCCGGAAGGCGAGATCGACCGCGTGATCCGGGCCTGTGGCGCCGACCTGCTCGGCTCGTTCAGCCGCAATGGCTTCATCCCGACCTATGCCGCCTTCAACCTGATCGGCGATCCCGACATGAAGGGCCGCGAGGTGCTGATGGCGCTGCAGGGGCTGGACGCGCGCGGCTACAAGAACTCGACATTGCTGTTCAACCTCGCCCGCGTCTTCATCGCGCGATCGCCGGCGGCGGCCGTCATCAATCCGCCGTGGCGCGGCATCGCCGAGCCGATGTGGGAGCCGGTGCAGATCCGCCACCGCTCGGCCTATTACGACGCGTTCTTCACCGAGGCGCTGCTGAGCTATCTGGAGACGGGCCTCGCCTCGTCGGAGCAGACGACCGCGGCGCGCACGGCGATTTCGGCCATGGTCGAGTTCTGCCTGACCGTCAGCCGCGAGGAGGTGCGCGGCGCGGACGGCAAGAGCTACGACGTCGTCACCGCGCTGGCGCCGCCGCCGCATCCGCGCTTCTCGCGCTTCTTCACCCAGATCAAGCAGGACCTCGGCTTCGGCGTCTACGTGCCGGATTGCGACACCACGGCGTGCTCGTTCTCGGCCGCGACGCAGGCCGGCTCGGACGATCCGATGCTGAGCCAGCCGCTGCTGGATTTCTATGCCGGCTACCAGGTGCGCGCCGGCGGCAACGAGCCGCGCGTGACGGTGCCGATCAACGACAACATCGACTATGAAGGCGGCGTCGCGACCTGGATCGACAGCCTGGCCGGCGAGCGGCCCTACGGCAACGATCTCGATCCGACGCTGAATCTCGACGTGCTCGAAGTGTCGTTCCGCAACCTCGCACGCTGGCAGGTCCTGGAGACGCAAGCCCGGCTCGACGTCGTCAGGCGAATCGTCGGCTTCCAGCAGCGGCTGGTGCTGAGCGGCGCCTTCGCCGACCCGCGCGCGCACATCTATTATCTGCCGGAGCTGTATTGCGCCTATTTCGGCCGCTGCTACCACGCCTTCATGGCACTGCCGCCCGCCGCGCGGCGGGCGATCGATCCCGACGGCGCGTTCGAGCTCATTCGTCTGCGCGTGCTCGGCTATGTCGAGGACGAGCTGATCGGCCGCGAGATGAACCCGTTCGACGCCGCGCTGGCGCTGATTGCGCTTGGACATCTCGGCGGCGCTGCGGCGAGCTTCGCGCCCGCGGTGCATTGCATCGTGACGTCGTTCGGCGAGGGCGGCCGGCGGCATCCGTACCGCGCCTATGAATGGAACAAGATGAAGACCCCGACCCGCATCCTGGTCGGCGGCCCCGAGGTGACATCCGCCTTCGTGCTGATGGGCCTGGCGCTGGCGCGAAGGGTCGTGGTGCGGTGAGGCCGAAGCTCTGTGTCGACGGTGTCGGTCCACTCCCCTCCCCCTTGCGGGGAGGGGAGCGCACCACCGTTGTTGTGATAGCTCGAGTCGAAACGTCCCCACCATCGCGTGAAGTTGAGCAGGTCAGGCAATCACGGCGCTGGAACAACCGGGCGATCCGCCGCACAATTGCCCCAGCCCTTCCCAAGGACGATCCGCGCCCGTTCATGTCGATGAAACCAGCCCTGCTCGCGCTCCTCCTACTGCTGCCGTCCGTCGCGTCCGCGGCCGACATCGCCGGGATTCCCAAGATCCGTGAGGCCGACGGGATCACGATCGGGACCACCCGCATCCGGCTCGGCGGCATCGACGCGCCCGCCGTCGATCAGCTCTGCCTGAACAAGAACGGCGAGCGCTGGACCTGCGGCGTGGCCGCGCGTGACGAACTGATCAAGCACGCCGACGGCAAGAGCTGGACCTGTCATCCGCGTTCGATCGATCGGCGCGGTCGCCAGGTCGCGCGCTGCGACGTCGACGGCGAGGACATCCAGAAATGGCTGGTGCGCAGCGGTTGGGCGCTGGCCTATCGCACCATCTCGCACGATTACGAGCCCGACGAGGCCGAGGCGCGCGCCGCCAAGGCCGGCATGTGGCAGGGTGCATTCATCGCGCCGTGGGACTGGCGCGTGCGCAACAAGAAGACCACGATCCTCGGCGCCACCAAGCCACCGGACAGCGCGAAAGCCATCCTGCTCGCCTCGGCCTCGGGACCGGTCGCGCCGTCACCGGACTGCACCATCAAGGGCAACGTCAACGGCGCCGGCGAGTGCATCTATCACACGCCGAAGAGCCGTTGGTACGCTCAGATCAAGATGCACGTCGCCAAGGGCACGCGCTGGTTCTGCTCGGTCGAGGAGGCCGAGGCCGCCGGCTGCCGCGAGACGAGGCGCTGACGGCCTGACGCGCCCGCCTGCCGGCGGCATGCCAGCCCCCCGGCTTCTCCGGCTTTTCTTAATGCGCCGCGCCACGTAAAACGACCATGGGCCAGCCGTGTGCGAGAGCCCGCCACCACCCTCAACCGCCAAACCACATCGCCGAGGACACTGACAATGACCGTTCGCGCGGGCCGGGAGTTTCTGGCCATCCCGGGACCCACCACGATGCCGGACGAGGTGCTGCAGGCGATGCACCGCCCGGCGCTCGACATCTACTCCAAGCAGATGGTCGAGCTGACCGACGGCATCATGTCCGATCTCGGCCGCCTGTTCGCGACCAAGGGCAAGACCTACATCTACATCGCCAACGGCCATGGCGCCTGGGAGGCCGTGCTCTCCAACGTGCTGTCGCGCGGCGACAAGCTGCTGGTGCTGGAGAGCGGCCGCTTCGCGATCGGCTGGGGCCATGCGGCGCGCGCGATGGGCGCCGAGGTCGAGGTTCTCAGGGGCGACTGGCGCCGCGCGGTGCGCCCGGCCGAGGTCGAGGCGCGGCTGCGCGCCGACAAGGAGCACACCATCAAGGCCATCGTGGTGGCGCAGATCGACACCGCCTCGGGCGTCGTCAACGATGTCGAGGCGATCGGCCGCGCCATCAAGGCCGCGGGCCATCCGGCGCTCTATATGGTCGACACCGTCGCCTCGCTCGGCTGCATGCCGTTCGAGATGGATGCCTGGGGCATCGACGTCGCGATGTCCGGCTCGCAGAAGGGCCTGATGACGCCGCCCGGCCTCGGCTTCGTCGCGGCGAACGCACGCGCACTCGAGGCGCACAAGCGCGCCAACATGCGCACGCCGTATTGGGACTGGAGCGAGCGCGAGGGCACCGAGCACTATCGCAAATATGGCGGCACCGCGCCGGTGCACCTGCTGTTCGCGCTGCGCCAGGCGATGGACATGCTGTTCGCCGAAGGCCTGCCGCATGCGTTCCGCCGCCATGAGCTGCTCGGCGAGGCCGTGCGCCGCGCGGTGGCGAAGTGGAGCGAGGGCCAGGTGATCGGCTTCAATATCGCAGACGCCGCGGAGCGTTCCAACACCGTGACCACGGTGCTGGTCGGCGGCGGCTATGATCCGGCCGTACTGCAGACCTACTGCAAGGAGCAGTGCGGCGTCGTGCTCGGCACCGGGATCGGCGACCTCCAGGGCCAGGCGTTCCGCATCGCCCATATGGGCCATGTCAACGCGCCGATGGTGCTGGGCACGCTCGGTGTGATCGAAATGGCGCTGGTGGCGTTGAAGATTCCGCATGGCCGCGGCGGCCTCGACGCCGCGATCCAATGGCTCGGCGAGAGCGTGACCCCGTAAAGGACGACATGACCGACAGCAGCACAAGTGCGCCGGTGGCGCCGCGCCGCCCTTATTCCTTCACCCGCCACGGCATCACCGTGAGCGACGATTATGCCTGGCTGAAGGATGCGCGATGGCAGGAGGTGCTGCACGATCCGTCGCTGCTCGACGCCGACATCCGCGCCTATCTCGAGGCCGAGAACGCCTATGCGGAATCCGTGCTCGGCCACACCGCACCGCTGCAGAAGAAGCTCGTCGCGGAGATGCGCGGCCGCATCAAGGAGGACGATTCCTCGGTGCCATCGCCGGACGGGCCCTACGCCTACTTCCGAAAGTACCGCGAGGGCGGCCAGCACGAGCTGTTCTGCCGCACGCCGCGCAACGGCGGGGCGGAGACCATCGGGCTCGACGGCGATGCTCTGGCGCGCGGGCATGAGTATTTCAAGTTCGGCGGCAGCCGGCATTCGCACGACCACAAGCTGGCCGCCTGGAGCGCCGACACCAAGGGCTCGGAATATTTCACCATCCGCGTCCGCGACTGGGACGGTGGAAACGATCTCGTCGATCTCGTCGAGGAGACCGACGGCGGCGTGGTGTGGTCGCGTGACTGCAAGAGCTTCTTCTACGTCAAGCTCGACGACAATCACCGCCCGATGCAGGTGTGGCGGCACAAGCTCGGCACCAACCAATCAGACGATTTGCTGGTCTATGAGGAGAAGGACACCGGCTGGTTCACCCATGTGCACGAGTCGACCTCCGGCCGGTTCTGCGTCATCGCCGGCGGCGATCATGAGACCTCCGAGCAGAGCCTGATCGACCTCGATGCTCCCGAGGCACCGCCGCGGCTGGTCGCGGCGCGCGAGAACGGCGTGCAATATTCGATCGCGGATCGCGGTGATGAGCTCTACATCCTGACCAACGCCGACGGTGCGATCGACTTCAAGATCGTGACCGCGCCGCTGGCCGCGCCCGAGCGCGCCAATTGGCGCGACCTCATTCCGCATCGCGCCGGCATCTATGTGCTCGACCACGATCTCTATGCCGGCCATCTGGTGCGGCTGGAGCGCGCCAACGCGCTGCCGTCGATCGTGATCAGAGACCTGGAATCCGGCGAGGAACACGCGATCGCCTTCGACGAGGGCGCCTATTCGCTCGACGCGATGGGCTCCTACGAGTTCGACACCACCAACCTGCGCTTTGCCTATTCGTCGATGACGACGCCGTCGGAGGTGTGGGACTACGACATGGTGACGCGCGCTAGAACGTTGCGCAAGCGCCAGGAAATCCCGTCGGGGCACAATCCGGCGGACTACGTCACCACGCGCATCATGGCGAAGGCGGACGACGGCGCCGAGGTGCCGGTCTCGCTCTTGCATCGGCGCGACTTCAAGGCCGACGGCGCCGCGCCGCTGCTGCTCTACGGCTACGGGTCCTACGGCCATGCCATGCCGGCGTCGTTCTCCACCAACCGGCTGTCGCTGGTCGACCGCGGCTTCGTCTATGCCATCGCCCATATCCGCGGCGGCACCGACAAGGGCTGGGGCTGGTATCTCGACGGCAAGCGCGAGAAGAAGACCAACGGCTTTGACGATTTCGCGGCGTGCGCGCGGGCCCTCATCACGGCGAACTACACCAGCGCCAAGCGCATCGTCGGCCATGGCGGCAGCGCCGGCGGCATGCTGATGGGCGCGGTCGCCAACCGCGCGGGCGAGCTGTTCGCCGGCATCGTCGCCGAGGTGCCGTTCGTCGACGTGCTCAATACCATGCTCGACGACAGCCTTCCGCTGACGCCGCCGGAATGGCCCGAATGGGGCAACCCGATCGAGAGCGAGGCAGATTTTCGCACCATCCTGTCCTACTCGCCCTACGACAACGTCGCCGCCAAGCCGTATCCGGCGATCCTGGCGATGGCCGGCCTGACCGACCCGCGCGTCACCTATTGGGAGCCGGCGAAATGGATCGCGCGGCTGCGCGCGACGATGACCGGTGGCGGCCCTGTCGTGCTGCGCACCAACATGGGCGCCGGCCACGGCGGCGCCTCCGGCCGCTTCAACCGCCTCGACGAAGTCGCGATCGCCTATGCGTTCGCGCTGTGGGCGGTGGGCTTGGCGGATAGAAGCGCGTGAGCGCGGCGACTGACAGCAACAGCGAGATGTGTAGCGGGATCTCGCCCGACCAACAGTGTCGTCCCTGCGAACGCAGGGACCCATAGCCACCGTCCCCGGTTGTTCGGCAGGCTGGAGCTGCTTTCTTCGTAGTCACATCCGCCTGTGTTTCTGGGTCCCGGCTCAAGGCCGGGACGACAGCGGAGTGTGTGACGGTTACCTGCCGTTCTTCGCGCGCCACGCGGCGAAATCCGCCGGCGTCTGCGGATCGGTCGCCGGATAGAGGCCGAGGATGGAGCGGCCGTTCGCGACCTGCTCGGCGACGAAATCTTCGAACGCGGTCATCTCGAACGTCTCCTCCGCGATCTCGTCCGCGAGATGGGCGGGGATGACGATGACGCCGTCGGAATCGCCGAGGATGACGTCACCGGGAAACACCGGCGCGTCGCCGCAGGCGATCGGGCCGTTGATCTCGATCGCATGATGCAGGGTGAGATTGGTCGGCGCGCTCGGGCGCTGATGAAACGCGGGGATGCCGAGCTTGGCGATCTCGGCCGCATCGCGAAACCCGCCATCGGTGACGACACCGGCGACGCCGCGCTGCTGCAGGCGGCTCACCAGGATCGCGCCGGCGGAGGCGGCGCGCGGATCCTTGCGGCTGTCCATCACCAGCACGGCGCCGGGCGGGCATTCCTCCACGGCCTTGCGCTGCGGATGGGCACGGTCGCGAAACACCTCGATGGTGTTGAGGTCCTCGCGCGCCGGGATATAGCGCAGGGTGAAGGCCTCGCCGACCATGGTCGGCTGCCCCGGATTGAGCGGGTGGACGTTCTGGATGCACTGGATGCGCAGGCCGCGCTTGAACAGCGCGGTGGCGACGGTCGCGGTCGAAACGGTCTTGAGCTTGTTGCGGGTGGCGGTGCTGAGTCTGGTCATGCGGTCGGTGCTCGCAGTTCTCCCCTCCCCCTTGCGGGGAGGGGTTGGGGGTGGGGATCCACATCAACGGTGTCGCTTGGGGTACCCCCCTCCCCGACCCTCCCCCGCAAGGGGGGAGGGAGCGCACCGGGTGCGCGGAACAGCGCGGGCTAACGCGGCGCTATGAACTAATAAATCGCGGGCTCCCCGACCGCGGCGCCGAAGCCGGTCTCGAGGAAGTCGAAATCGCAGCCGTCATTGGCCTGCTTGATGTGGCGGGCGAACATCCAGCCATAGCCACGCTCGAAGCGCGGCGTTGGCGGTGTCCAGGCGGCGCGACGGCGCGCCAATTCGTCCTCAGGCACATCAAGATTGATTGTGCGCGCGGCGACGTCGAGCGTGATGCGGTCGCCGTTCTTCACCAGCGCCAGGGGACCGCCGACATAGGCCTCCGGCGCGACGTGCAGGATGCAGGCGCCATAGCTGGTGCCGCTCATGCGGGCGTCGGACAGCCGGACCATGTCGCGCACGCCCTCGCGCACGAGCTTGGTCGGGATCGGCAGCATGCCCCATTCCGGCATGCCCGGCCCGCCCTGCGGGCCGGCATTGCGCAGGATCAGCACGTGATCGGCCGTGACGTCGAGATCGGGATCGTCGATCGCCTTCTTCATCGAGGGATAGTCGTCGAATACCAGCGCCGGGCCCGTGTGCCTGAGGAAGCGCGGCTCGCAGGCGGAGGGCTTGATGACGCAGCCATCCGGCGCGAGGTTGCCCTTGAGCACGGCGAGCGCGCCCTCGCGGTAGATCGGGTTGAATTGCGGGCGGATGACGTCGTCATTGTAGACGCCGGCGCCTGTGATGTTGTCGCCCAGCGTGCGGCCGTTGACGGTGAGGCAGTCGAGATGGAGATGCTCTTTCATCCGGCTCATCAGGCCGGGCAGCCCGCCAGCGTAATAGAAGTCCTCCATCAGATAGGTGTCGCCGCTCGGCCGGACATTGGCGAGCACCGGCACCTTGCGGCTCGCGGCCTCGAAATCGTCGAGGCCGATATCGGCGCCGGCGCGGCGTGCCTGCGCGATCACGTGGATGATCGCGTTGGTGGAGCAGCCCATCGCCATCGCGACCGCGATCGCATTCTCGAACGCTGGCCGCGTCTGGATCTTCGACGGCGTCAGGTCCTCCCACACCATCTCGACGACGCGGCGGCCGCACTCCGAGCTCATGCGGATGTGCTCGGCATCGGCGGCGGGAATCGACGAGGCGCCGGGCAAGGTCATGCCGATGGCCTCGGCAATCGCAGTCATGGTCGAGGCCGTGCCCATGGTCATGCAGGTGCCGTGGCTGCGCGCGATGCCCGCCTCCATCGCATTCCAGTCGGCGTCCGACAGTTTTCCGGCGCGGCGCTCGTCCCAGTACTTCCAGGCATCGGAGCCGGAGCCGAGCGTCTTGCCCTTCCAATTGCCGCGCAGCATCGGTCCTGCGGGGAGATAGATCGCCGGCAGGTTCATGCTGGTGGCGCCGAGCAGCAGCGCCGGCGTGGTCTTGTCGCAGCCGCCCATCAGCACGACGCCGTCGACGGGATGGCTGCGCAACAGCTCCTCGACGTCCATCGCCAGCATGTTGCGATAGAGCATCGTGGTCGGCTTCAACAGCGACTCCGACAGCGACAGCGCCGGCAGCTCGATCGGGAAGCCGCCGGCCATCAGCACGCCGCGCTTGACGTCGTCGACCCGCTGCTTGAAGTGCATGTGACAGGGCTGGGCGTCGGACCAGGTGTTGATGATGGCGATGACCGGCCGGCCCTTCCATTCCTCCTGGGCGTAGCCCATCTGCATCACGCGCGAGCGATGGCCGAAGGAGCGGAGATCGTCGGGTGCGAACCAGCGCGCGCTGCGCAGCTGATCGGGTTGCTTGCGCTCGCTCATGATTGCGTCCCCCAGGTCAGCACGGTCCGGCGCTCGATGGTGCGGAAGACCAGGTTCTCGACCACGAGGCCGATCACGATCACGGTCAAGAGGCCGGCGAAAACGGCGGGAATCTCCAGCAAATTGCGGTTCTCGAAGATGAACCAGCCGAGGCCGCCCTGCCCCGAGGACACGCCGAACACCAGCTCGGCCGCGATCAGGGTCCGCCACGCAAACGCCCAGCCGATCTTGAGGCCGGTGAGGATGGCGCCGAACGCCGCCGGAATCAGGATGCGAATGACATAGGAGAAGCCGCTCAGCTCGTAGTTCCGGCCGACCATGCGCAGCGTGTTGGACACGCTCTTGAAGCCGGAATGGGTGTTGAGCGCGACCGGCCACAGCACCGAATGGATCAGCACGAAGACGAGGCTGCCGCTGCCGAGCCCGAACCAGATCAGCGCCAGCGGCAGCAGCGCGATCGCCGGCAGCGGGTTGAACATCGCCGTGACGGTCTCGAGGAAATCAGTGCCGATGCGGGTCGAGATCGCGAGTATGGTCAGGATGGCCGCCAGCGTAATGCCGGCGGCATAGCCCATGAACAGCACCTTCAGCGAGGTCCAGGCGCGCATCGGAATGGTGCCGTCACGGACCTTCTCCCAGAGCGCAGCGATGGTGTCGGAGAAGGTCGGGAACAGCAGCGGATTGTCGAGATAGCTGCCGTAGGCCTGCCAGATCGCGGCGAGCACGACGATGATCAGGGTCTTGCGCACGAAGCCGTCGTTCCAGAGCAGCTCGAGCATGCCGAGCTTGCGCTCGACCTCGGCCGGGGACGCGCTCGCCGCAGCCGTGTCGCGCAGGATGATCTTTGCGTCAGCCATGGGAGCGGCCCTCAATGTGCCGTTGCGGGTTCAGAAAACAGGAGATCATGGATCTGCTTCTCCAGGCGTGCGGCACTGCCATCCTCGGCCGAGACCTTGTCAACGTCGATGACCTCGGCCTTGACCCGCCCCGGATGCGGCGACAGCAACAGGATGCGGTTGCCGATCTTGATGGCTTCCGCGATCGAATGCGTGACGAACAGCACCGTGAACTTGGTCTCGTTCCAGAGCTGCAACAGCTCGTCCTGGCAGGTCCGCCGCGTCAGCGCGTCGAGCGCCGCGAACGGCTCGTCCATCAAGAGAATGTCCGGCTCCATCGCCATGCCCCTGGCGATCGCGACGCGCTGCTTCATACCGCCCGACAGCGTATGCGGATAGGCATCGACGACGCGCGTCAGCCCGACCTTCTCGATATAGGCGCGGGCTCGGCTCTCGGCCTCCTTGCGCGGCATGCGCCGCGCCGTCAGCAGCGGGAACATCACGTTGGCGAGCACGGTCTTCCACGGCAGCAGCTGGTCGAACTCCTGGAAGATCATCATGCGGTCGGCGCCGGGACCGGTGATCTCGCGGCCGTTGATGCGCATCCGACCCTCGCTCGGCTTGATGTAGCCACCGACCGCCTTCAGCAGGGTCGACTTGCCGCAGCCGGACGGTCCGAGCAGCACGAAGCGATCGGAGCGGTCGACGGAGAAGCCGACGCGTTCGGTCGCCGTGATCACGGCGCTGGAGGTCTTGTAGCGCAAAGTGACGCCATCGACGTCGAGCAGCGCAGACATCAGTTGCCCTTCAGATCATGCGCGACCGGCAGGTAGTAGTCGGTCCAGGCCTTGGGCTGGGTCTTGATGGTGCCGATCTTGGCGAGATGCGCGGCGAACTTCATCGTGCCCTGCGGCTCCAGGTTCCACTCCATCATGCCGGGCTCTTTGAGCCAGGCGAGCAGATCCTCGACCGAGGTCTTGTCGCCGGTGATCTCCTTGTAGATCTCCACCGCCGTCCGGGTATCGCTGCGGATCAGGTCTTGCGCCTCCTTGGTGGCGTCGCGGACCGCCTGGATGATCTTCGGGTTGGCGTCCGCGAACTTCGTCGTGGTGAAGAACTGCGCCTGGCTGAGCGGTCCACCCATCACGTCGGGCGAATTCATCACGACGTGCGCGCCGGGGACGTTCTTCAATTCGAGGAACGTGTAGGGCGGGATCGAGAAATGGTTGTGCACCTCGTGCTGCGGGTTCGACAGCGCCGTATAGGCGTCGGGATGGCCGAGCTGCACGGTGTTGGCGTCGAGCTTGTTCCACTGATCGGCGCCGAACGCCTCGGCGGCCGCGATCTGCAGCACGATGGCCTGGGTCGAGACCTTGACGGTCGGCACGGCGATCTTGTCGCTGGGACCGAAGTCCTTGATCGACTTGATGTTGGGATCGCGGCTGATCAGGGTCATCGGCTGGGCCGAGGTCGCGACGATACCCTTCACGCCGCCGCGGGTACGGTCCCACAACAACAGCAGATTGCCGGTGCCGGTGTTGAGAATGTCGACGCTGCCCGACAGCAGCGCATCGGTCTGCGCGCCGCCGCCGGAGAAGGTCAGCCATTTGGTGGTGACGCCGGGCACGCCAAGCGCCGCGGCATGCTTCTCGATCAGCTTGTTCTTCTCGATGATGTGGCTCGGCATGTAGAAGATGCCGGGCTGGCGCGACAGCGAGACCTCGGTCTTCTGCTGGGCCTGTGCGGCGTCATTCCAGGCCGCCGCGACCAGCAGCGCGGCCAGCAGGCCGGCGGCTCGTGCGGCCGAGCGCCCGAACTTCTCGAACATGGGACATCCCTCCTCGCGTGCCGGCTCCTTCTTGACGGCCGGCGGAGAGATGCACTAATGCATTAGTGCATCTCTGACAAGGGCTGTTCTGCCCTGCGACATTCGAGCCGGACGTCCGACCAAATGGCATTGCCCGCGACGCCTGCTGCGGTTCTCCCGCCCGAACGGCTCGATCCGAGCCGGCGCGCGGCACCGCAGGTCTTCGAGCGGTTGCGCGACCAGATCATCGCGCTGGCGCTGCCGCCGGGAGCGCCATTGTCGCGGCCGGCGCTGCAAGCCGAGTTCGGCCTCAGCTCGACACCGATCCGGGACGCGCTGATGCGGCTGGCCGAAGAGGGCCTGGTCGACGTCTTCCCGCAGCATGCGACCCTGGTCAGCCGCATCGACGTGGCTCGCGCGCAGCAGGCGCAGTTCCTGCGCCAGGCGCTGGAGCTCGAGATCGTGCGGCTGCTCGCGCTGACACCGGCGGCGGCCCCGATCGACGAGCTGCATGCCCTGATCGCCCAGCAGAGACGGTTCGCCAAGGACGGCAACTTCACCTCGTTCACGATCGTCGACAACGCATTCCACGAGCGGCTCTACACCGCCGCGGACAAGCACGAGCTGTGGAGTCTGGTCCGCAGCCGCAGCGGTCACATCGACCGGCTGCGCCGGCTGCATCTGCCTTCGCCCGGCAAGGCGCAGACCATCCTGCGCCACCACAAGCAGGTCGTCGACGCGATCGCCGCGGGCCGGCCGGACGAGGCGCAGACGCATCTGCGCGAGCACCTGACCGGCACGCTGAGCGACCTCGCGACCATTCGCGGCCGCTGGCCGGACTATCTCAGCAGCTAGCGGCCTGCCCAATCGGAGGACATAAGCGGTGTCACGCCGCACCCCGGCACGTCGCTCCTGTGGCCACTCCGTCCCGTGCAGGTCCGCATTGTCTCCACCCGTCGCGCCGCCCGGGATCGTCGACCTTAGACATGTGCTTAAATATTGTGCATTCAGCGGGACTGCCCTCGCCGGAACGAGGCGATTATGAAGCGCTCCGCGCCCTGCAACTACGGCGCGAGCGCCTCGAATGCAGGCACGGCGCCCGGATGGTCCACCCTTCGCCCGCATGGGACATCGATCACCGCGTCCCATCCTGCATGTGACTTGCGCGGCGAAGCGCTTGCGGCGCGCCGCGAATTGGGCAAAACCTTTGCAACTGACCGTTGGTCTTGCTGCCAGCCAATCGGGAGATGCGGAGCGTGGCGAAGATTCTGGTCGTGGACGACGATCCGCTCATGCAGCTGACAATTCAGCGCGTGCTCGAACGCGCCGGTCACGTCGTCGGAATCGCCGGTGACGGCCAGAAGGCGCTCGTCCGCTTCAAAAGCGAGAGCTTCGACCTGGTGATCCTGGACATCTTCATGCCGGGCATGGACGGGCTGGAGGCGATGCGCATGATCCTCAAGCAAACGCCGGGTGTTCCGATCATCATGACCTCGGGACGTCCCCACACCCCGACCTCGATGTCAGAGCCCGACTATCTTGCCATGGCTACCAAGCTGGGAGCGGTTTCCGCATTGCCCAAGCCGTTCAAGCCGGCAGCCCTCCTGACGATGGTTTCCGATTGCCTGGCATCGGCAGGCGATCAGGCTACTCGACCCAGGCCAGGCCACGATGCTGTTCCGAACTCCTGACAGCCGAAGCAAAGAGCCCCTGCTGAGCGGCGCGCAGCCCGCGAGCGAGGGTCCGCGGCTCGGCGGCCGCATCACGCTGACGACGCGACTGGCTGTCGCGATGATCCTGCTGGTCGCGATCGCGGTGTTCGCCGTCGGCTGGCTCGGCTACCGCAGCCTCGAGCGGGCGCTGCTGCCGCGCGCGCTCGATCGAATCGAGTCGCATTCGCGCCTGATGGCGACCGAGCTCGAAAACTATGTCGGCGGTGCCCGCAACGACATCAACGGCTATCGCGCCTCGCCAAATCTGGCAACGTTGATACGCACGCTGAAGACGGGGGCTCCCGATCCCCGCGAAGGGCTGCCGGCGCAGTCGTGGCGCGAGCGGGTCGCAATGCGCTACTTCGCCGAGCTGCAGGCCAAGCAGACCTACGCGATGATCCGCCTTGTCGGGATCGAGAACAATTATCGCGAGCTGATCCGGGTCGACCGGCTCGGGCCGGGCAACACGGTGCGGATCGTTCCGGAGAACGAGCTGATCACGCGCGGCGAACGCAACTACATCAAGGAGACGCTGAGCCTGCCGCCCGGCGGCATCCGACTCTCGCCGATCATTCTCGACGGCAACACGACGGATCCCAAGACAGGCGTGCCGATGCTGTGCGTCGGCACGCCGGTGTTCGCGCCGGACGGCAAGCCGTACGCGATCCTGATGATCGATCTCGACATGCGCCCGATCTTCGCGCATCTGCGCGCCGCGGCCCGGCCGGGCGCCCAGCTCTACCTGGTGAACGCCCGCGGCGACTATCTCTTCCATCCCGAATCCGACCGGGAATTCGCCTCCAAGCGCGGCCTATCGACGCGATGGCAGGACGATTTTCCGACGCTCGCCGGCGCGACGGGCAGCGCCGAAGGTTTCGCGCAGATCCTGCACGACGAGGCCGATCGTCCCGGCGGCGTCGCCTTCGCTCCGGCGCTGCTCGCGGGACAGGAATGGGTGGCGGTGATCGAGACGATCCCGAACACCGCCTTCATGGCGCCCGCCCTCGCCATCCGCAAGACGGCGATCGAGGTCGGCCTGATCGCGATGTTGTGCGCAGCCGCGCTCGCCTTCGTGGTCGCGCGCTCGCTGACGCGGCCGATCAACCAGCTGACCCAGGCCGTCGAGGGCGTGGGCCGCGGCGAGGCGGTGAACATTCCGCTCGAGGCGGTCGGCGAGACCGGCGTGCTGGCGCGCGCCTTTGCCCGCGTGCTGGACGAGGTTCGCACCAAGACCGCCGAGCTCGAGCGCGAAGTCCAGGAGCATTACCTGACCGAAGCGGCGCGCGACCATTTCGCCGCCCGCGAACGCCTCTACAGTGCAGCGGTGGAATCGTCGAACGACGCGATCGTGACGCTGTCGCTGGACGGCACCATCACTGCTTGGAATCCGGCAGCCGAGGCCATGCTGGGCTACTCCGCCGAGGAGGCCGTGGGCCGCCGTGCGGATTTCCTCGTGCCGCCAGAGCGCATGGCCGAGGCCCAGGACATTCTGGCGCGCATGGCCCGCGGCGAGCGGATCCAGCACTTCGAGACGGTGCGGATCCGCAAGGACGGTGAGCTGGTCCAGGTCTCGCTCAGCGTCTCGCCGATCAAATCACCGACGGGCCAGATCATCGGCGCCTCCAAGATCGCACGCGACGTCACCGAGAGCCGCCGGACCGAGCTGGCGCTGCGCCAGCAGACCGAGGAGCGGCGGCGCATCTTCGAGACGTCGCGGGACCTGATCCTCATCACCGACCGCAATGGCATCCTGGTCCAGATCTCACCGAGCGTGGAGACGATTCTCGGCTACACGCCGGCCGAGATGATCGGCCGCAGCGGCGCGGATTTCATCCACTCCGGCGATCTGCTCAAAGCACGCGAGGAGCTTCGTGCCTCGCGCCTCGGCCTGCGCGCACGCACCTCCGACTGCCGCTACGTCCACAAGGACGGCCGCGTGGTGACTCTGTCTTGGACCTCGAACTGGTCGGAGCCGGTGCAGCGCCACTTCTTCATCGGGCGCGACATGACCGAGAGCCGGCTGGCGCAGGAGACGCTGCGGGAGAGCGAGCAGCTCGCCCGCAACATCATCGAGACCGCGCTCGATGCCTTCGTCCAGGTCGACGACAACGGCGCCATTCTCAACTGGAACTCCCAGGCCGAGAAGATCTTCGGCTGGTCGCGCGCCGAGATCATCGGCAAGGACGTGTTCGACGTGATCACGGTCGGGGACGTCGGCGAGGAGCTGCGCGAGGCGCTCGGCCGCATCCTGATGACCGGACAAGCGAGCGCGCTCGGGGTTGGCCGTCGGCGCGAGGTCATGGTGAAGCGGCGCGACGGCCGCGAGTTCAAGGCCGAGCTCAGCGTGACCGCGCTGAAGACCCGCAACGGCTTCGTGCTGAACGGCTTCTTCCGCGACCTCACCGACAAGATCGCGACCGAGGAGCGGATCCGCCAGTCCGAGAAGATGGAGGCGATCGGCCAGCTCACCGGCGGCATCGCGCACGACTTCAACAACATCCTCACCGTGATCACCGGCACGATCGAGATTCTCGCCGCGGCCGTGGCCAAGGAGCCGCAGCTCGCCGCGATCACCAGGATGATCGACGAGGCCGCCGCGCGCGGTGCCGATCTCACCCAGCATCTGCTCGCCTTTGCGCGCCGGCAGCCGCTGCAGCCGCGCGAGGTCGACGTCAACACGCTCATGATCGACACGGCCAAGCTGCTGCGGCCGACGCTCGGAGAGCAGATCGAGATCGAGTCCGTCTTCCAGGACGAGACCTGCGTGGCGCATGTCGATCCGAACCAGCTCGCCACGGCGGTCATCAACCTCGCGCTCAATGCCCGCGACGCGATGCTGAATGGCGGCAAGCTCATCCTGGAGACCGGCTGGGCCGACCTCGACGAGAACTACGCAAGTCTCTACGACGACGTGCGGCCCGGTCGCTACGCGATGATCGCGGTGAGCGACAGTGGCAGCGGCATTCCGGCCGCCATCATCGACAAGGTGTTCAATCCGTTCTTCACCTCGAAGGGGCCGGGCAAGGGGACGGGGCTCGGATTGTCGATGGTGTACGGCTTCGTGAAGCAATCGGCCGGACACATCAGGATCTACAGCGAAGAAGGCCACGGCACCACGATCCGGATGTACCTGCCGCCGGGCAGCGAAGAGGCGGTCACGGAGCCATCGGGCGCCGCGCCGGCGATCCAGGGCGGCCAGGAGACGATCCTGGTGGTGGAGGACGATCGGCTGGTGCGCGGCTACGTTCTCGCCCAGCTCCATGCGCTGGGCTATGCGACGCTGGAGGCGGCCAATGCCGCCGAAGCGCTGGCGATCACCAATGCCGGGGAGCCGTTCGATCTGCTCTTCACCGACATCATCATGCCGGGGACGATGAACGGCCGCCAGCTCGCATCCGAGATCCAGCGGATTCGCCCGGCGCAGCGGGTCCTATTCACCTCCGGCTACACCGAAAATGCCGTGGTGCATCACGGCCGGCTCGACGAGGGAATTCTTCTGCTGCCGAAACCGTACCGCAAATCCGAGCTCGCCAAGATGATCCGCAAGGCGCTCGCCGCCACCGAGGCTTGAGCAATGCGGCTTGAGCATGCGGCCTGACCAACGCGGCCTGGCGCTTGCGATTGCCGCTGCTCCAGAGCGAGGCCACGTGCGGGCGGCCCGGCCATCGGCTCAATTGGCGCGCGACGCCGTCATCACAATGCGGATCAGATCGGCCGCGTTGCGCGCGCCGAGCTTCTTCATGATGTTGGCGCGGTGATCCTCGATCGTGCGCGGGCTGATGCCCAGCGTGCGCCCCGCCTCCTTGTTCGAGGCCCCCGCCGTGAACTGTTCCAGGACCTCGCGCTCGCGCCGCGTCAGCGGCTCGCGGCCGGGGAAATGCAGCGAGCCGATCTTCGGCGAGGCGTTCTCCTTCTGCCGCCGCGCGAACGCGCCGATCGCCTCGTTCAGACGGGCCACGATCTCACTGCCGCGGAACGGCTTCTCGATGAAGTCGAGCGCCCCGTTCTTGATCGCGTTCACGGCCATCGGAATGTCGCCCTGGCCCGAGATCATGAAGATCGGAGCCGGATAGTCCTCGCCGTGCAGTTCCCTGAGAATGTCGAGACCCGACTTTCCGGGGATGTGCACGTCGAGCAGGATACAGGCCGGTGTCCTGCTCCGCGCCACCGCCAGGAGCGCGGCGCCGTCCGCAAAACAGATCACTTCGTACCCACCTGCCGACAAGACCATCGAGAGGGTGTCACGCACGGCTGGATCGTCATCGACGACAAAGATCTCACCGCGGGAAGTTGTTTGTTCGGCCATGGGCGATTGCTCTTGCAAAGGAGAAGAAACAATGAAAGCGCGTCTTATGATACCATACTCGTCGGGTGCTTTGGGCACCCGTATTTGTACGGTTTATGATCCTAACCCACAAGTAGTAGCTGCAGATCGGTGACCGCCTTCACGAGACCACGATCTGGACACGATCTCAAGGCAGCCGTCGTGAGCGGCATGCTGCTTTGCAAAACACATCAACGTCGACAGCGTCATGATCGACATCAAGCTCTGATCGCATCGGCGTTGCCCGCTTGCACCACGCCGAACGGGCATGCTCGGTGCCAGACCAGTGCACGGCTCTTGCCACGAAAATCTGCACGGCATTTGACACAAGACGTGCAGCCGTCAGCCAGCCTTGCCCTCGTCTTGATCAGAGATCGGCGGGATTTGGACGTTACACAGGATGTGCACTCTGGACCGCGGCTTGTTCCGATGCAGGTCTCTCAGGACCGATGCTTCGCGGCAACACTTTCGGCTGCGACGCCGCCCCAGGTGTGGACCACGGGCAGGCCGAGCGCAGTCTTGCCGAGATTGGCAAGGCAGATGCGCAGCGCCGCCAGATCGACCGGCTTCGGCAGACTCTGCAGGTCGATCCCGAGCGAGCGCGCGAGCAGCCGGGCCTCAATTCGCTTCGCCGCATCCATGCCGCTGATCACGATCACGGAACCGGCGAAGCGGGTATCTGCGATCACCTTGAGGACCTCGGTCCCGTCGCCATCCTCAAGCATGAGATCGAGCGTCACGCAGTCGAAGCGCTTGTTGCGCACCTCGCGGATCGCGTCGCTGCAGGTGGCCACGACCGTTACGGCATGGCCGGCCTGCTTGGCCGCCAGCGCGATCAGCGTCCGCTGCGCGGCGTCGTCGTCGACGACCAAGAGCTGCAACGCGCGCCGTTCGCCATCGTCCGCGCGCTCCGGCCGGCTGGGTGCAAGTTCCGAACTCATGACCGGCATTGGTCGTTCCTGGAAAATTTGACCGAGGTCATTGTCATACACGTCCGACCCTGCGGCGGCGTAAAGCGGTTCTCCGAAAACTGGCTCCCGGCCTTAGGACTTGCGCAGGATCCGGGGCGGCGCGTCTCCTCGTCGCTTCGCGCGCGGAAGCTTCCCGAGCGGTGGGCGCGCAATGCGCCGCGCTGCCGGAAGACGAATTAGTTGACGGTCGTTTCCTGGCCGGCGGAAGCGTTGCCACGCTTCTTCTTGTTCTTTCCCTTGATGAACTGGATGTCCATCTCCGAGCCGTTGACCCGGACCAACTCGCAGCGGCGGTAGGCGAGCCCCGTCGAGGACAGCAGCAGAAAGAACTCCTTCAGGTTCAATCCCTGGATCGATCCTTCGACCGTCAGCACCGCGTCGTTGTCCGAGATGGCGTTGAGCTGGCAGTCCCTGCGCCAGGTCCCGTCGATGCCCATGATGCAGACATCGTAGCCGCGGCTGAAGGTGACGCGCTCCGTACCTTTGTTCTCGTCAGACATCTTCGCGTCCTGCTCTATTGGGCTGCGGGAACATCTAGTTGCCCGCGGCCGCGACCCTGGGCATTCCCGGAGCGGGCGCCTTCGCCGCGGAAGCGATCCCGCTCGGGCGATACAGGCCACGCCGGTCCGTGAGCGGCTTGAACACGTCGGTGAGGCCGACGACGGTCTCCGCAGCACCGAGTACGAGGAAGCCGTCCGGCTCCATCTGCTTGGCGAGCCGGCCGAAGATGTTGATCTTGGTGTCCTGATCGAAATAGATCAGCACGTTGCGGCAGAACACGACGTCGAACGTGCCGAGCTGGGAGAAGTCGTGCAGCAGATTGAGCTGCCGATGCTGGACCATGCCGCGCACGTCGGAATTGATCTGCCAGAGCTCGCCTGCCTGCTTGAAATATCTGACCAGAAGCTGGATCGGCAGCCCGCGCTGCACCTCGAACTGGCTGTAGAGACCCGCTTTCGACTTCTCGAGCACTTCCTGGGAGAGATCGGTGGCGATGATCTCGATGCGCCATCCACTGAGCGCAGATCCCATCTCCTTGAGCGACATCGCCAGCGAATACGGCTCCTGGCCGGTCGAGCACGCGGCGCACCAGATCCGGATCGACTTGCGATTGGCGCGGGCCTTGAGGAGCTCCGGCATGATCACGTCACGGAAGTGATCGAACGGGACCTTGTCGCGGAAGAAGAACGTCTCGTTGGTCGTCATCGCTTCGACGACCTGACTGATCAGGGCGCTCGACCCGTCCTTCAGCTTCTGGACGAGATCGCTGATGCTGGCGAGACCGGCCTTGCGCGCGAGCGGAAGCAGGCGGCTCTCGATCAGATATTGCTTGTCGGCAGACAGATCGAGACCCGATTTGTCTCGAAGCAGCTTGCGCAGGAACTCATAATCAGGCTGGTTCACGGACGGCCTCTTCTGGGCAGACGAAGGGATCAGGCGGATTCGGCTGACAGCGCCTGGATGAGACCGACTTCCTGGAATTTGGCGGCGACAATCTCTTTGTCGAACGGCTTCATGATGTATTCGTTGGCGCCAGCGTTCAGCGCGCGCGAAATATGATCGATGTCGTTCTCCGTGGTGCAGAACACCACCTTCGGGCCTTCGCCGCCCGGCAGCCGGCGCAGGCGCCCGAGGAAATCATAGCCGTCCATGACGGGCATGTTCCAGTCGAGCAGAATGGCGTCCGGCAGGCTCTTGGTGCAGATCTCGAGCGCCCGCTCGCCATCCTCCGCCTCGACGACGGAGAAGCCCAGCTCCTCCAGGATACGGCGTGCGATCTTGCGCACGACGCTGGAGTCATCCACGACCAGACAGCTCTTCATTGTTGTCTCCCCTATGGGACGGTTGACGGACTAGGCGGCGATTGCTGCCTTCGGCAGGAGCTCGAGCACGCGATCGACGTCGAGGATGACCATCAGCTGACCGTCGAGGCGGTGCACGCCGCCGGCGAGCTTCGCCATGCGCGGGTCGAGATTGACCGGGTTCTCCTCCCGGCTCTCCTCGGGCAGCCGCAGCACCTCGCCGATCTGATCGATCAGGAGACCATAGGACTCGCCACGCAGATCGACGCCGACCGCCATCGGCGGCTTGCCGTCCTCGGCGCGGGCGAGGCCGAGCCGCGCCCGCATGTCGACGACGGTCACGATGCGGCCGCGCAGATTGAGGACGCCGGCGATCTCCGCCGACGACAGCGGCACCCGCGTCACCCGCTCCGGCATGAACACGTCCTGCACCCGCGAGATGGGCAGGCCGAACAGCTGGCCGCCGATCATCGCAGTGACGTATTCGACGGCGGCGCCTTCGGTGGTTTCGATCTTGCTGCTCATCGCACGCTGCTCCTGTCCGCTTGCTGTCACGCGGCCCGCCGGTTGGCTTCGGCGCGCGCCCGTTCCTCGATCTGTTCCTTCAGCGCCGCGATCAGGCCGGGCCGGTCGAACTTGGCGATGTAGTCGTAGAGCCCGGCCTGGCGGCCGCGCTCGATCGCCGCCGGCGACACCAGCGACGACACCGCGATGACCGGCATCTGGTTCAGGTTCTGGTCGGCGCGGATCGCCTCGGTGAACTCGAAGCCGTTCATCTCCGGCATCTCGATGTCGGTGACGACGATGTCGAAGCTGTGCCCGGAACGCAGCGTGGCGAGGCCCTCGATCGCCGACGCCGCCGTGCGCACCTTGTAGCCGGCCGACTTCAACACCGGCGCCAGCATGTTGCGGAAGAACGGCGAGTCGTCGACCAAGAGCACCGACTGCGTCTGCGACTCGGTCGCCATCTCCTTGCGGATGAACCAGTCGGCGAACGCCATCGGCAGGAAGTGGCCGACGTCGATCACTTCCGTCGCCTGGCCCTTGATCACCGCCGAGCCGAGGATGCCGTCCTTGGCGCCGGAGACCTGGATGTTGAGCCGCTCCTCGACGATGTCGATGATCTCGTCGACCACGAGGCCCATCGCCCGGGTCTCGTCGGCGAACACCAGGATCGGCTGCGAGCCCGACGTCTGCACCGACACGCCTTCCATCTGCACCAAGGGCATCAGCTGGTCGCGGTACTGCACCATGTAGCGGCCGTTGGAGATCTCGATCTTGTCGGCCGCGATCTCCTCCAGGCGCGTGACCAGCGCCAGCGGCACCGCCTTGGGCTGCGCCGTGCCGGCGCGGAACACCAGGAGCGAGGTGAGCTGCTCGCCACCGATCGCGTGATGCGCGGCGTGTTCGTCGGACACCGCCTGCGAGGCCGAGCCGGCGGCGCCGAGCGCTTTCGCAATGCCGTTCGGATCGATGATCATGATCACGGCGCCGTCGCCCAGGATGGTGTTGCCCGAGAACATGTCGATGTGACGCAGCTTGGTCGACATCGGCTTGACCACGATTTCCTCGGTGTGGAACACGCAGTCGACCACGATGCCGAAGGTCTGGTTGCCGACCTGCGTCACCACGATGAAGCCGTTCTCCGGATCGGTCGACGAGCCGTCGTCGATCTTCAAGAGCTTCTTCAGATGCATCAGCGGCAGCAGCTTGTTGCGCAAGCGCAGCACCGCGGTGTCCTTGATGCGCTCGATGCGGTGCTCGGAGTTGGCGCGCGCGCGCACCAGCTCGACGACCGACAATTGCGGGATCGCGAAGCGGTCGCCACCGGCTTCGACGATCAGCGCCGAGACGATCGCGAGCGTCAGCGGGATCTTGATGGTGACCGAGGTGCCCTCGCCGAGCACCGACTTGATGTCGATGGTGCCGCCGATCTGGTCGATGTTGGTGCGCACCACGTCCATGCCGACGCCGCGGCCCGAGACCGAGGTGACGGCGGCCGCGGTCGAGAAGCCCGGCTCGAAGATGAACTTGTGGATCTGCGCTTCCGTCATCTTCTCGAGCTCGGCCTCGGTGACGAGGCCGTTCGCCAAGGCCTTGGCCTTGATGCGCTCGGTGTTGAGGCCGCGGCCGTTGTCGGCGATGCAGATGATGATATGGCCGCCTTCATGATAGGCGGACAGCCGGATCGTGCCCTGCTCGGCCTTGCCGGCCGCGGCGCGCTCGGCCATCGTCTCCAGGCCGTGATCGGCGGAGTTGCGCACCATGTGGGTGAGCGGGTCCTTGATCAGGTCGAGCACCTGGCGGTCGAGCTCGGTGTCGGCGCCGTGCATCTCGAGCTCGATCTGCTTGCCGAGCTCGGTGGCGAGGTCGCGGACGATGCGCGGCAGCTTCTGCCAGGCATTGCCGATCGGCTGCATGCGCGTCTTCATGACGCCCTCCTGCAGCTCGGCGGTGACGTTGGACAGCCGCTGCAGCGGCACCTTGAACTCGGTGTCCTCGTTGCGGCGGGCGATCTCGAGCAGCTGGTTGCGCGTCAGCACCAGCTCCGAGACCATCGTCATCAGATGTTCGAGCGTGTCGACGTTGACGCGGATCGACTGGTTGGCGACCTTGTCGTTCTCGTGCACCTCGCCATCGGCATTGGCCTTGGCGCGCGCCGCCTTCTTCGGCGCCTCGGCCTTGGCCTCTGCTTCCGCCTTGGCAGGCCCGGCCTTGGCGACCGGCGCCGGGGCAGCGGCTTTGGGCTCAGGCGCCTTCTCATGCGCGGGCGGCAACTCGATCGCGGTCTCGCGGAAGGCGCGCTCGAGCTCGTCGAGCGACACTTCGCCCGGACGCAGCGGACGCTCCAGCGTCTGGTCGATCAGCGAGCCGTGCGTGACCGCGGGCGCGGCCGGCGCTGCAGGCGCAAGCGGTGGCGCGGTCTCGCCGGCTATCGCGATCGGCTCCGCCGACGCGGCCATTGCCGCCATGCCGCGCTCGACCATGGCTTCGAGCTCGCTGATGAGATCGCGGTCCTCGCCCTCGGGCTCGGCCTCGTTGGCCTCGAGCTGTCCGAGGATGTCCTTGATGCGGTCGATGGTGGTGAGGATCAGCGTCACGGCCTCGCCGGTGACCGGCATGCCGTCGCGGAACTTGCCCATCAGGGTCTCGGCGGCATGCGCCAGCGCTTCGAGCCGCGGCAGGCCGAGGAAGCCGCAGGTCCCCTTGATCGTGTGCACCAGCCGGAAGATGTTATCGAGGATCTTGGCGTTGTTCGGCTCCTGCTCGAACCGCACCAATTGATTATCGACGGTGTCCAGGCTCTCGCTGGTCTCCGTCAGAAACTCACGCAACAGGTCATCCATGAAACTGGCCTTCCAAGAATTGGCGCCGCGGTCACGGGGCGACCGCTGATCCCTGTCAGAGCAACGGTCGGTCCCAGCCTTCACCAGCCGCGCGGATCGATACCCGGCCCTCGCTGACTGGGCTGAACAGACTTTCGTCCGTGCCATCGTTAGGTGGGGCTTTTATCCGTCCCGTTAATTTTATTGTCCGTGCTAATACGGACGTAGCATCAACCTCTCAGGCTGCGGCGAGCCCGGCCCCTTCGGCGGCCGGAATGTCAAGGCATCGCTTCGGCCGGCGCGACTGCGCGATCCTCTCGCTCGATCAGCGCCCTGATCTCCTTCAGCGCCTTGTACAGCGCTCCTTCCGTGACATGGCGATCCACCGTCTCGGCTTGGCCGGCGGCTTCCGGAATCGCCCTGCGCAACTCGTTCATGCAGGCGAGATAGGACGCGCGATAGCGGATCGCGTCGTTCTTCAGATACATTGTCTGGACGCAGAGATAGAGGCGCTTGGCCGGCGTATCGGCGGTCTCGGCGGTGACGGTGTCACGTTCGCGGAGGATAGGCGCGTCGCCTTCGACGATGAAGCGGGCGCGCGTGTTCGAATTCACGATGACGCTGTCGCCGATCACGATGCGCTCGAAAGGCTTCAGCTCGACCCGCAGGGGCATGGCCCAACTCTCCTCTCAGAAGGCTCCTCTCGGGAGTCTCCTCTCGGGAGCGGCGTCGTCGGCAGGCTGCATTCGCGTCGACACGACGTTGCTCTCGTGCTCGCTGTCCGGCTGATCCGGCGCCGCAGACGCCGAAGCCGAGCGACGTCAATCTTCGAATATTCTAGAGCCGAAAACGGCGGGGCAAGCCCCGCCGCCTCCGATGTTCGTGGGTGCCGCCCGCGCCTTAGCGCAGCAGCTGCAGCACGCTCGCCTGCGACTGGTTGGCGAGCGACAGCGCGGACACCGCGATCGACTGGCGGGTCGACAGCGCCTGGCTGTTGGCCGCTTCCTCGTTGGTGTCGGCCAGCGTCAGGTTCGACGAGCCGGTCTGCAGCACGTTGATCAGGTTCTTGTTGAAGTCCTGACGAACCTGCACGACCGAGAGGTTCGAACCCAGCGTCGAGGCCTCGTTGCGCAGCGTGGAGCTCGCGGTGGTGAGCACGCCGATGACCTTGTTCGCCGAGCTGTTGTCGAGGAAGTCGGTGCCCGAGGTCAACGTCGAGAGGCCGAGGCCCGCCGAGTTGAACGTGACACCAGTGATCGACAGCGTCGACTTGCCGGTTTCGTTGAAGGTCAGCTTCAGCGTGTCGCCGTTCAGCAGGTTGATGCCGTTGAACGAAGCGTCAGCAGCGGTCGTGTTGATCTGCGCCAGCACGTTGTTGTACTGCGAGACCAGGCTTGCGCGCTGCGTCTGCGCGGTCGCATCCGCCACCGGAGCCGCCGCCGTCAGACCATTGAAGGCCTGGCTGGCCGCAGCCGACGTACCACCGATCGCGCCGATCGTGGCCGAAGCCGCGTCGTTGGTCGTGGTGATCGAGATCTTGCCGGTGGACGAGTCGACCGTGGCCTGCAGGTTGTTGGCTGCGAGCTTGGCGTTGAGATCGTTCAGCGACTTGACCTGTCCTGTCCCTAGACCGAACGTGATGCTGGTCGCCGTGCCACCTCCTGTGGCGCCGACCGTCAAGGTCTGGCCTGACAAGCCATCGCCGACGGCAGTCAGCCCGAGCTTGCCCAAGGTGCCGGTGCTGCCCGAGAGCGTCAACCCCGCCGCCGGAGGCGTCAGGGTGATCGCACCCGCGGTGATCGACGCGGTCACGCCGGTCTGGGTCTGGATCGCCGACAGCAGGTTGCTGACGCTGTCGCCGATGCCGATGTTGGTGCCGGACGAGGACGTGCCGGTGACGAAGGTGAAGGTGGTGCCGTTGACGACCAGCGTCTCACCGGAGGTGATGCCGGTGGCGAGGTTGTTCGACGCGGTGCCCGCCGTGCCCGACAGCTTGGTCGAGCCGGTGATCGCCACCGCGCTCGAGGTATTGTCGTTGTTCACGACCGAGCCGGTCACAGCTGTCGAGCTGGAGCCGAGCAGGTCGGTGGCGGTCGCCCCGGTCAGAGCCGCCGAGGTCACGCTGGACTTGGTCGAGTAGCCCACGGAGCTCTGCAGCACCTGGTTGGCGATCGACTTGGCGCTGTCGACGAGCTTCTGCAGCGAGGTGATGCCGGTGTTGGCGGCCTGCAGCACCTGCACGCCGTTGCCGATGCCGTCGAGCAGATTGGAGATGTCGGAAGCGCGGTTGTCGAGACCCTGGGCGGTGAAGAAGTTGGTCGGATTGTCGAGCGCCGAGTTGACCTTCTTGCCCGTGGAGAGGTTGTTCTGCGTGGTGGCGAGGAGCTGAGCCGTCGACTGGAGCGAGAGCAGGTTCTGGCGAACCGACGCGGAGAGGACGATACCTGACATTGTCATTCCCTTCTGGATGAACATGAGTAAACATCGCCGCACCGTTCTGTCGGCGATGGCGCAGACTGGTCCGCGGAATCCTACCCGTTCGTTAAATTGATCCCGGAACGGCCGCGCGCGGCGTCCGCCGCCGCCGTTAATCCTAATTGGCCGCTAATCAGTTCGATCAAATGCGCGCGGACCGCAGGGACTCGCGGTAAAGTGGCGCGCTGACACAACCTCGCGGTCGGCGTGCGCCGATGCGCGGTGCGACCGTTAAGGCAGCGCTAACTATGAGCTTGCGGAAGAGCGGCCGACTACGAGGGGACGCGGTCGGCGCGCGGGAGGACGATCTCGACGCCGGCGGTCCGGCCGCGCGGCTCCTTGAGCTCCAGACGTCCGTTCGAACGCCTGACGAAATCCTCGACCATGCGGATCTCCGAGAAGGCGGGATCGGCCGGAGAGGCATCCGCCGCGCTCACTGACGCCGTCAACACGATCAGCACGTCGGAGGAAATGCCGCCGGCACCCGAGGCGTCCGCACGCATGCGCCTTGCCTCGATGTCGATGCGGCCGCCATGCTCCAATCGATGTCGGGCCCCGATCGCAAGACACAGCAGTGCCGCCATCAGTTGCCCCGGATCGGCGAAGACGGCCGGCACGTCCGCGCCCACCGACGTCGTCACCTCGACCTCGGTGCCCAATGTCGGACGAAGCAGACGAGCGACGTCGATCAGGAGCTCGTTCAACTCCACCGCACATGGCAGCGGCGGCCGGCCTCTTGCGAACGACAGAAGCTGCGAGGTCAATCGAGCGCCACGAGTCGCAGCCTCGTCGATCAGACGCGCGACGGCCGCCAGTTCGGGCTTGTCCTCGACCGCTTCGGCGAGAATGTCGATGGTCCCCGTGATCACGGTGAGAATGTTGTTGAAGTCGTGCAGCAGGCCACCGGCAACCTGACCGACGATCGCCATTCCTGGGTGGATGTCCGGCGTCGCTGCGGCCGGAATGTCTACGCCCGCGCTTGGCAACGACTGGTTGGACCGCTGGTAGGTGGAAGAGGCCATGAATCCTGCATTACCTGTTGGGGGGGGGGGAGGACGGCGGGGCTATCGGGACGCAAACGAACGGACGCCGCTGCAACGTTCAGCTTCGTCTTGGCGCTCAGTCTCATCGCTGACCATCGATCGCGCTCCAGCTGGATGCAGCATCAGGCGGACTCCTGCTCCTGCAATGACGACAACCTCGTCACCGCCAGTCGCAAAGCACCGGCCGATGCCTCCACTCGCGACGAGGGTTGCATCCGACAGAAAAAGATCCGTCAACGAATCAGCGCGCCTATTAGCGATTTTGGCTTCAAGATGTCCGCTGTCAATGCGGCCGCATGCTACGTGGTGTCCGTGCCCGCCGGAGCTGCGGCGGCCGGAGCAAGAAGGAGGCCCGCCGCAAGCGCGTTGCGCTGCTTTCACCAGCCGAGGCCGATGCGTGCCGACTGTATACAACAGCGCGCTATCAGATCAGCACATCGCACACATGTTGATGGCCAAATGCGCAACCGCGCATCCGCGCCCGTCTGCACGACAACGAGCACAGCAGGAACGAATGGCCTTTACTGGGAATATTACCCGTGATTCTTCTTGTCAGCGGATGGGACGCAGTTCTATGGAACCATGAGTGCATTGAGATCTGCGAGGCTCCGTTACTGCAATGCAGGAGATGGCTTTGGACCCCAGCTTGCGTTCTCCGAACGGCTTCCTGTCGTCACTGACCGACGATGACTTCGAGCTGATCCGACCCTATCTGCGGACCGTGGATCTGGTGCAAGACTCCATTCTCGCCGAGGTCGGCGAAAAGCTTTCGCGCATCTACTTTCCTCATCGCGGCGTCATCTCGCTGGTCGTGAACCTCGCGCGCGGAGAGCGCGTTCAGGTGGCGATGATCGGTCGCGATAGTCTCTTCGGAAGCATGTCCCTGCTCGCGGGCGGCGATCCGGTGGTGCTGAACAGCGCGGCGGTCCTCGTTCCCGGTGCAGCATCGGTCGTCGACATCGACAAGGTACGGGCGGCCGCCGAACAGAGCCCCTCGTTTCGCGCGCTGATGTTGCGCCACGCACTCGCCATCTACGTGCAGAGCCAGCAGACCGCCGGTTGCAACGCCGCCCACACCGTCGAGTCGCGTCTCGCCCGTTGCCTGCTGCAGACGCATGACCTTTCAGGCGGCAACAAGCTCTACATCACCCAGGAGGCCCTGGCGCAGATGATCGGCGCCCGGCGCAACAGCGTCTCGCTGGTGGCGAGCACGCTGCAGCAGGCGGACTTCATCCACTATAGCCGCGGCCATATCGAGATCATCGATCTGGACGGGCTGAAGAAGACGGCGTGCGAGTGCTACGGTACGGTGAAGGCCCACTACGAGAATCTGGTCCGGCCACGCAGCGTGCCGTGAGCAGGCGTCGTTCCGGCCCTCGCTCGTCGCGCGCCGTTGCCTCGCCGAGCGCCCTTGCCTCCGTACAACTACGGCCCGTGGCATGATCCCCATCGTCGGCACCGCTGGAATTAACGCGCTGTTCAACGGGCGCTGATAATTGTCGACGTGCTGACGAGCGCGAGTTCCAAGAGGCGTCGAATAATCTTCGTGCTGATATACCTCGCCCGTGTTCGGCTTTTGACCAAACGCGCGGAGTAATGACATGGCCTTTGATCTGTCGATGCCGATCCTGGTGGTCGATGACTACGCCACTATGATCCGGATCATCCGCAACCTGCTGAAGCAGCTCGGATTTGAGAACGTCGACGACGCCAGCGACGGATCGGCCGCGCTCTCGAAGATGCAGGCGAAGAAGTACGGTCTGGTGATCTCCGACTGGAACATGGAACCGATGACCGGCTACGACCTGCTGCGGGAGGTGCGGGCCAGCCCGGAGCTGTCGAAGACCCCGTTCATCATGATCACAGCCGAGTCGAAGACCGAAAACGTCATCGCCGCCAAGAAGGCCGGCGTGAGCAACTACATCGTCAAGCCGTTCAATGCGGCGACGCTCAAGACCAAGATGGAAGCCGTGTTCGGCCCGGCCGAATAGCCGAGCTCCCTGGGAATGTCCTGCGCGGCGGCCGGACCGGTGTTCGGCCGCTTTCTCTTTGGCGGGCGAACTCCGCATGGTTGACGACGGCAGGACGCATACATCGCCGTGCCCTCCCGTAGTCGTACGGAAACCAAAATTTACGAGGGGGTCAGAGCCGGCCGATAGACATAATCCTGCTTGCCGATGACCGCGTCAGGGTGGCAACGGGACAGGGAATTCATGCGCAACGACCTCCTCGTGATCGAAGATGCCGCCGTGCATCTGTCCATCTTGCGAAAGATCGCAGCACAGGCCGGCTTCAACACGACGGACGTGAGCCCGGTCGACGCAGCCTCGATCGTCCTGCAGAAGAGGAACTTGGACTGCGTCATGCCGGACCTCTCGCTGGACAACCGCCCCGGCACCGAGGTTCTCGAGCTGAACATAGATCCTCCCTTCTCGAAGCCGATCGATCTGATGCGGCTCCGGCAGACTCTGAAGCAGATCGCGCTGGAGACCGATTGCCGGCGGCTGGTCAGAGCGGCGGGCTGGTAGCAGGCGATGAGCAACAAGAAACGCTTTCTGGGAGCGCCTGCAGCGATCGCGCTGATCCTCATCTGCGTCATTGCCGGCAGCAACCTGTTCTTCCTCACCAATCTGCGCGAGAACGCGCTTCAGCACGCCGAGGAAGATCTCAGCCGCCATAGCCTCACGCTTGCAGAGAACGCCGACCGCTCGGTGAAATCGGTCGACCTCGTGCTCACGAGCGTGCGCGACTACCTGGTGCGCGGCGGCGCCATCGACGCTGCGGCGTTTCGCAAGGTCGCGTCAGACCATCAGACCCACCTCCTGCTCAAGGAGAAAATCGCAGGACTGCCGCAGATCGATGCGGTGACGCTGATCGACGCACAAGGCGGGCTCCTGAACTTCTCGCGCTACTGGCCGATCCCGGACGTCAACATCGCCGACCGCGACTATTTCAAGGCGCTGAAGGCCGACCCTGCACTGCGGACCTTCCTCAGCACGCCGGTTCAGAATCGCGGCGACGGCACCTGGAACATCTATTTTGCCCGCCGGCTCGACGATTCCAATGGCGAGTTCATGGGCATGATGCTCGGCGCCATGTCCGTGCCCTATCTGGAGAACTTCTTCGGCTCCACCGCGCAGGGTCTCGATGCCGCGGTGTCGCTGATCCGCGAGGACGGTACGCTGCTCGCGCATTTTCCGCCCACGAGCGAGATCGGCAAGCCGACCTCCGGCTTCGGTCAGCGCGCACTGTCGGCCGGCGGCGTGCTGCGCGAACCCTCCGCACGAACCGGCGAGATGCGCCTGCGGGCGGCAAAGATGCTGCCGAACTATCCCGCGATGATCGTGGTGTCGGTGTTCGAGCACGACGTCCTGAAGGCCTGGCGCGACATGGCGACGCTTCTGGTCATCGTGTCCCTGGTGAGCGCGATGGCCGTGTTCGCGGCCGCCGTCCTGATCTCACGCTGGTGGGAACGCCACGAGCACCTGATCGAGGCCGCCGAGGCCGCGAACGCGGCGAAGTCCACCTTCGTCGCGATGATGAGCCACGAGATCCGCACGCCGATGAACGCGGTGCTCGGCCTCGCCACGACGCTGCTGGAGACCAATCTCGATCCCGAGCAGCGCCGCTCGGTGGTGGCGATCCACAATGCCGGCGACAATCTGCTCGAGATCCTCAACGACATTCTCGACTTCTCCAAGCTCGAATCCGGCCAGCTCTCGCTCGAGGACATCGCGTTCTCCGCCGAGGCCCTGGTCCACAATACGCTGAGCATCATCGGTCCGCGGGCTTCCGCCAAGGACCTGAAGCTGAGGAGCGTCAGCGACCCGGCCGTGCCGCCGGCGCTGGTCGGCGACGCCGGCCGCATTCGCCAGATCCTGCTCAACCTGGTCTCCAACGCGGTCAAGTTCACCTCGTCCGGCGAAGTGGTCGTCACGACGCGCGGCATCGAGAAGGATGACGAGAAGGCGACGGTGGAATGGACGGTGACCGACACCGGCATCGGCATTGCCGCCGACAAGATCGGCTCGCTGTTCGCGAACTTCGTCCAGGCCGACAATTCGATCAGCCGCCGGTTCGGCGGCTCCGGACTCGGGCTTGCGATCTGCAAGCGCCTGATCGAGCAGATGGGGGGTGACATCAAGGTCACCTCGACGCTGGGCAGCGGATCCACCTTCTCGTTCCGCCTGACGCTGCCGATTGCCGAGACCATCGCGATGCCAGAGCAGAACGACGACGGCATCTATACCTCGCTGCAGAACCGGATCGCGGCGTTCGGCCGGCCGCTGCGCGTCCTCGTGGTCGACGACAATCCGACCAATCGCCTGGTCGCGACCAAGATGCTCAAGGATTTCGACATCCAGACCGACACGGCCTGCGACGGCGCCGAGGCCGTCACCGCCGCCAGCCGCTTCAACTACGACCTGATCCTGATGGACGTCCGCATGCCGGAGATGGACGGCTTCCAGGCAACCCGGACCATTCGCGCGCGAGGCGAGCGCCGTTCCAACGTGCCGATCATCGCCTTCACGGCGAACGCCTTCATGGAGGATATTCGGGCCTGCCGGGAAGCCGGGATGAACGACTTCGTCGTCAAGCCGGCCCGCAAGAAAGCGCTCGTGGAAGCCATCCTGCGCGTGCTGCCCCTGCCCGTGCCGGTGCTGGACACCGTGGCGTCAGACGCCCCGCTGGTGCCGGCCCAGCCGGATGCCAGGGCCGCCGACATTGCCGCCGACACCGAAATTGCTCCCGAAGCCGCGCTCGACCGCGAAGCCTATGTCGAGCTGGTCGGCGAGATCGGAGACGAGGCCGCGGAGGAGATCCGCGACGTGTTCTTCAGCGAGACGGATGCGCGGCTGAAGCAGCTCCGCCAGCTGACGCTCGACGGCGAGCGCATCAAGATCGGCCGCGAGGCGCATTCGCTGAAGAGCGCAGCCGGAACCTTCGGGTACCGCCGGCTTGCGGCCTACGCGCTAGCGCTGGAGAAGAGCGCGCCACGCCTGTCCGCCAAGGAGTATGCCGAGCTGCTCGACAACATCGAGGCCGCCTACGCCGCCGCCCGCGCCCAGGAGCTGCAATATTGAAGCGGGGGAGGCCGCAGGCCTCCATGGCGCAATCCGATCTGCGCGGCGTCTCGCACGCCGCACCGCCGCGACGGGCTCGGACGACCGAGATGGCAAACGGGACCTTCACGACGCGGATTCGCTGAACCTGATCTTCATATTCCCTTACAATAAGTTGACGCCGTACTTCTACGGCTCACGATTTTCACAATCAACTAATCATGAGCTGCGAGACTCGGGGTCACATAGGAGATGTGTCCCATGTTTACTTTTGAAACCGCCGACCAGAAGGAAGTCAGGCGTTTCCGAATTGCGCAGTTCAACGGCCGGACCGCGACCGTGAAATCCGGCGGATCGACGATCACCGGCCACGTCCGTTCAGTCATGGAGAACGAAGCGAGCGTACCGCCGCGCTGGACCATTACGATCGTGCCGGCACCGCCCAAGGCGCAGGCGCCGCTGCGCCCGACCTCCCGGGTTCGCCCCTTCGCCGAGGATTATTTCTGACAGCACGGACGTCCGCGTCCCGCTCAGCGCGTTCGACCGAGCCGGTCGGACGCCGATCTTCATTGCCTGCAGCGCGGGGCACTGCGGGGGTCGAAAGCGCGAGCGCGGCATTCGCGCTCGTCCGCCGTCATCCGATCTGGTTGAGAAGTGCTGCGCGAACGAGTTCGGCTGTGTTGCGCGCGCCAACCTTGCGCATGGCCTCGGCGCGATGGCTCTCGAAGGTGCGGGGGCTGATGCCCATGCGCAAGGCGCCCTCCTTGTTCGAATGCCCCTCACTGATCAGCTTGAGGACCTCGTGTTCGCGCGGGGTCAGCGACTTGCTGGCCCGGCCGGGTGGTCGCGCGGGCGCCGTGCCCTGCTCGTGAGCCGGCACCGTCCGCGACAGCGGTCTTAACTGCCCGTGCGCGCCGGACATCTGGTTGACCAGGGCGCAGATCCGCTCGGTCTGCAGCAACGCGTTGTCGACGACCACCTGGACATGCCGGCGCTCGCCGGGCGTCCTGGCGATCTCGTCGCTGCGCTGCTTGATTTCCTCCATGTAGAGCATCAGGGCGGTGAGCGAACCGTTCAGCTGACGCGCCAAAGCGAGCGTGCCCTGGTCGTCGTGACGTCCCATCGCGAGCGGCGCAGATGTGCCGGAACGGGTCGCCAGGAGGTCCGGGTCGTTAACTCCTTGGCCGCCCGGAGCAGGTGCGGCGTGAGCGTCGGAAAGGCTGTTGTTCAGCTGTGCCATGCCTCATTCTGACGCGGCGGCAACTTTAACATGGTTAATTATGTCGTCCGTAGCAATACGGGATTTTTCCCGACAACTCGTGCAACCGCCGCTAATTTTCCCAAAAGTTACAATCTGAAATGGTTAAGCCGGGCGTGATGCCGTGCTTCGGGAGACCCGTCCCCGGCGCGTGCCGCGACGCCTGTCCACGATGTCGTGCAATGCTACGATTGTTTACTGACATTAATTTCGCACCAACTGTTTCGTGCTTCGATGAGCTCCGTGCTCGTCCGTGGAGACGAGCGACCTTGACATATAGCTGACAGCCTGACGCCAATGGGACCGGTCGACCGGATCTGGGAATTCCTGCAGCGGTTGTCACCGCTGACACGAAGCTGTCTGCTCAGCGAGCTCGAACGGCTGGAGCTGAGCGGCGTCGACATGCCGGGATCCGCCGACCTCCAGGCCCGGCTGCGCGCCGAGATCCGCAACAACAATGGCGCCGGCGGCCACCGCACCATCAATCCGTCGCGCTACTTCTTCATGCCCGTCGAGCAGCTTCTCATCGACGGTTCGCCGGAGCACGCCAATGAGGGCCGCATTGCCCGCGGCTCCCTCACGCCGATCTGGGAATGGATCTCGCGCGATTTGCTGCCGACCATGGCGCGAGACTACAACGCGCAGATGAAGGACCTGATCGCCGGGGACAAGCAGCGCGAGATCCGCCAGGTCGCGAGCGCGTTCCAGACCAAGGTGACGAAGTCGCTGGAAGGCACGTTGGCGCGCGCCGAGGGCATCGAGCAGGTCCGCAGCAAGCTGAAGGCCTATACGGCCTCGCCGTCGGTGTTCGACGACGTCGTCAAGCTGTTGAAGGCGCTGCGCGCCCGCGAGGAACTCGCTAAGTTCGCCGATTCGCTGCCGGACCGGATCGTTGAGTTCGACGATCCGCAGGTGAAGAAGATGGTGCTGCTGCTCGATGCGCTGCGCAAGAGGCAGCCGGAAGCCGTGCCCTTTGCGTTGACGCTGGTCGCCAAGCGTCTGAAGGAGCCCTGGCAGGTGTTGCGGCTGGCGACCAAGGCGGCGCGCTCGAAGAACGTCGCGGACGTCATCGCTGCGCCCTACGCCATGACCGTGCCGATGGTGCTCGATCAGCTCGAGGACAAGCGGCTCGCGCTTCGTGTCGCGTTGAAGAACAACCGCGTCGTGACCGCCAAGGAAATCCTCACCAGCATCTATGACATCGAGTATGCGATCCAGGTCCGCATCGATCGCATCGACGAGTCCGAGTGGGGCACGCGCCTGAACGCCATCATGGCCAATACCGACAGAATGGTGCAGGCCGAGGTCAAGCGCTTCCCCGCAGAAGTTGGGCACGTGCTCGGCTCCAACAGGCTGCGCAGCCATCGCTCGCTCGGCGGCCGCCTCACCTATTTCGCCTGGAAGGGCCGTGACGCGATCAAGACGGTGCTGCGGTCGGCAACCGGTTGACGGCCGCGCGTTCAGAGCGCCCTTCCGGCCATCCTAGCCCTGAGCCATGCGCTCGCGCGCCGACTTGAAGCCTGCCACGAAGCGCGCCAGCGTGTCCGAGGTCTTGCCGCGCGGCAGCATCACTTCGATCAGCGAGAAGCGTCCGCGCCGATGCACCGCGCGCTCCAGCGCAGCGACGAGCTCGCTCCGGGTGGCGACGCGCTCGCCGGTGCCGCCGATGGAATTGGCGATGTCGGCATAGTGCCAGTCGTCGAGATCGTTGAACCGCGATTCCGGCTGGAACACGCGCAGCATCTCCCAGCTGCAATTGTTGAACAGCACGACGATCGGATCGAGGCCGTAGCGGCGACAGTTGCCGAGCTCCCATCCGGTCATCTGGAATGCGCCGTCGCCGACCAGGATCAGCGGACGAAGGCCGGTCGCGGCCACGCCGATGCCGGCCGGCACGCCGAAGCCCATCCCGGCGTAGTAGCCCGGCGCGGCCAGCGCCGTATTGTCGATCTCCATCGCGGTGAACAGGCAATCGCCGATATCGGAGGTCATCGGCATCCGGCCATGGCGATCGAACATGTCGTTGACCGCGGTCGCGATGTCCGAAGGCGCGATCGGCGCACCATCGGCCGCGAGGCCGCGCGGATAGACCGAGCGCTGCCGCGGCAGGCTGGACGCCGCGGCCCGCGGCGTCGCACGCTCGTCGAGCGCATCGATCAGATCGCCAAGCGGCATGTCGCGATAGGCGTGATGGCCGATCTGGACCTCACGGCTGGCGGCCAGGATCATGCGGCGCGGGTCCGGCGCCCGGTTGGACAGCGCGAAATTGGTGTCCGACAGGATGACGCCCAGCATCAGCACGAGATCAGCATTCTCGACCAGTTCCGTGATCGCCGGGTTGCCCGCGGCGCCAAGATAGGTGCCGGCGACGACATCGTCGGCCCTGTCGAGCAGGCCGCGGCCCATGAAGGTCGTCACCAGCGGCAGGCCGAGCTTGCGCGCGAGCGCCGCGATCCTGTCCTCGACGCCGTAGCGGCGGATTTCGACGTCGACGACGATCACGGGACGCTCCGCCTGCGCGATGCGGGCGAGGATCTCCTCGACGCATTCGTCGAGCGCCTCGCGGCTGGCCCGCCGCGGCGGCAGCGGCACCACCGGCTCGACCTCGGCATCGACCATGTCGCGCGGAAATTCGAGATAGACCGGCAACGACATCTCCTTCGCGCTGCGCAGCACGCGCGCAATCTGGGCCGGCGCCGTGGCCGGATCGCTCAGCACCGCCTGATCGCAGGTGATCTCCTTGAACACCGCGAGCTGCGTGTCGACGGTGCGGGCCTGGTGGTGCAGCAGAAAACCGGAGACGCGCTCACGCGCGCCGGGCGCGCCCGCGATCACCACGACCGGCGAGCGTTCGGCATAGGCGCCGGCGACCGCGTTCACGACGTTGAAGGCGCCGGCGCCGTAGGTGACGACGGCGACGCCGAGGCCGCCATGATAGCGCGCGGCCGCGTCCGCAGCGAAGCCGACCGCCGGCTCATGGCTCAGCGTGAAGCTCGGCAGGATGTTGCTCTCCTCGATGACCTTGAACAGCGGCAGCACGAAGTCGCCGGGAATGCCAAAGATCTCGCGGGCGCCATGGTCCTTCAGGGCGGCGAGCAGCGCATGGGCAAGAGCAGGCATCCGGATCCCCTGAGCGTGGCGTGACGTTCAGCCGGTGCTACACGATGAGGGGCGGACTGCCAACCGCCGGCCGTTCGGTCCGCGAGCCGTGCCGTCCGGATCGCCCCGTCCAAACTTCATGCTGGAGCGGCAAGGCCCGAGCCCACCCGCGCCACGTCAGTTCGCCGTCAGCCGCAGAGCCTGGACGGAGGGTGTAGCGCCATGCGGGACGGCAAGCGCAACCGTGAACAGGATAGCGACTGCCACGATCATGCAGAGCTTCATCACGACCGTCCTGCGATCGGTGATCGGCAGGAACAGGAAGAACAGCAGCATCGCCGCCAGCGCGAGTTCGAAAACGTAAGACATGGATGACCACCTCCCTTGCCAGGAGGATGGCGCAGGCCGGAAGCCCAGACTGTGCGTGCCGTCACATCGGTCCCATAGACCACGCGAGCCAGTATCCCGGCCGCCGCAGCGGGACCATGCAACCCAATCGATTGCCACCTCTCAGCCGTCGAACAGCGCGGCCTCGGTAAAGGCGAGATCGCCGAGACGCGGCGGATGCGGACCCTTGGCATATTTGCGTCCGCGCCTGTCCGAGTACCAGCCGGCCAGCCCGGCAACGGGCTCGTTCGCATCGAGCCGCACCAGCAGGCCGCCCCGCCGCAGCAGGAACCGGCCGATGTTGCCGGCCAGCCGCACGAGGTCGGCGACATCCCGGCAATACAGCAGGCGATACACCGGCAGCGCGTTCATCACCCGGTGCTTCTGAAACACGAACGGATACGCCGCATCGGCCTCGCGCGCGACGAGACTGAGACACCCCCATTGCGCATGCTGCCGCAACAGATCGGCCGCGTCGGGAGAGAGCCCATGCACATCGTCCTCGGAGAATTCTTCGATACGGACATCCGAGCGCGATCGCGACAGGGCCAGCGCGGCGTAGACCTGTCCCTTGCAGTAGACCGAAAAGCCCTGAGCCTCGACCTGTGGCCAAGTGTGCGGGGCCGGCGTGATGTTGAAATAGGTCACCGTCTTGTCGCGCGTCGCCGCGCGCACCAGCATCGAGCTGAAGGCACGGAACGCCGGCTCGACATACCAGCTCGAGACATTGGCCCTGACGATCGGCTTACCGCCGCTGTGGAGCTCGGAGAACAGCAGCAGGATCACGCCCACGGGAACGCCGCCATGGTCGAGACAATAGCCGAATGCCGGAAAGCCGGCCGGCCGCGGGCGCGCCGCGTGACGTTCGAGTCCGCGCAACCAATAGGCCTCGCTGCGAAAGGCGAATCCGCGCGTCAGCAGCGCGGCGACCGCCGGCAGATCCGCCGTGCGGATCTCTCGGATGCGAACCCCGGTCACGGCCTGCGCCGGCACCGGCCTGTCGTTCGCAATCTCGGCCTTTTTGATCGGCTGCATTCCAGCATCACCCGAGAGAGGTCCAGCGCGTCACCCGTCGCGCGGCGGGATTGTCGTGGCTGCAATTATCGTAAAAAGGTCAGGTGGCAGTGAACCACGTCGCGCTGGCCTTACTTTTCAGTTAATGGGATTCGCGAACCACATCGAGATGTTGTCACTCGCCCCCCTCACGGTGACCCTCGCGACTGGCGTCGTCACTCACGGCCGCGGCACGCGAAACATGTAGGTCTCGTTGGCATTGAAGCCGTCGACGAAGAAGCGGCCGGGCTCTGCCTCGATCCGGCGCTGCAGCCCATCCCAGCCCCAGACCTCGAGGCTGCGCGTCCATGCGGGCAGCTCGAGCTCGACCGCGCGGCCTGGCCGGTCGGTCCAGCCGGCGATGTTCTGCCACACGATCAAGTCGGCATCCGGTCCGCGCAGCGTGTAGAGCGCCAGCCGGCGGTCGATGGACACGATCCTCATGTGACCGGCGAGCTGCAGCACCGTCTTCACCACGAAGCCGCGTGCTTCCGGGGTCCAGGGATCCTTGCCCGCCGCCATCGCATAGGCCAGACCGTCAACATCGGGCGTGTCGCCGAGATTCCAAGGAAACGCCAGCATGGACACCGGCGAGGTGCCATCCTTGCCAACCACCGCAAGCTGGTCCCAGATCGCATTGAGAAACAGTCTCGCCGCGTCCGGATCGCTGTCCCACGCGCCGGCGCGCGCGACGTTGAACTCGGTTGCGTAGAAGTTGATGTCGCGGCTCAGCCCCATCGCCTGCTTGATGCGGTCGAAGCAGGTCTGCACCGAGAACTCGCGGCCGCGGGTCATCGGATACCATTTGTCATTGTAGTAGGTATGCAGGTCGATGCCGTCGAGACGGCCGTCCTCGAGCAGATCGGCGATCGCCGGACCGTAGCCGCGCAACGTCGCATCGCCATGCGAGTTGCAGGTGGCAAAGCCGCCGGGAACGACCCGCAGCTTGGGGTCGACGCTGTGAACACCGTCCGCAAGCCCAGCCAGCGCGTCGTGATAGTCCTGGCGCGGGATCGTGGCCTGCACGTCGGGCTCGTTGATCGCGGTGAAGACGGTTGCGCCCCAATCGGGAATGCCGTTCTCGCGGCCCCAATCGCCACCGGGACGGAAACGTCTCGCCATCGCCTGCCCGGCGGCGAACCAGTCCTGATAGGATCCGATCGGCTGCGGCGGATCCAACCTCTGATAGCTGCCTTCGTACTCCAGCAGGATCAGCGGCATGATACCGTTCTTGTGCGCCTCCAGCATGGCGGCATCGAAGTCGTGCGGCGTGGGCACCCGCGCTAACGTCCGCCAGCCGTAGGAATCCATTCGGCCCATCCTGGCACCGACACCGTGCAGCGCCTGATAGATCTGCGTGCTCTTGCCGGCCAGATGCGTGACCAGATTGCCGCCGCCGATGCGCTCGTCGATCCGCAACGCCGAGGCGTTCGTTTCGCCGGCGCGAACGGCGCTCGGCCATGGCGACGTGACAAACGTTAACAGGGCTGTGCCAATGACCAGCAGATTGGAACGAAGTCGCAATGTCTGATCCCTTAGATTTCCGTTATGACGTTTGAGATTGTCCAGATCGTTCAAGAGATAAGCAATGCGGGCGGCGTGGAAACCGTTGCTATCGAGCTGGCGCGCGTTTTCGGCCGGAATGGTTTATCGAACGTCGTGCTCGCGAGCACCGTCGCGGACAATCTCGAACACACGATAAGGGTCGAGCGCGTCGCGCCATGGCTGGCGCGGATTCCGACTCGCGGACTGTTCCGGCACATCGGCCGCGCCGTGGTCGTGCCGCTGTTCACGCTGGCCGCGACACGGGCGCTGGCGCGGCACCCCGATGCCGTCGTCGTCAGCCACGGCGATAGTCTCAAGGGCGACGTGCTGATCGTGCATGCGGTCAATGCGCAGAGCCTGGCCGAGAAGCGCACCGCCGGCAGTTGGCGCTGGATGCTCAACCCGATGCATCTGTGGGTCGCGCTGCGCGACCGGTTCATGATCGGAGGCCTGCGGTATCGGGCGTTCGTGGCGGTGTCCTCCCGCGTCACCGCGGAGCTGCAGCGCTTCTTCCGCGTGCCGGCCGCCCGCATCCACGTCATCTCCAACGGCATCGATCTCGCGCGTTTCAACCGCGATACCACCAGCGGCCAGGCGATCCGGCGCGAGTTCGGCATCCCGGACAACGCGCGCCTGCTGCTGTTCGTCGGCCACGAATTCAACCGCAAGGGACTGGCGCATGCGATCGGTGCGCTCGACCGGCTCGGCGACGACGTCTGGCTCCTGGTCGTCGGCTCGGACAATCCTGCGCCCTACCGCAGACTGACGCGCAACGCCCAGCAACGCGTGATCTTCGCCGGTCCACGCTCGGACATGCCGGCGCTGTACTCCGCGGCCGATGCCTTCGTGCTACCTACGAGCTATGAGACGTTCTCGCTCGTCTGCATGGAGGCCATGGCCTGCGCGGTGCCGGTGTTCGCAACGCCGGTCGGCGGAATCGAGGATTATCTGCACGACGGCGTCAACGGCTTCCGCATCGCGGCCGACGCCGACGACATCGCGGCCAAGCTCGCGGCGGTCTTCGCCGATCCCGCACTGATGCGCCGGCTGCAGGACGGCGCCCACGCGACCGCGCAGACCTATGGCTGGGACCAGATCGGGCTGCAATACATCGAGCTGCTCAAGCAGATCGATGCCGCCAAGCGACAGCCTGGCCGCGCAGTGATTGCACTGCCGCTGAAGGCCTAGCTAATTCGTCTGCAGCCGCTGTGGGCGGGCGAGGCGGGATGCGGTTCTCGACTGATGGGCCGCACGGCATGCCGTTTCAATCGCCGCCGCGACCGCATCATAGGTGAAGCGCCGGAGCACGTTTGCGCGGGCCGCCTCACTGCGAACGGCGAGCTCCGCCCACTGGCCGCTGAGCTCATCGATGAGCCGACACAGGCTGCCGGGATCCTGCTCCGGCACGATCCAGCCGCCGTCGCCGACGACATCCGGAATCGCTCCGCAGGTTGATCCGATCACCGGAATGGCGCAGGCCTGGGCCTCGATGATCACCCGGCCGAACTGCTCGCGCACCGCGTCCGTGGTTCGCGTCAGCAGCAGCAATGCGTCCAGGCCGCGCAGGAAGGCCGCGACCGCGGCTGGTGAAGCCCAGCCCTGGATCGTGACGCGCCCGCTCAAGCCGAGTTCGGCCACGCGCCGGCGCAGATGCGGCTCGTGCGGACCTTCACCCATGATGCTCAGCGTGGCCGCCGACTTGCTCCGTGCGAGCGCATCGAGCGCATCGTCGAGACCCTTCTCGACCACCAGCCGGCCGACATAGCCGAGCCGCAGCGGCGAGCCGGTCGTCGCATTCGACGGATCATCCGCCGGCATGAAGGTCGCGAGATCGACACCATAGCCGATCGGGGTCACCGGACCCGTGTAGCCACGCGCCCTCACGACCTCAGTCGCGTCGGGACTGCGCGACAGGATGTGAGCGGTATGGCCGAGGACGAATTTGCGGATCGCCTCAAACGGCGGCGGCAGCCGTTTCAGGATGTTCTGGTCGACCTCGAGCACGAGCGCCGCACGACCACGCAGCATCTGCGCCTGCAGCGCGACGATGCTCCAGGGCTCCTCCCAAAGATGAATCACGTCCGGATCGAGCTCGCGCAGCAGGCGACGCAGTGCTGGATAGAAGTGCAGGTACCATTTCATCGGCCCGGCGTTCGGCAGCCGGATCGGAAGCCGATGGACGGGAAACCCTTCGTTGGAGTGAGGCGCGGTAATGGTGCGGCCGAATTCCTTCCACACTTCGGGCATCACAAGATGCAGATCGACGTCGGGCCGGGAGGCGAGATGGCGGTAGCGCAGCCGGCCGGCCTCGCTGCTGGTGGCCGGATGCGCAATCGAGACGATCCGCAAGCGGCCCCTGCTAGACACGGCCCATCACCTTCGCTGCAGTCCCGCTGAAGCCGGTGAGATGCAGCTCCATCGCCGCCAGCGTGCGATGCGCGCCGTTCATGGTGTTGCGCGGAATCGAAAACGCATCCTGCCCGGCTTTGACAAGGCCCTTGCGCGTGGTCGCAGCACTGGCGAATCCGGCCTGCCGCGCCAGCGCAAAGTCCCGCGGCCCGCAATCGGCGGCGCGCCCGTAAGGAAACGCGAAGTGCCGGACGTCGATGCCGAGCCGCTCGTTCAATCGCAGCCGCGCGCCGGCCAGCTCGCGCAGGGCGGCTTCCGGAGGCAGCGACGAGATGCGCGCATGCGAGACGGTGTGGGCTCCGATCTCGATGAGGGGATCCCCCGCCAGCGCTTCCAGCATGTCCCAGGAGATCGCATGTTTCCAATGCATTGCATCGATGTCGATGGCGTTGGCGGCACAGAACGCGGCGTAACGATCCGCGGCCTGCGGGCCGTCCCAGCGCGAGGCGACCTGCGCAAACACCGCGCGGCGCTGCTCGGCGCTCGACAGCGCGATCCGCTCATCGTCGACCGTGACGTGGTCCCTGTGCAGCAGCGCATCCTCCAAGCCAGCGGCCCACAGCGGCAAAGTGCCGTCGGGAATGCCGGTCGTCACGAACAGCGTCACCGGCACCTTGTGCCTGCGGAACACCGGCACCAGCAGCTCGCACGTATCGCGGTAGCAATCATCGATCGAGAAGTTGACGTAGCGGCCGGGCGGCTCGGCGCTTGCCGTCCGGCGCAGCGCCTCGCTGATCGTCACGACATCCCAACCCTGGTCGAGGACATAGCCGACGAAACGATCGAGAAAGTCGGCATCGACGTAGAAGTCGCGATTGGGCAGACGCTCCCATTGCTCCGCGGGCGCGGTGCGGTGGAAGGTCAGGCAGCAGCCGCGCGGGCCGAGCACACGATCGGCGGCCTTGGCGAGCGGAAGGACGAAGGCACCGGATGCCATCATGGCCTTGGCGGCAGCGAGGGCCAACAGGGTCAACTCAGCTCTCCCTTCATCTTGAACGTACGACGAACATGGCGGAGCGCCGTGCCCACCACGGCCGGCAGCAGGATGCCGATCGCGAAGGCCAGGCAGAGCATATAGGCCAATCCGCCGGCGAACAGGCGCGGCAGCAGGCCCGGCACGGAGGTCTGAATCATCAGGCCGAGCACGGCCATCAGTGCGGTCGGCAGCAGGGCCAAGCCGATCACGAGCAGGAGCTTTCGCGCATCGCCGAGCACGAACACCACGCCCGACAGCAGCACGAGGCTGCGGATCGCTTCGCCAACTCCGAGCAACTGCATGCCGGCCGCCGGCGACGGATCGAACAGCGGCATCAGCAGGTTGAAACCCATGTTGGCGAGATAGGCAGAGACGATGATCAGCGCGGCGACGCCGTTGCGCCCGGCGCCATTGAGCAGGCGGATCAGTATCCAGCCGAGGGTCGCGGCCCAGACGCCGCAGGCGATGCCCTTGAGCGCATGCGAGGTCAGCAGCAGGGCCTCGTCGCCGAACGCGCCGCGGAAATAGATCAGCCGGACGATGTCGGTCGAGAAGACCAGCAGGAACGCCGAGGCCGGCAAGATCAGTGCTAGCAGCGGCCGCAGCAGCGCCTCGGTCTGCGCGCGCGGATCGAGCGGGGCGTGCTGCGACAGCACGGCCATACCGAGCGGCTGGCTGATCAGCAGCAGCGCGCTCTCGGTCAGCGAGCGCGCGTAGTCCAGCGAGGCGACGGCGCCCGTCGTCAGCCGCGACGCCGTGAAGCGCTCGATCCAGACATTGCCCTGCTCGGCCAGCGGCAGCGCAAGCAGGACGCGCAGCCGGCGGAAGAATTCGATACCCCTGTCGACCACCATGCCGGCGGTCAGGCCGGAGACGCTCAGCGCGCCCTCGCGCCACAGCGTGAACAGACCCCAGGCGGCGAGGCCATTGAAAGCAACGGTGAAGGCGCAGGCGAGCATGTAGGCGTCGCCAGTCAGCACAAGCAGGCCGATTCCGCCGATCACTGCGACGTTGAGCAGGCTGGCGCGGACATTGGTCAGCCGCGTGCGCCCGAGCGCGATCTCGCCGGCCGCCAGCACGTTGAGGATCGCGGACGCCGGCATGCCGAACGCCATCATGCGCACGAAATGCAAAGTGAGCTCACGCCCCTCCGCCGAGAAGCCGCCGACGACGGCGTTCACCCAGAGCTCGCCCAGCAGCAGGATGATCGCGGTCACTGCGCTCGACACGATGGCAATGACGATCGTCAGCGCACCGAGGCTGCGCGCGGCATCCGGCCGCTGCAGCGCCTCGCGATGCATCGGGATCATGATCGCCGGCACGCTCTCGTTCTGCAGGAATGCGAGCGGGATGAGCACGGCCGCCATCGCGGCGCGAAAGCCGTCGGCGATGAGCGAGGCACCCAACACATGCGCCATCAGCACCTCGCGGCCGAAGCCGAGCATCTTGCTCGCCAGCGCACCGCTGATCAGCAGCGCACTGAAGCGCTTGAGCGAAGGACCGGAGGCGCTCATGCGGCTTCCTCCGACACGGCCGGCGGCCCTTTCCATCGCGCAGAGACTTGTCCGTCCTCGAGCAGTTTCGGCCACGACAGCATCGGCGCGAGAATGGCGAACAGCGGGCCGAGCGGATCGCAATCCGCGACGAGATCAACCATGCGCCGCTCGGAGGACGGGGCAGGTGTGACGATCGTGCTCACACCGCCGCTCCCGCACCGACATTGCGGATCAGAAGCCCGATCGAGTCCAGCATGCGTGCAAGACTGTAATGGGTGCGCGCGCGGCGCGACGCGTAGTCGAGCTGTCGCGCGAGGATCTCGGGTTGAGCCAGCACCGCGTCCAAAGCCTCGGACAGCGCACGCGCATCACCAGGCGGCACGAGCAGGCCGGCCCGGCCATGGTCGAGGATGTCCGGAGCAGCGCCGGCATCGGTGGCGATCACCGGCACGCCGGCGAGCATGGCTTCGACGAGGGTGCGGCCGAACGGCTCGGGATCGATCGACGGATGCACCATCGCGTCCACCGCCTGCATCAGCAGCGGCACGTCGCTGCGATGCCCAAGGAAGTGAACGCGATCGCCGAGGCCCAGCTCCGCGATCAGCCGCCTCAGCTCAGCCGCGTAGTCCTGCTCGCCGAACAACGCGTCGCCAACGATGATACTGTGCACGTCCGGCAATTCGGCCAGCGCCTCGATCAGAACATGCTGCCCCTTCCACCGCGCGAGCCGGCTGAACACGCCGACCAGCGGTCCCGACGGCAGGCCGAGCCGCTGCCTCAGCTCCTGGCGCGACGCGGGCACGGGTTCGACGGCGAGACCATTGGGCACGATCTCGACGAGAGAGCGTCGACCTCCGGCCTCGATGAAGGCGGCTGCGGCGGCTTCGGAGGGGACGACGACCTTCGCCGCGAAGCGGTTGGCGAGAAAGATCTGCATGCGACGCTGCAGCGCGCCGAAGTGAGCCGGGCTGATGATGTCGTGCAGATGCCAGATCAACGGCCGCCGTGCCGCGATGTTGGCGATGGCCGACAGGACAAAGGCCTTCTGCGAATTGGCATAGAGGACGTCATGCTTGCGTGCGACATGCGCGAGCTCCGCGGTGATTGCCGCGAGTCGACCGAACAGCGGCAGCGCCTTGAGCCACGAACTGTCGCGTCTGAAATGCCCCAGGCCGCGGCCCCAGCGCGACGTGATGACCGACATGCCGCGCTCAGCCAGCACCTTGCCGAGCGGGCCCGGCTCGAACAGGAACACCGCGGAATCCTTGCGGCCCTGGACGACATCGAGCAGGATCAACTCGGCGCCGCCGATCTGCCCGGTGTGATCGACGAACAGGACACGCTCGGTCGACATCACCCGGCTCCGGCGTAGGCTGCCACGGGCGCGGTCTGGACCACAGGCGTGCTGCGGTGCTCGACGTCGGTCATGGTGACGACGATGCCGACATCACGGGCTCCGAGTGCCCTGCTCCTGTTCACCGTCACGACCGCCGGCTCGATCAACGACCGGTCACTGCGCACGCAGACGATCGCCCAGTCCGTACCGGCAAGGAAGTCGTTCCGTTGCGACGGCAATGGTGTGTCGACGATCACGGCATCATAGCCATCGAGACCAGCGAGGAGACCGTCGAGGCTGATCGCGTCGAGAATGTCGCCGACCGGACCGGTCGTCGCACCAATCGGCAGCACGTCGAGCGAGGGATGCGCGGTCGGCAGAATCATGTCCCGGAGCGGCGTCCCGCGCTCCAGCGCGCCGAGCCATCCGGGGCTTGCCGGCAGGGCCATGATCTCGGCAAAGGCGGGTTGCGAGACGTCGCACTCGACGACCAGCACGCGCCGGCCTGCGGCCGCGAGGTGCTCTGCCAGCGCACAGGCCGTGGTCGTCTTGCCATCTCCTGCATCGGGAGAGGTCACGACGATGCGCTGCGATCGCGCGGACCGCTTCAAACCGAGTTCGTGGACGAGATCATGCAGCGTGTGCTGAAAATCAGTGTCCTCGGAGGCGAGGCGCAAGACGCGCGGGATCGCCAGCGGTTGATGGCCTTGCAGGATCGCGCCGAGCGCCGACATCTCGCGCAGGCTCTTCAGGCGCGGCAAGCAGGCCAGGATCGAAACGTCGGCGACGCTCGGGAGATGAGAGCTTCGTTCGGGCGCTGCCGGTGGCGTCGCCGTCTCCGGTGCGGTCACACCCTCGGCCAATTCAGGGACGATGGCCGGAGCTTCGGCGACAGCGGGCGCCTCGACCTGCTGGGCCGGCGCTTCCGGAGTGACGGGCACGGGCGGGCTGATCAGGCGCGCGCCGAGCTGATCGGCGAGCAGCGCAGCGCCGACACCGAAGATCAACGCGAGCGTCATGCCGGCGGCGAGGAACGGAATCTTCTTCGGGAAAAACGGCTTGCTCGGCAGCTCAGCGAGACTGACGAGCCGCGTGCTGCCGCGCAGGACGCGCCGCTCGGTTTCGAGCTCGCTCGCCTTCTTGTAGAGCTCGGCATATTGCTGGCGCTTGATCTCGGTGTCGCGCACCATGCTCTCGATGGAGGCCTCGTCCAGCGTGGCCGAGCCGGCCTCCGCCTTGGCGGTCTCCATCTGCTTCTTGAGCGAATTGACCAGCGCGGTGTTGGCATCGAACGCCTTCTGCGCGCTGGCCGCGATCGACTGCATCTCCTCGACGAGACGCTGCTGGATGCTCGCCTGCTCGCGGGTCAGCGCCAGGATCGACGGGTGTTTCGGACCGAGCACGCCGGCGGCGCTCGCGAGCTGCGCGCTCACTGTCGTGAGCTGCTGCTTGAGGTCGGCGATGGTCCGGCTCTGCAGCACCGAAGGCGCATCGGTCGGGCCGCGCTCCTGCTCCGACTTGATCTCCTGCAGCCGCGCCGCAGCCTCGGCCCGCGCGGCCTCCGCCTGCGACAATTGCTGGCCGATGCTCGTCAGCCGCTCCGAGGAGATCGGCGCGTTCGCGCCGCGCATCAGCCCCTTGGTGCGGCGGAACTTCTGGATCTTGTCATCGGCCTCGCGCAGCTGCTGATCGAGCTGCTTCAGCTCCTGCCACAGCCAGGAGCTCGCGACCTCGCGGCTGTTGGCGCCTTCGGTCCGCTGATCCTCGAGGAACGTCTGCGTCAGCGCGTTGGCGAGCGTCTGCGCGACGTCGGGGAGACCAGACTGATAGGAGATGTTGATGACGCGCGAGCGGCCGGCGGAGGCGACGCTGAAACGGCTCTCGACGTGGTCGATAAACGCGCCGACATCCGTCTTGAGACGCTGGCACGCATCCGTCGAGCCGAGCAGGCGGCCGCGCTCGCATTCGCTGACGACAGCGTCGGCAACACCCGGCGACGAAATGATCTGCCGCAGAAGGCGCGGCGAGCGGATCACCAGCAGCTGGCTTTCCATGTCGGCGGGGTCGCCGACCTTCTGCGCCCACGCCGCCGAGGTGTTGGCACCAGGCTCCTGCTCGGCGATGATCACGGAGGCCGTGGCGAGATAGCGTACCGGCAGCAGCACAACCGCGGCCACGGCAAGCGCGAGGACGGCACCGGCCACAATGGCGAACACGCCGCGACGGCGCCAGATCCGCCCCAACGCGTCGAGACCGGACAAGGCTTCCGTAAGACCCGCCTGCCTCATGATCTGCACCCACACCACATATGAACGTTACGCAATCAGCCGTGTCGCGCGGCCCTGATGTCCCGCACGGAAATGCTCGATCTCCTCGTTGACCGCCGCGACGAACTGGCTGCGGAAGCGCTCCGCCGAGAAGAAGCCGGCGCGCTGGCGGCAATCGAGCCGCGAGATCGACTTCTCCTTGGCCACGAACGCACGCACGCAAGACGCGATCGCCTCTGGCTCGGGCGACTCAAAGAACATGCCCGTCGGGCGCGGCCCGGTGGTGAGGATCGACTCGCGCGCACCGCCGCGGCCCAAGGCCAGCACCGGCGCGCCTTCCGACTGCGCCTCGACCGGGATGATGCCGAAATCCTCTTCCGCGGCGAACACGAAGGCGCGGGCGGTGGTCATCAGATCGCGCAATTGCTTGTCCGGCACGAAGCCGGCGAATTTAACGTTGGGTCCTGCGATCGACTTCAGACGCGCCGCCTCCGGGCCGTCGCCGGCCACGACCAGCTCGAGGTCCGGCATGGTGTTGAAGGCGCGCACGATCGGCTCGATGCGCTTGTAGGGCACCAGCCGGCTGGCGGCGAGGAAGTGGTTGCCGACCGGCAGGATCGCATCGCGCTGCGCGATGGTCACCGGCGGATAGATCACCTTGGCGTCGCGGCCGTAGATCTTCTTGATGCGGCGGGCGACGAACTGCGAATTGGTGAAGATGGCGTCGGGGCCGTGCGCGGTGCGGGCGTCCCAGATCCGCATCTTGTGCAGCAACGCGCGGGCGATGAGGCCCTTGATGCCGGTGGCGTAGCCGCTCTCCTGAAGATACTGGTGCTGCAGGTCCCAGGCGTAGCGCATCGGCGAATGCACATAGGCGACGTGAACCTGCTCCGGCCCGGTCAGCACGCCCTTCGCCACCGCGCAGCTCGAGGAAATCACGAGATCGTAGCTCGACAGGTCGAGCTGCTCGATCGCGAGCGGCATCAGCGGCAGGTAGGAGCGGTGATACTTCCGCAACAACGGCATCTTCTGCAGGAACGTCGTGTGCGACTTTTCGAATCCCAGCTTGGCGCGGTCCTCGGGACGCAGCAGGTCGAACAGCGTGAAGACGTCGGCGCCGGGATAGCAGCGCAAGATCTCCTGCAGGACCTTCTCGGCGCCGCCGAGAACGTAAAGCCAATCGTGGACGATCGCGACGCGCACCGCACTCTCCCAATTCCCGGGGTATTTAATAAAACCCTTAAGGGAGGTATCCACGCGCACAACCAATTCCTAAACTTCTAGTTAATCGCCCTTGTCCTCCGACCCGTCGAATAAGCCATGATCAGGTAGGGATCGGTTAAGGATTTGCCAGCCGCTCCGCGTCTCATGTCGCGACAGGATCGTGCCGGACGCGAACGCCTGATGCGCGGCGGTCCCGCTTCGGCACACTTCGACACCCTAGGCCGTCTTGCTTAACAGGCCCTTGCCGCGGCGACGCTCACTCGGTCCAGCCTCCCCGCACACGATCGTGATCGCGCGCGTCCCGATCAGCCGGCGATGGCGAGCTGCTCGATCGCGTAGCCATGGCGGATGACGCGGTTCAGCACGGGATCGGCGAGCTCGAACTCGAAGCGGTCGGCGGGGCGGATGCCGCCCTTGGCGGCAAACGTGCCGCCGAACATCGCGGTGCCCTCGGGCAGGCCGGCGTCACCATAGCGGCGCGCGATCAGATCGAGAGGCGCCAGCATGCCGCTCAGCGCGCCCTCCTGATACAGCACGCGCTCGCCGCCGATGGTCGCGAACGCGCGCAGCGTCAGCCGGTCCCAATGCGCGGCGACGTCGTCGACCAGCCACAGCTCGGGCGCCACCGGCTTGTCGCACATCTGCTTGGAGACGGTGATGTTGTAGGTCTCGACCTTGCGGTCGGTATGATCGGAGCCGACGCCGACGAACAGCCGGCCGCGCGATTTCACCAGCACGAACTCGACCTCGCCGGAGGAGTCGCCGCCGCTGACCTCGATGCTGTCGGATGTGGTCAGCCGGGTGGCCGCAGCCTCGTAATAGATCGGCGTCGTCGCCGGACGGGGAATGCCGAGCTCTTCCAATTCGGCGATGTGCTTGTCGCGGGCGACCGGATCGCGCCCGGTCCAGCCGGCGATGACGAGGCGGCTCAGCGTCACCTGCTGCCGCGTCGCCGCACCATCCGCGTGAACCAGGAATTCGATTGTCGTGCCGCTCATCGTCTCATCGCCTCTGTCCCGTCAGACCGCCGCTTAGCCGCCTCGCCGCGCGCTGGCAAGCGCCGCGCGTCACTCGTGCTCGGCCTTTTCCGCCTCGTGGTCCTCCTTCAGATGCCGCTTGCGGATCTGGTGGGTCGTGAACCAGATCAGCGCGATCGCGACCGGGACGAAGGCGGCGGTGGCGAGCGTCGGCTCGACCGGCAGGCCGCTGTCATGCGCGCCCTTGGCGAGATAGCCGAACAGGCTGACGACGTAATAGCCGATCGCGGCCACCGACAGGCCCTCGACCGTGCTCTGCAGGCGCAGCTGCAGCTTGGTGCGCTCGTTCATCGAGCGCAGGAGGTCGCGGTTCTGCTGCTCCAGTTCGACATTGACGCGGGTGCGCAGCAGATCGGCGGCGCGCGCCAGCTTGAGCGACAGGTTCGACTGCCGGCCCTCCAGCGCGTTGCAGGTGCGCATCGCCGGCGCAGTGCGCCGCGCCAGGAACGACGACCAGCTCGAATAGGGCGCGACCGGCTCGCCCTCGATCACCGACAGGCGCGCCTGCACCAGGTCGTAATAGGCGCGGCTCGCGCCGAACCGGAACAGGCTGCCGGTGGCGCCGCGCTCCAGCAGCGCTTCGAGCTCGGTGAGCTCGCGCAGCAAATGGTTGTTGAGCTTGAACGACTGCGCGCCCTGCATCTCCGCGAGCACCTCGACCAGCCGCCGCTCGATGCGGTCGACGTCCGGCGCCAGCGCCAGCGCCGCCGGCAGGCCGAGCAGCGCCAAAGTGCGGTAGGTCTCGAGCTCCAGCACGCGCTGCACCAGCGCCCCGAGCCGCTCCGGGGTCGGGCCGTCGGCGCAGACCAGGATGCGGGTGAAGCCGTCGTCGTCGAGGCGGAAGTCGGAGGCGACCGTGCCGGCGCTGCCCTTGATCGTGACGATCGCGAGGCTGCTCTTGTCGAAGATCTCCTCGGCGCGCGCCACCGGGTCGGCGGCGTTCTCGACCTCGAGCTTGACCGCGACCAGCAGCTCGCCGGCCTGCGGCAGCGCCGCGATCAGCGCCTGCAGCTCGGGCGCGATGGCACCGAAGCGACGCGCTCCGGCGCCGGCCGGCGGGCTCCAGATCCAGGTCAGCGTGGCAAATTCCGAATGTTGCTCGAAGCGCAGCCTGACGGCGCCGAGATCGACCTGGTGATGCTTGACGCCCGGCTCCGGCGGCGGCGCGCCATGCTGCTCGCAGAACGCGGCAAGGCTGCCGCGGTCGGCCGCCGCGCTGTCGCCTTTGGCCATGAAGGCGAAGCGGATTACCAGCACCGGCTGCGTCAGCGGCGTGAACGGCCGCGCATGCACCTCGTTCAGCACGCTCTCGCGCAGCGCGTGCGGCGTGAAGGCGGACTTGTCGAGCGACGTCATCGGCAGAGCCCACGCGTGAGAGCGACACCTGACGCAGACGATTGCGCTGCGCCTGAATTGATCACCCCCATCATGCCGTGCATCCCCCTGACTTCCATTGTTGCCCTGCCACCGACGCGCCGGCAGCATGTGACACCACTGTAGCGCAATTCGATGACGGCGCCACGGCTGCGGCGATGTTGTGCGCGCTGGCGGCTCTCTCAGCACCACGGCAAGTCGATCATGATGCACGCAGACACACCAACACCTCCCGCGGCGCGATCGCGCCCGAGATTGATCTCAACGATCCCTCCGAAAATGCCGAGGGCGCAGGGAAGGCCGGACCTCGACTGAGGCCCGTGGCCCCCGTGCGGAAAAATTGCACGGGGCAGGAACCACAGGTTCAGCCGGACAGACCCGGCCCTCCCTGCGCGATGGGTTTAACGTCTGCTCCGAGCTCTCCCCGGGGACCGGCTTGTTTGCCCCCGTCGCCTGATGACACGTCATGTCATCCAGACTTGGCGCCAGCATCGGGGCGCCAGGACCACACGGCTTGAACGTCCGCAAGCTGCCAATCGTCCAGCGCAACAGCACCTGACAAGCCCACGGCCACCGCTCCCCGCCTCAACGTATCGTGACGACGCGTACGCCCCTCTGCATGAGGACGGGATACGGAGATAAGATCATGAATTCGGAAAAATAGCAAGAGAAATTTGCCGAGCCGCAGTGAGAGTTTTCTTCGATCTCATCCCTGTCGCCCTGCACGACCTCCACACCCTCACCCTGAGGAGCCCGCCGGAGGCGGGCGTCTCGAAGGGCGAGGCCCGTACTGTGGCCTCATGGTTCGAGACGCGTCGCAAGGGCGACGCTCCTCACCATGAGGATCAGGCGCCGAGGGTGGCGCTGGACACGGGACCATGAACACGCCGAGAGGCGTGTTCATGGAGAGGGGCGAGCTCCGTATCCGGCGCAGCGCTCACGCCGCCCATTCCCGCGACAGCTCCTCGGCCTGTTCAAGCACCGTCTGCGTCGCCTTCTCCTGCAGGTCGGGCGGATAGCCGTATTTGCGCAGGATGCGCTTGACCAGCACGCGCAGATGGGCACGGACATTGTCGCGCATGGTCCAGTCGATGGTTACATTCGCGCGCACCGCCTTGACCAGCTCGCGCGCGATGATGCGTAGCGCGTCGTCGCCGAGCACCTTCACGGCGCTGTCGTTGGTCCCCAGCGCATCATAGAAGGCCACCTCGTCGTCGCTCAGTCCCAAAGCCTCGCCGCGCTGCGCCGCGTGCCGCATGTCCTTGGCGAGCTGGATGAGCTCCTCGATGATCTTGGCGGTCTCGATGGCGCGGTTCTGATAGCGCCGCAGCGATTGCTCCAGCATCTCGGAGAAGGCGCGCGCCTGCACGACGTTGCGGCGGGAGCGCGTCTTGATCTCGCCCTTCAGCAGTTTCTGCAACAGCTCGACCGCCAGATTCCGCTGCGGCATGCCGCGCACCTCGGCCAGGAATTCATCCGAGAGAATCGAAATGTCCGGCTTCTTCAGACCCGCAGCCGCAAAGATGTCGATCACCTCGTCGGACGCAACGGCCTTGGAGACGATCTGGCGGATGGCGTGATCGATGTCCTCGCTGCTCTTGCGGCCGCCGGGCTCGTTCTTGGCGAGCACCGCACGCACGGCCTGGAAGAAGCCGACATCGTCGCGGATGCGCAAAGCCTCAGCATGCGGCACGGCAAGCGCAAAAGCCTTGGACAACTCGATCACGGCCTGCATCAGGCGCGCCTTGCCGTTCTCCTGCGCCAGGATGTGCTCCTGAGCTGCCGGCAGCACGGTGAGACGCTGCGTCGGCGTGCCGGTCAGCCAGTGCGACCAGTCGAAGCCGTGGAACAAGCCGCCGCAGATCTCGTATTTCTCGAGCATCACGGCGACGGCCTCGGCCTGATCCAGCGCGGTGCGTCCGGTGCCGCCCGCTTCGGTGTAGGTGACGAGGGCCCGGCGCAATTCGTCGGCGAGGCCGAGATAATCGACCACGAGGCCGCCCGGCTTGTCCTTGAACACGCGGTTCACCCGCGCGATCGCCTGCATCAGACCATGGCCGCGCATCGGCTTGTCCAGATACATGGTCGACAGGCACGGCGCGTCGAAGCCGGTCAGCCACATGTCGCGGACGATCACGATCTTGAACGGGTCCTTGGCGTCGCGGAAGCGGTCGGCCAGGTCCTCGCGCTTCTTCTTGCTGCGCAGGTGCGGCTGCATCGCTAGCGGATCGGAGGCCGAGCCGGTCATCACGATCTTGAGCGCGCCCTTGTCGTCGTCGGGATGGTGCCAGTTCGGCCGCAGCTTGACGATCTCGTCATAGAGCGCCACGGCAATGCGCCGGCTCATCACCACGACCATCGCCTTGCCGTCCATCGCCGACAGCCGCGTCTCGTAGTGCTCGACCAGATCACGGGCCACCAGCGCGATCCGCGCCTCGGCGCCGACCACCGCTTCGAGCTGCGCCCATTTGCTCTTGAGCCGCTCCTTGCGCTCGGTCTCCTCACCTTCGGTCGCCTCGTCGAAGTCGGGATCGATATGCGGGCGCTCGGCCTCCTTCAGCGCCAGCTTGGCCAACCGGCTCTCGTAGTAGATCGGCACCGTGGCGCCGTCGATCACGGCGCGCTGGATATCATAGACGCTGATGTAGTCGCCGAACACGGCGCGCGTATTGGCGTCGGCCTGCTCGATCGGCGTGCCGGTGAAGCCGATGAAGGAGGCGTGCGGCAGCGCATCGCGCATGTGGCGCGCAAAACCGTCGATGAAATCATACTGGCTGCGATGCGCCTCGTCGGCGATGACGACGACGTTGCGCCGCTCGGATAGGATGGGATGGCGGTCGCCACGTTCCTCCGGAAAGAACTTCTGGATGGTCGTGAACACGACGCCGCCGCCTGCCACTGACAAGAGGCTGCGCAGCTCGGCGCGATCGGCCGCCTGCACCGGCGGCTGCCGCAGCAGCTCGCGACAGCGGGCGAAAGTGCCGAACAGCTGATCGTCGAGATCGTTGCGGTCGGTCAGCACGACGATGGTCGGGTTCTCCATCTCAGGCGCCAGGATGACACGGCCGGCGTAGAACGCCATGGTCAGGCTCTTGCCGGAGCCCTGGGTGTGCCAGACCACGCCGACGCGCCGGTCGCCCTCCTCGCCGCCGGCCATTGGCCCAGACTCGAACCGGCCTCCCGGCTCCAATGTGCCCAGCGCGGGCGACCAGCCCTGCTTCGGGATCGCCGCCCGCAAGGTTTCTTCCAGGGCCACGTTGACGGCGTGGAACTGGTGATAGCCGGCCATCTTCTTGATCAGGCCGCCGCGCTCGGGCGCCTCGAACACGATGAAATAGCGGATCAGGTCGAGAAAGCGCCGCTGCTCGAAGACGCCCTCCAGAACCACCTGCAGCTCGGCGAGGCCCTTTGGCTCGTCCCGCCCATTGATGGTGCGCCAGGGCTTGAACCATTCGCGATCGGCCCCGAGCGCGCCGATCCGCGCATGCGCGCCGTCGGAGGCCACCAGCGCGACATTGGTCGCGAACAGCGACGGGATCTGCGCCTGATAGGTGCGAAGCTGGTTGAACGCGGCCCAGATGTCGGCGTCCTCGTCGGCCGCGTTCTTCAGCTCGATGACCCCTAGCGGCAGGCCGTTGACGAACAGCACGATATCAGGCCGGCGCAGATGCTGCCCCTCGGCCACCGTGAACTGGTTGACGGCGAGCCAGTCGTTCCGGCTGGTGTCGTCGAAATCGATCAGCCGCGCCTGCGCGCCGGCGATCGAGCCGTCCGTGCGGCGGAATTCGACCGTGACGCCATCGACCAGCAAGCGATGCACCGCGCGATTGCGCTCGACCAGCGACGGCGCATCGAGCCGGGTCAGCTTACGGTGCGCGTCTTCCAGCGCCTCGTGTGGCAGCTCCGGATTGAGCCGCGCAAGCGCCGCCCGCAGCCGGCCATCGAGCACCACGTCGCGATAGTTGGGATCGCTGCGTTCGGCGTCGGGCTGGCCGGCCGCGATCTCCGGCCCGTGCAGGACGGCATAGCCGAGCCCCCCGAGCCAATCGAGCGCGGCCTCCTCGACGATCGACTCGGTGAAGGCGCTGGACATTCCGGCGGGGTGTCTCCAACCTCATGATGCGGGCCGGCCACAGCGGAGCGGGGGGTGGCGCCGCTCGGCCCATCGTCGACTCGCAGTGTTTCACACTTGCCGCTCAGTCGCGACGAGAATTGCAGCCTGAGCTTGTCGCACGCTAACGGCCGCGGCGCCTGGTTGCCCCGCCATGGCGGAAGCCCCGGCAGATGGGAACGATGGCATCAGCCAAACCCCGGCTCGTCATGCCCGGGCTTGTCCCGGGCATCCACGCCCCTCCCAGGATGTCGCACGACGTGGATGGCCGGGACAAGCCCGGCCATGACGCCCGTGGAGACGCCGGCGTCTCATCATCGGCATCGAACTTGTAAGCGATGCTTACAAGTTCGCACTTCAGCGCCGCGACGCCTAGATTGAGTTGTCAAGGATTCCTTGACAACTGCCGTCCGACGATTGGCACGGGGGACTGACCTTATGCCACGGCCTCCGCCATTTTCTCAGCGGCCTTTACCCGCCACTCGCCGGAGATCAACTTCGGGAGGAGAGCGTCGCGGAGGGAAGACAGCACAGCAATCTGATCTTCATTCGCTACGATCCGTTGCGCAAGAGGCCGCAGGAAGCCCTCGAAAGCTACAAGAATTGCGTCATCGGGCATCAGAAGCGGGACGCGGTTCAAGATGCCCGTATTCAAGTTGGGCATCGTGGCTCCAACGGCGTGCTGCACAATCCAGGCACGACACTCAGGGCGATCCAAAGCAAACGAGGCAAACAAGGGCGACGGGAATTTCGTGCCAAGTCGAACTAAGAGGCAGCCGGTGCCACAGAGCCAACCCGCCTCCCGTTTACCAATCAACGCGTGCAGCTCGACGTTTCCCCGACGACTGTAGATAATATCGCTCGGCTGTACGCGATGGCGCGAAAGACGCTCGACGTTCGCCTCGCTCGTCCGCGCAATCTTCTCTGTGGTTACGCGCCTGCGAGCCAAATCCTGCGGCATGATGACCGGGACTCCAGAATCTACGTAATCCGACGCATGAAGCTGACTACCGAAAGGCCCGGTTTGGATCGAACCTCCGAAGCGACTAACCTCCTCTCCCAGAGAACTATACCTCCACCTATTAGGAATGCTTTCGCCCTGGCTATCCTGAAAAGTGCTCGGAAACAGTGTAGCTACTTCGGCAGGAACTTGAGGGTTGCCTCCCTCCGCCTTCGCCCGCACCGGATCGAAATCCACGAACCACGACTTGAACAGCGCCCGCGCCATCTCCTCCAGCGTCTCGTTCATGCGCCGGTTCAGCTCGATCTTGTCGTCGAGTGCGCCGAGGATGTGTGTAATGGCCCGCTGCTCATCCTTGGGAGGCAGGCAGACGTGAAAGGCCTTAACCTCGGGGAAGTAGATGGTCTGATGCGTTGTACCACTTGCAAAGCGCAGAAAAGTCTTATGCTCAGCGAGCAGCACATACTTCAGAAAATTGAAGTCGATAGCATCCGAACAAACCCAATTGACAAAATCCTGACTGGTCGCCATGGGCTTCCCCATAACAACAACGTACCCGACAGACGCCGTTCGAGAGAGACAAACCGTATTCGCAGGCAGTATTCGCGCCGAAGAATTAGCGATTCCAAGCTCATTAGTGTGCTGATAGGTGTCAGCGATCATCCTTCCGTGATTTGCGGTCGCGTCCTTAATTCCGATCCACGGCACGTCTCCACCCCAATACTCCGGGTGACGCCTACTCGGCGTATGTCCTGACTCCAGGCGAGCAACGTCGCAAAGAGCCGTCCAGTGCCATCCTCGCGGAGCGCGCTTGTCCGGCTTACCAACAGACAGTGCAAAGCTGCCCGGGATTACGCCTGTACTTGCTGGGCGACCGCCTGTTTGCGTCTCTCTGTCGTCAGCCACCGAAGCCAAGCTCCCTCAGGTTGGCCGTGATCGCCGCATCCAGCTTCAGTGCCTCCGCCTGCTGATCTCGCAACGTCGTCGCCAGCCTCGCAATCTTCTGCTCGAACGGCTCATCGTCCTCCTCAGCTTCGGCAGCACCGACATAACGCCCCGGCGTCAGTACATGGCCGTGCTTTGCGATGTCCTCCAGCTTGGCCGACTTACAGAATCCCGGAGCGTCCTCATACGTCCCGGCATCCTTGTCGCCACGCCAAGCGTGATAGGTGCCCGCGATCCTGGCGATATCTGCATCCGTCAATTCGCGCCTGACACGATCCACCATCGTGCCCATCTTGCGCGCGTCGATGAACAGCGTCTCCCCGCGGCGGTCGCGGAAGCGACCATTGCTCTTGCTGCGCGCCAGGAACCAGAGGCACACCGGAATCTGCGTCGAGTAGAACAACTGCCCCGGCAGCGCCACCATGCAGTCGACGAGGTCGGCCTCGACGATGGCCTTCCTGATCTCGCCCTCGCCGGACTGGTTCGACGACATCGAGCCGTTGGCAAGCACGAAGCCGGCGAGGCCCGTCGGCGCGAGGTGATGGATGAAGTGCTCGACCCAGGCGAAATTGGCGTTGCCCGCCGGCGGCACGCCATAGACCCAGCGCTTGTCGTCCTTCAGCAGGTCGCCGCGCCAGTCGGAATCGTTGAACGGCGGGTTGGCCAACACATAGTCGGCTTTGAGGTCCGGGTGGCCGTCATTGTGGAAGGTGTCGCCATGGGCGATATGAGCCTCGATGCCGCGGATGGCGAGGTTCATCTTGGCGAGCCGCCAGGTCGTGTAGTTCGACTCCTGGCCCCAGATCGAGATGTCGTGCCGCGCCTTGCCGCCATTGCCGTTGCCGCTGGCATGGGCGTGGATGAAGTTCTCGCTCTGTACGAACATGCCGCCGGAGCCGCAGCAGGGATCGTAGACCCGGCCCTTGTAGGGGGCGAGCATCTCGACCAGCACGCGGACGACATGGGACGGCGTGTAGAACTGGCCGCCGCTCTTGCCCTCGGCGCTGGCGAAGCGTGACAGGAAATATTCGTAGACGCGGCCGAGCGTATCCTTGGCGCGATCCGCGGGAGCACCGAGCGCGATGTCGGAGACGAGATTGATGATCTGGCCGAGCCGCTGCTTGTCGAGGCCGGGGCGAGCAAAGTCCTTCGGCAGCACGCCCCTGAGTATGGGATTGTCACGTTCGGTCGCGGTCATGGCATCGTCGACCAGTTGGCCGATGGTCGGCTGCGGCGCCATGCCCTTCAGGTAGCTCCAGCGCGCCTCCGGCGGCACCCAGAAGATGTTCTCGGCGCGGTACTCGTCGGGGTCCTCCGGGTCGGCGCCATCCGTGCGCTGGGCCTCCAGCTCGGCATGCTTGGCCTCGAACGCGTCGGAGATGTATTTGAGGAAGATCAGCCCGAGCACGACGTGCTTGTACTCGGCCGCATCCATGTTGTTGCGCAGCGCATCCGCTGCGGCCCACAGCTTGGCCTCGAAGGCCACGCCGTCGCTGGCCTGATGGGCCTGCTCCGCCGAGCTCTTTTTCTTGGAGGGAGTTCGCGCCATGTCGTCCGTTGATTTGCTGGAGGAGGGCTCAGCAGCCCGGAGGATTCGGTGGTCGATGATTTGAGGGGAACGTGCAAGTCCCGATGCGACGGGCGGTGGACAGCGGGAGCAACAGGGCTTTCACCATTCACGCTCACCCCACTTGCATGTAGCAACATCTCTACATATATCTTGGTTCCGTGCAACCACGACCAATCCGCAGAGGCCGGCCATGACCACGCTGACCAGCCGCGAGTTCAACCAGGACACTGGCCGCGCTAAGAAAGAAGCGGCCAACGGGCCGGTGTTCATCACCGACCGCGGGCGGCCGGCGCATGTGCTGCTGACCATCGAAGACTATCTCCGCCTGGCCGGCGGCGGCATGAGCCTCGCCGACGCGCTGGCGCAGCCGGGGACCGATTTCGATTTCGAGCCGCCGCGCATCGCCGGGCCGATCGGCCGGCCCGCCGACCTCGACTGATGTTCCTGCTCGACACCAACGTCGTCTCCGAGCTCAGGCGCCGCGACAAGGCGAACCGCAACGTCGTCGCCTGGGCCGCAGCGCGGCCCGCCGCGAGCGTTTTCCTCTCGGCGATCTCGATCCTCGAGATCGAGTTGGGCGCGCAGCGCGTTGCGCGCAGAGACCCGACCCAGGGAGCTGCACTGCGGGCCTGGATAGACCAGCATATCCTGACGCATTTCGACGGCCGTATTCTCGCCATCGACACCGCGGTGGCGCAGCACTGCGCGCGCCTGCATGTGCCCGACCCGCGGCCCGAGCGCGACGCGCTGATCGCCGCGACGGCGCTGGTCCACGGGCTGACCGTCGTCACCCGCAACACTGCCGATTTCGTCGCCACCGGCGTCGCGCTCCTCAACCCCTGGAGCGATGCAGACGGCGCGCCCTGAGCCATGCGGGGAGCGCCGCGCATGCAGGGCACGCAGGCCAACCGCGCCCGCTCCGCAGAATCGTCACATCCGCCGCGTCGGCGAGATGTATTATGGATCTCGACCATCACACCCTGCCTCTGTCTCATCCCACAGGACGTTTCATGACCCTCTCCTCCATCGTTGCGCGCGGTGTCGCGCTGGTTGGCAATGCGGCGCTGCAGTGGCGCAAGCTGCAGGGGGAGACGCCGCAGCCGGCCTGGGGCGCGCAGCCGCAGATTCCCCTGGCGAAGCCGCAGGGCCTGCTGCCGACCTTGAAGATGCCGACGGCGCGGGGCTGGCGCGACGGCGAGAAGCCGGTGGCGGCGGCGGGGCTGAAGGTGAATGCGTTTGCCACCGGGCTCGATCATCCGCGGTGGATCTATGTGATGCCGGACAGATCGGTGCTGATCGCCGAGGCCACCCAGATTCCGAGCCCGGTGCGCAACATGTTCGGCTATGCGATGCAGGCGACGATGCGCCGCGCCGCAGCGCTCGGCGTCAGCGCCAACCGCATCACCCGGCTGGTCGATGCCGATGGCGACGGCACCGCCGAGATCAGCAATGCCTTCATGGAAAATCTCAGCCAGCCGTTCGGCATGGCGCTGGTCGGCAACACCTTCTATATCGGCAACACCGACGGCATCGTCGCCTTCCCCTATGCCGCGGGCGCGGAGCGCATCACGGCGCAGGGCAAGCGCCTCACCACGTTCAAGCCCGGCGGCCATTGGACGCGCAGTCTTTTGGTCAGCCCCGACGGCACCAAGCTCTATGCCGGTGTCGGCTCGCTCACCAACATCGCCGAACTGGGCTTCGAGGTCGAACAGGGCCGCGCCTGCATCTATGAGCTGGACATCGCGAGCGGCGCGAGCCGCATCTTCGCAGGTGGCCTGCGCAATACGGTCGGGCTGGCGTTCGAGCCGTCGACGAAGGTGCTGTGGACCGTCGTCAACGAGCGCGACGGGCTCGGCGACGAGACGCCGCCGGACTATCTGACCTCGGTGCGCGAGGGCGGCTTCTATGGCTGGCCCTATTGCTACTGGGGCAAGACGGTCGACGACCGCGTGCCGCAGGACCCCGCTTTGGTCGCGACCGCGCTGACGCCGGACTACGCGCTCGGCGGCCACACCGCCTCGCTCGGCCTGTGCTGGCTTCCGGCGGGCACCTTGCCCGGCTTCCCCGAGGGCATGGTGATCGGCCAGCACGGCTCGTGGAATCGCAGCAAGCTGTCCGGCTACAAGGTCGTGTTCATTCCGTTCGAGAACGGCAAGCCGTCGGGTCCGGCGCGCGACATTCTCTCCGGCTTCCTGGCGCCGGACGAGAGCTTCTCCTATGGCCGCCCGGTCGGCGTCGTCATCGGCCCGGACGGCTCGCTGCTGGTGGCCGACGACGTCGGCAACTGCATCTGGCGCGTGACGGGGGCGTGAGGCAGCAGGCCGCGACGATCGAGGCGGCGCGGCCTCGATCGTGCCTGCAGCTGTCATCCTCAATCGTGGCCGTAGTACTGGCGATTGCAGTAGCGGCGGCCGGCTTCGTGCTTCGCCGCACGCTGGGCCGGGGTGGCGTTTGCCGGGATCAGGAAGTTGCCGCTCGCAAACAGCTGCAGGCAGTTGACGTAGTTCTTGTTGCCGAGCCATTCCCAGCCGGCAGACGCCGGCGATGTCGATGCTGACGCGAGCAGGCTCGCGCCCGCGACGATGGCGGCGGCGGCGAAAAGACGAATGCTGGACGTCATGACCTTGTCCCTCGTTGCTTGAGGCTGCCCCTGCAGCCCATGCGAGGATCATGACGGTCAGGGCGCGCTGCTTCCGTGACGGTCCGCACAGAGAGAGATGATGCCGCATGGACGGGGCCGCGGCGCTCAGCCGCGGAACAAGCATCACGCCCGCGACGTTGTCCGGCACAGCGACAGGAGAGTTCCATGGCCGACAATGTCAATCCCGATCGGAAGCAGCCGGGCGAGCATCGCGAAGGCAAGTTCCACTACAATCCAGGCAACCAGGCCGGCAAGACCGTCGAGGTCGGCAAGCCGGAGAACGAGCAGGTCAACAACAAGGACCGCATCGAGAACCGCGAGAAGCCGCAGTCGCGGTGAGGCAGCCCCTGGACTTGATTTCTCGTCATGCCCGGGCTTGACCCGGGCATCCATCTCTACAGAGACTAAAAAGCTGGATGGCCGGGTCAAGCCCGGCCATGACGGCGGAGAGGGGACCGCCTACCCTATCCCTCGAGCAGGAACGCCAGCGCCGCATCACACGGCGCCTCGACCTTCAGCGACAACAGCTCATCCGCGCGGGTGCGGCCGAGATTGACGGCGGCGATCGGGATGGCGCGGTCGGCGGCGGCGCGGACGAAGCGGAAGCCGGAATAGACCATCAGCGACGTGCCGACCACGAGCATCGCGTCGGCCTGATCGACATGGTCGCGCGCCGTGGCGACGACCTCGCGCGGCACGGTCTCGCCGAAGAATACGACGTCGGACTTGAGGACGCCGCCGCAGGCGTGACAGGCCGGAACGGTGAACTCAGCGAAATCGACACCGTCGAGATCGGCGTCGCCATCGGGCGCATCGGCGGCATCATGCGCCAGCCAGCGCGGATTGGCGTTCGCCAGCTCGTCCTGAAATGCGGCCCGCGACAGCGTCGCGCCGCAGCCCATGCAGCGGACGCGATCGAGCCGGCCGTGCAGGTCGATAACATTGCTGGTGCCCGCGGCTTGGTGCAGCCGGTCGACGTTCTGCGTCACCAGCAGCGAGCAGCGGCCCTGCGCCTCCAGCCGCGCCAGCGCATGGTGCGCGCCGTTCGGCTGGGCGCGGCCGAAGCGCCGCCAGCCGACCATGCTGCGCGCCCAGTAGCGCCGGCGCGTCTCCTCACTGCCCATGAAGGCCTGATAGGTCACCGGCGGCGTGCGCTTCCACTGCCCGTCATTGTCGCGATAATCGGGAATGCCGGAATTTGTGCTGCAGCCGGCGCCGGTGAGCACGACGATCCGGTGGTGGCTGTCGATGAAGGATTTTAGCGCGAGAGGATCGATCATGGCGCATGATGTAGGCGGCCAGGCCGGGCCGCGCCAGTCCGTCACCAGGCCAAGGTCCGTCAGGTCGTGCCGGGTGGCGGCACGGTCGCCAGCCAGTGCCGGGCGATGTCGGCGCGCGGCGCGATCCAGGCCACGCCGCTGCCGGTGACGTGGGACAGGATGCGGTCGAGCGCGCCGATCCGGCCGGGGCGGCCGATCATGCGCAAATGAAGCCCGATCGAGAGCATCTTCGGCGCCGTCTCGCCCTCGCGGGCGAGCCAGTCGAAGGCGTCGATGACGTAGTCGGCGAAGTCGGCGCCGCGGAAGCGCGAGCCGTTGAAGAACTGCATGTCGTTGCTGTCGAAGGCGTAGGGCAGCACCAGATGCGCCCGGCCGGCGACGGCGACATAGTACGGCAGGTCGTCATTGTAGGCGTCGCTGTCGTAGAGGAAGCCGCCCTGCTCGACCAGCAGCCGCCGCGTGTTCGCGGACGCCGCCGAGCGCGTATGCCAGCCGAGCGGATGCTGGCCGGTGACGCGCTGGATCGTCTCAACCGTGCGCGCGATCACGCGGCGCTCCTCGGTCTCGCCCATCCCGGCATGGCTCTGCCAGCGCCAGCCATGCGCCGACACCTCGTGACCGCGCGCCACCGCGTCGCGCGCCAGCTCCGGCGAGCGCTCGACCGCGCGGCCGCAGGCGCTGACGGTGACCTTGACGCCGTGGGCGTCGAACAAGTCCATGATGCGCCACCATGCCGCGCGCGTGCCGTATTCGAAATGGCTGTCGATACAGGGGTCGGGGCCGTCCAGCCGATGCACGACCTCGTAGATCGCCTCGTTGCTCGGATCGCCGTCGGACACCGAGAATTCCGAGCCCTCCTCGAAATTCACCACCAGCGACACCGCGACGCGTGCGTCGTCGGGCCAGCGCGGATGCGGCGGCCTGCCGGCATAACCGGTGAGATCGCGGCGGAAAACAGGCTGTGGGGTCATCGTGTCAATCCGCGGTTCCAGCCATGCGGTGCAGGCCGACCAGGCGGTCGCTGATCAGCAGCAGCACCAGGGTGCCGGCGAGAATGAGGGTGGACAGCGCCGCGAGCGTCGGATCGGGCGCCTCCTCGATATATTGCAGCATGCGGATCGGCAGCGTTTTCGAGCGCACGTCGGTGAGAAAGATCGAGACGGGATAGTTGTCGAACGAGGCCAACAGGCTGAACAGGCCGGCGATCAGGAACGACGGCGCCAGCGCCGGCACCATCACGCGCAGGATGCTGCCGGCATAGGTACAGCCGAGCGTGCGCGCGGCCTCGATCAGGGTGAAGTCGAAGCGCGACAGGCCGGCGATCATGGTGCGCGCGACGTAAGGCAAGGTCACCACGAGATGCGCCACCAGCAGCGCGCTCCAGGTCGGGGTGAAGCCGATCACGCGGAAATATTGCAGCAGCGCGATGCCAAGCACCAGGCCGGGCATCATCAGCGGCGACACCAGCAGCGTCCCGACGGCGGTGGCACCTGGCAATTTGCCACGGGCGATGGCGATCGCGGCGAGCGTGCCAGCGACCAGCGACAGCGCCGTCGACAGCAGCGCGATCTGCAGCGACAGCAACAACGACGGCCAGAAGCCGTCGAGCCGGCCGATGCGGCCATACCAGCGCAGCGATGCGCCCGTCAGCGGCAGATCGAACACCGGGGTCGGCGAGAACGACGCGGCGGCGATGACGACGAGCGGCAGCAGCAGGAACAGCGCCAGGCCGATCGCGAGCAGCCAGCAGATGATGATGGCGATGCGCGTCATCATTTCGGCTCCCGCGACAGCCGTGCGCTGAGCGCGACGACGATGACGGCAATCGCGAGCAGCACGACGCCGGCGGCGGCGCCGAAACCGGGCTCGCGCGCCAGCAAATACGCCTTGGCGATCGTGGTCGCGAGCGTCGGGTATTTCTCGCCGATCAACAGCGTCGGCACCACATAGGCCGACACCGACAGCGAGAACACCAGCGCGACCCCAGCGACGATGCCGGGCAAGGTCAGCGGCAGGATGACGCGAAAGAACACCACGAGCGGAGAAGCGCCGAGCGTCGCCGCTGCCTCGGCACAGCGGCCATCGAGCTGCGCCACCACGGCGTAGATCGGCAGCACCATGAATGGCGGGAAGATGTTGACCGCGCCCACGATCAGCGCCGTCTGGGTGAAGATCATGCGAATCGGATCCTCGATGATGTGGAGCGCGATCAGCGTTTCGTTGATGAGGCCGTCGCTGCGTAGCAGGATGGTCCAGGCAAAGGCCTTGACGATGACGCAAGCCGCCAGCGGCAGGAACAGCGTGGCGAGCAGGATCGAGCGCAGCGCGCCGCGGGCGCGGGCCAGTGCAAACGCGGCCGGGTAGGAGACGAGGAAGGCGATCAGCGTCGTCAGCAGGCCGAGCCGCAGCGAATTCCAGATGACGCCAAGATAATAAGGCGTGCCGAGCAGCCGGACGTAGTGCGCCGATGTGACGCCGCCCTTGGCGTCGAGCACGCTGACGCCGAGCAGCAGCGCCAGCGGCAGCACGAACACCAGCGCGATGATCAGCGCCGCGGGCGCGACGAAGCCGACCGCGGCAAGCCGCTCGCGATCCGGCGCTGGCTTGATCATCGGTGCGGGCAACGCGGCGTCGGTCATGGCGAGGCCTCGGCGGCGAAGGCGAAGGTTTCGGTCACCGGCCATGCGAAGCGGACCTCGTCGTGCACGCGCGGCAGCTCGGCCTCGCGCCCCGACAGCTCGGCGAGCAGGCTCGCGCCGGCGCCGGCATCGACATCCACGAGAGTCCGCGAGCCCTGAAACACGACGGAGCGCACCCGTCCGGCCGCGGAGTTGGCACCGTCTCCGGCGCCGAGACGCAATTGCTCCGGCCGCGTCGCCACGATCACCGAGGCGCCGGGCTGAAACGCGCCGCGCGCCGACAGACGGCCGACCGGCGTCACGACGTCCACCGTGCCGTCATGCGCGCCGACCACCTGGCCCGCGATGCGCGTCGACAGTCCGACGAAGTTGAGCGCGAACAAACTCGCAGGCCGGGCATAGAGCTCGCGCGGCTCGGCGAACTGCTCGATGCGGCCTCTGTTCACGACCGCGACGCGGTCCGACATGGTCAGCGCCTCGTCCTGGTCGTGGGTGACGAAGATCGCGGTCGCCTTGACCTCCTGCAGCAGACGGCGCAGCTCGACCTGCATCTCCTCGCGCAGCTTGCGATCGAGCGCCGACAGCGCCTCGTCGAACAGCAGCACGTCCGGCTCGACCGCGATCGCGCGCGCCAGCGCCACGCGCTGCTGCTGGCCGCCCGACAGCGCCGAGATGCGGCGGCCGCCGAGATGGCCAAGCTTGACCAGCGAAAGCGCGCGCTCCACCGCGCGATCGATCTCGGCCTTCGGCGTGCCGCGCACCTTCAGGCCGAAAGCAACGTTGCCGGCGACGGTGAGATGCGGGAACAACGCGTAGCTCTGGAACACGACGCCGACATTGCGTCGATGCGGCGGCACATGGGTGACGTCGCGCCCGGCGAGCGAAATCGTGCCGCTGTCCGGTGGCGCCAGGCCGGCGATGGCACGCAGCAAGGTGGTCTTGCCGCAGCCGGACGGGCCGAGCAGGGTGACCAGCTCGCCGCGTCGGATCGTGAGATCGACGCGATCGAGCACGGTCGCCGCGCCAAACCGCTTCGAGACCCCGCTGATGACGAGATGCGGCGCGGCGGTCATGTCATCTCCTTGCTCCAGCGGTCGACCCAGCCGGCGCGGTTCTTGGCGATGAAGGCCCAGTCGGGCGCGAACAATGTCGCGGGATCGGGATAGCCGGCCGGCAACGGCGTGGCCTGATTGGTCGGCGCGATGAAGGCCGTCTTGGCGAGAATGCTCTGCGCCTCCGGGCTGAGATAGAAGTCGATCACGGCGTCGGCGAGATCGCCGGCCGGCGCGCCGCTCACCTTGGCGATGCCCGACGGCATCGAGAAGCCGCCATCCCTGGGGATCGCGAGATCGACCGGCGAGCCGTCGGCCTTGCGGATCAAGGTGTAGGCCGAGAACTGGCCGCCGATCATCCAGGCCTCGCCCTGCTCCAGCAGATTGATGGCCTGCGGCGCATTGGTATAGACGTTCAGAAGATTGGCCTTCAGGCTCTTGATCTTCTTGAATCCGGCATCGATCTCGTATTGCGCTTCCTTGTAGGGCTTGCCGGTCTCGAGATGCGCGGCGGCGAGCAGCGTCCAGAATCCTTCGGTGTTGGACAACGACGGCACGACGATCTTGGAGTCGTATTTCGCATCCCACAGCTCGGCCCAGCTGCCAGGTGCCGTCTTCATGCGCCTGGTGGAATAGGCGATGCCGACCCACGGCTTCTGGTAGTTGGCCCACATGCCGTCCTGGTGCACCGCGTCGTCGACGAGCTTGCCGAGATTGGGAATCGCCGCCGACGACATCCTGGTGATCAGCCCTTCGGCCGCGGCCGGCAGCATCACCGGGTCGTCCATGATCACGACGGAGATCTTCGGGCTGGCCTTGTCGGCCTGCATCTTCTGCAGATTGGTCAGCGAGTTCGTCCCCTCGTAGAGCACCTTGCAGTCGAGCTTCTTCTCCAGCACCGGAAACAGATCGGCGTTGAAATATTTGGCGGCACCGGCGGGGCCGCCGATCACGATCTCTTTGGGGGCGGCGCGCACCAGCGCGGGCGCGGCAAGGGTGGCGGCGAAGGCCGCACCGGTTTTCAGGAGGCTGCGGCGGGAGAAGGGGTGCATGAGAGGATCCCGTGTGAGCTGTCGCGTGACGTGTCACCAGGATCAGCAAGCGCCGTGCCAAATGTGCACATTTTTGGATTCATCAACGAGATCATTGCTCTGAGCTCTTCCTCGATCCGCTTCTCGACCGGCCTCCTCCCCGGCCGCGAGCATAATGTGCACATTTTTTGGAGGTGACCTGCCGCGGCTTTGGGCCTAGCTACGGAGCATGGCGATGCGAGCGCAGCGAATCGGGAAGGCCAATCCCGCCGAGGACGAGGCGGTGTATCAGGCCATTCTGCGCGCGCTGCTGGAAGGCAAGCTCAAGGCCGGCACCAAGCTCGCCGAGACGCCGCTGGCCGCGGTCTTCGGCGTGTCGCGCGAGCGCATCCGCAAGGTGCTGCACCGGCTCGGCGCCGAGCGGCGGCTGGAGATGATTCCGAACCGCGGCGCGCGGGTGCCGCGGCCGACGCTTGATGATATCAGACGGGTCTATGAGGCGCATCGCGTGCTCGAGGCCGGCGTGCTCAGCCAGCTGGTGCTGCGGGTCGACGATGGTTTGCTCGCCCGGCTCGACGCGCATCTGGAGGAGGAGCGCGCGGCGGCGCGGCGCGGCGATCGCGCGACCTCGGTGCGGCTGTCCGGCGCCTTTCATGTCCACCTGGTCGACGCGCTCGGCAATCCGGAATTGTCGCGCATGCTCGGCGACCTGCTCAGCCGCTCCTCGGTGATGGTGTCGGTGTACGAGCCGGCGGCGCAGTCGATCTGCGCGGTCGACGAGCACGGCGCGATCGTCGCGGCGCTACGCGACCGCGACCTGATGCGCGCGATCGCGGTGTCGCGCGAGCACTTCCTGCATGTCGAGGGCCGGCTGCGGCTCGACGAGTGCCCGGCGCCCGACGGCGCGGATCTCGCGGCGATCTTTGCGCCGGTCAAGCCACGCCGCAGGGTGCGATCAGGATTGTCTTGACGCTCCTGAGCGTCGGCCGTCACGTCCTCGGCGGGCTGTTCGGCGGCGCGCACCAGGGCAGCGCCATCCGTGGCATGTAGTGGCCGCTCCACGCGCAGACCTCCTCAGGCCCCCTGCGCTTGAGCGCCATCTTGACCGGCTCGGCCTGGCTGATGCCGACATGGAGCGCGAGCAGCGCCGCGCCGATCGGATAGGCGAAGCGGGAGAAGCGCAGGTCCGCCAGATGATCGAGCAGGACCATGCCGGCAATGATGATCAGGGGATCGGTGAAGACGAAGTACTCGACCTTCAGCCCGCGGCGGACGCCGAGCGTGTCGATGCCGATGGCCGCCAGCATCAGGAGGACGGCTTGGATGGCCGCCTGCCGCTCACCGCGGCGCCAGGCCATGACGATGCCGGGGATGATCAGCCAGGTCATGAACACCGTGGGCCGCGCCGATGTTTGCAGCACGAAGGTGTAGCGCCTGATGACCCCGAACAGCCCGGACAACAACAGCCCGATCGCACCGCTCAGGCTACCGGCGGCATCTGGCGCGTCGACAAAGGTGATCATCTTCTCCAGCGGATTGAGCACGACGACGACATCGTTGACGTCGTAGCTCAGATCCAGCGCGAGCAGGCCGATCGCGGCGCCGGCGACCATCGCCAGTAGCGCCGCAACAGTTTCGGCCGCGCTCACGCGCCACAGCCACGCGAAGACGACCATGCAGGCCGCGATCAGGCCGAGCAGCGCGAGCTGATAGACGCCGAAGCGGCCCAACAGCATGGGTTTGAGGCCGGCAGCCGTTGCGTTGACAGGATCGAAGCCGGCGACGATCAGGGGCCAGGCAGCGCTCATGGCGAGCAGCGCAGCGATCCCGGCGACCAGCACGGCCGCCCAGGCGCGCGGCGATTGCCAGAACGCAACGCTTCGGCTCGTCGCCGTGCCGAACGGCAGCACCAGCACGGGGATCGCGGCGATCAACAGGATCGCATGGACCTTGTTCTCCAGACCGAGCGTGCAGAGCGTGGCGGCGAGCCCGATCGCAAGCGGACGCGCGAGGCTGGCGCGGCGCGCCGCCACGATCAGGATCATCAGCGCGAGAATGCAGAACGACGCCGCCATCATCTCGCTGCGCAGGATGCGCAGATGCATCTGCACGCCGCCGGAAAATACGAAGGCCGTGACGGCGAGCATGGCGATGCGCCAATCGGACACCAGCCGGCGCGCCAGCCAGGCAAAGGCCAGGATGAGGCCCGCCGCCGTCAGCAGCGCGGCGACGCGTCCGGCATGGACGGCGCCGGTCATCGCGACATCGAAGGCAGCGTGATCGGCGGGGATCGCCGACAATGTCCAGGCGTCGAGCAGGCCGAGCCGATGCAGCAACGCGAACCAGGTCTCGACCGACAGGATGGTGAGATAGGCCGGGTGATCGAAGAAGGCCTGCGCGCCGCCATCGTTGATGGCGAGCGCGTTGTAGATCACCATGAAGTCCATGTCGGCATTGCGCCAATAGACGGTGAAATAGCCGACGGCCAGGAACGACACGAGCGACAGCAGCAGCGCGACCGCGACGCCGCCGTGCCAGCCGAAGCGCGTCAGGCGATCGAAGGCGTCACGAGGCGGATTCGATGTTTTCGTAATCGTTTTCTTCGTCATGCGCGGGCTTGTCCCGCGCATCCACGTCGTCCTTCCTCGGCGAACGAAGGCGTGGAAGGCTGGGTCAAGCCCGGCCTTGACGACGTAGGTCGATTGGCGAACGATCGGCGCAGCCTCCTCTGAGGCTGGACACCGCGAACTCCCGTCATCCTCAGATCGCCTTGATCTTGAAGAACGCGAACACGACCATCTTGAGCAGCATCCAGCCGTGGCGGAAGCGGGAGATCTGGGTCTCGCCATAGCTGCGCGCGGCGTAGCGGATCGGCAGGTCGATCGATTTCAGGTTCAGCTTGGAGGCGCCGAAGATCAGGTCGAAATCGCCGAACGGATCGAAATCGCCGAAATAGGCCTTGCCGGCCTTGAGCCTGACATAGTCGCTGCGGCGGAGCACCTTGGTGCCGCAGAGCGTATCGGTGTAGCGCTGGTTCAAGAGCCACGAGAACAGATAGGAGAAGGTCTTGTTGGCGATCAGGTTGAGGAAGCGCATCGCGCCCTCGTCCATCGGATAGACCAGGCGCGAGCCGTTGATGAACTCGCCCTTGCCCGAGCGCAGCGCCTCGAAGAACTTCGGCAACTGCTCCGGCGGCATGGTGAGGTCGGCGTCCAGAATCATCAGCACGTCGCCGCGTGCCGCGTCGAAGGCCGTGAACACCGCGTCGGCCTTGCCCTTGCCGGGCTGCCGCATCAGCTTGATGTCGTGGTCCGGGAACGCCTGGCGCACCCGCTCCATCTCCTCATAGGTGCCGTCCCTGCTGTGGCCCTCGATGAAGATGATCTCGATGTCCGGGCAGAACGCGGCGATGCGCCGCACCGCGGGCTCGATGTTGCCGCGCTCGTTGCGCGCGGGGATCACGACGGTCGCCGAGCGGACGTCGTCGCTCACGCAGCGGAGCGAGCGCGACACCAGATAGTGCCGCAGCGACAAGGCGCGTAGAATCGGGAGCACGCTGAGGAAGCGGTTGGCGAAACGGCCGAGGCCGTAGAGCCGCAGCGGCGACAGCACGCGCTGCTCGGATTTCACCGGATCGAAATCGGCAAGCTGCGCGAGATTGCGCAGGTCGGCCGGCGACAGCACGTTCTGCTCCGGCTGCGGCATCCGCAGGCCCAGTGCCTCCGCAGCCTTCAGCAGCGGATACCAGAGGTGCGAGAAGTAGCCGATGACGAGGCGCGTCTCGCGCGTGCACAAGGGGTGCAACTGCTCGATGAACTGCTGGCAGTCGTCGAGCGAACCGATGGTGTCGAGCACCAGAATGACATCGAACGGGCCGCTGGCGGCGGCGAGCGTGGCCGGATCCTCCGCGTCGCCCAGAATGAAGGTCAGCTCAGGATGCCGGCTGCGGGCGATCTTGATCTGCTTTTCGCTGAAGTCGATGCCGACGCCGTAGGACGGCGCGAGCGATGCCAGGGTGTCGCCGAGGCCGCAGCCGATCTCGAGCACGCGGCTGCCCGGCGGGATCAGGAAGCGCAGATAGCACGCGTCCTCGCTGTGAAAGAACGCCGCCTTGTCGCGCCAGCCGGCGCGCGCATCGGCGAAATCGTTGGCATGGTCGAGGATGGCTGCCTTGCGCGGTGACAGCGCCTTCGTTGCCGGCGACAGGGTTGCGGCAACCTGCGACCGCTCGCGTTCGTCCTGCCGGACCTGCTCGTCCAACTCCGCCACCTGATACCACCCCTGTTAGGAACTACGTCCTTCTAGGCCAGCCCGGTTGGGCGGAGTCAAGGCGGCGGCAGAGAAGTCCTGCGCTCTGTTGGCATCGTGGCGCCCCCGCTCTGACGCGCGACGGAAACGAGCAGACATCGGCCAGCCACATTGAGGCCGCCGCGATCGTTCGCGCCGCATACCTCCGATCTTTGCATCTCATTCGCGCTCGCAACTAAGCGGGCGCGGGAAGACCGGTGACGCTGGACCGTCGTTGCCAGGTTGGCGCCGGCACCAACGGCTTGAGCGCCCGCGCGCCTGCCTTCGCGGGGCACGGAAGCACCTGACGAGCCCGCAGTCGCGCCCCCTCCTATCAACAGCTGCGCTCACCGTCCGCAGCAGAATTTGTATTTCTTGCCGCTACCGCACGGGCATGGATCATTGCGGCCGACCTTCGCGGTGACGGCCGCCCGCTTCGGCTGAGTGACGACGGCTCGCGCGTCACCCTCGACGAAGCGCCAGGCGCCGTCGTCGTCGCGGCGAAACTGTGAGACCTCGTGGTGCTCGATGGTCTTGCCGGCCTCGCGATAGGTTGCGACGAAGCTGACGACGCCGTCGGCGTCGCCGGGCTGGCCGCGGACCGACGAGACGATGCGCAGGCCGAGCCATGTCGCGCGCGTCGCCCAGGTTCTCGCCACGGCGGCATCGAACGCGCTGCGACGGTCGGCGGCGAGCGTCGATTCGATGTAGCCGATGTCGCCGCGCGTATAGGCCGTATAGCGCGAGCGCATCAGAGCTTCGGCCGTCGGCGGGCGATCATCACCTTGGAGATAGCGACCGCAACAACGATCGTAGGGAAAGCCTGAGCCGCAGGGACATTGCATGAGACGACGACGGAGCTCCACATTCGAGGTCCTACCATAGCGCGCCGCGAGGCCGAGGCCCCGAGCGTTCGTCCATTGAACAAGAAGGGCGTCACTTGCGGTTGTGACTGCAAAGACGCAGTTCTCGGTTGGCGATCATCCGATATGTGAACGAGGACCCGGCACCGTTTCGAAACCGGCGAATCCGTGTTAACCATTGGCTAAGAACAAGGGTGTTGGGCGCACGGCTGACCGGCCCGGCCCCGCGCGGACCAGAACCTTCCGGGCGCCGCCTCATTACGTGGCGCTTGTGACCGCAAGCCCTCCGCATCATCGGCGGATCAGGGCGCGTGAGACGCCAACGATTTCTTCGCGCGACGCCAGCCCGGCCGCAAGAACGAAAGCCCGCCTCGAGGCGGGCCGCTGCTCGATTCCCGATCAAACGTGCACCCGATGCCGGCGCGAGACGCGCTGCGTGCAAACGCAGAGTCGTGCCCATCACCACCGATTGGAGCAGCCCCGATGGCTGATGAGTCCGTAGTCGCATCCATCATTCCCTGGCAGCAGCCGAAGACGGCCAAGCCGCGTCCGAAGCGGGCAAAGGTGGTCAAGCCGCGTCCGCGTCCCCGAGCCGACAAGGCGGAGAAGGCCAAGACGGCGGCGCTCGACGACGAGATGCTGGCCTCCGAGACGCTGATCATGCCGGACTTCCTGGAGTTCGTGAACGAGCCGGCGAAGAGCCGGGCGGCGGCCGAGCCGGCACGGACGGAGGCCGCCGCGAGCGCGGCCGCCGCGGCGATCCCCGCAGCAACCGCGCCGACGACAATGACACCGCGGGAAACGCCCGCGGTGATCGAGGGCGAGGTCGTTCCGGCCGCCGCGCCGGTTACTCCGGCCAAGGTCGCACGCGGACGCCTCACCGCCTCGTCGATCCTGCTGCAACTGGCCGCGCTGGCGCTCGCCGCGGTCGGCATGGCGATGAACGGCTGGTTCGCGCATTCGCTCGGCTCGAACAGCACGGCCGGCTGGATGTTTCTCGCGGTCGGGGTGACCGCCGACCTCGTCGCGCTGGTGATGCCGACCTGCGCCGCGCGGCTGTGGCAGGGGCGCCATCGCGCCTCGGCCCTGACCGGCTGGACGGTGTGGCTGATGACCTTCGTGTTCGCGGTCACCGCCGGCATCGGCTTCGCCTCGACCAACATCAGCGACGTCACCTTGGCGCGCGCCTCCCGGGTCACGCCCGCGGTGCAGGCCGCGCAGACGGCGCTTGCGGATGCAATGACCGCGCGCGACCGCGAGTGCAAGGGCGGCGTCGGCAAGTTCTGTCGGGAGCGCGAGGCCGCCGTCGCCGAGCGCCGGCTGGCGCTGGACGCGGCGATGTCCACGGTCAGCCAGACCGCCGATCCGCAAACCGAGGCCGCGATCAAGTTGGTGGCCTGGGTGTCGCGCGGCGTGGTCAAGCCCTCCGCCGAGGACTTCATCATGCTCCGCCTGATCCTGCTGGCGCTGCTGCCGCAGATCGGCGGCATCCTGCTGATGGTCGGGCGGAGGGTGTGAGAACCCTTTTCGCCGCCTGCGAATTTCGTTGCGGGGGCGGCTCAGCGCCTGTTGCGGCCGCGTGACCCCTGCGCACGATGCGCGGCGCGCCACGCGCTCTCGAGCACGGGGCGCAGGCAAGCGGCGTCGACATCGGCCAGCGACACGGTGGTCCAGCCCTGATCACCCCATTTGTTCGGGACCCGGCGAAATACGCCGGGCAGCAGACCGGCATAGTGCTCCTGCTCGTCGGGGGTGAGCAGGACGTTGGCGGATGCGCCATCAGCGGCCAAGGTCGCAAATGTCCGGTGCAGCTTGAACGCAGTGCGATCGAAGTGAGGCGCCTCGGTCGTTCCGGCGAGCGACAAAGCGAGCGTACGAAATTCGTCACCGGTCATCTCGACGCGCCTCGTGCGATCATATTCGAACCATATGACTAGCACCGGCCATGGCGGTCCGCCATGCGGGGCGCACTGCCGCCCTGCACGCGAACGTGATGCCCGGCACCCCGGGGCCTTGATGCATGTCAAAACTATACGACGCCGTTTCTATATGGCTTGCCGCAGGATGGATCAGAGGAGAGCAGCCATGCCGGCACAGAGCACGATGCAGGTCTACCTGAACTGGGCCAGGGAGCGCCTCCACGAGATGGATGCCGCGCTGGCATCGCTCGAAATCAAGGCAACCGAGGCCGAAGCGGCATCGAAGGCCAAGGCGCAGGAGATCATGGCGGACCTCAAGAAGCGCCGCGGCGATCTCGAGGCCCTGCTCAAGACGCAAGCCGAAGCCGGCGAAGCCGCGATGGCCAGCGCGAAGACCGAGCTGGACGCGCACTGGGCCGGATTCGAGGCGCAGATGAAGGCCTATTTCGACGCCGCCGGCAAGCAGGCCGCGCAGCAGCAGGCGACCTTCAAGGACATCGCCGCCGCGCAGGCAAAGGCGTGGCGGGAGTCGGCCGACAGGTTTCGCGAGGCGGCGGCCAAGGTGACGACGGTCGGCACCACCGATCTCGACGCCGTGCTGAAGCAGCTCAAATCCGACGCGGCGGAGGCCGGCGCCCATCTCGAGAAGCTGAAGCAGACCGGCAGCGAATCCTGGTCAGTGTTCAGCGCCGCCCTGAACGAATCCCGCAAGGCGTTCGACCAGGCCAACCAGGCGGCCTGGAATGCGTTGAAGGGGCCGGGCGCGAAGAGCTGAGGGCATGCGCTACGGACGATTGCTGCAGCCAACGCTGGTGGCCTGCCAATGCCATCAGCGGCCGATCGGGTCGGACATGCCAGCGATAAGGGCAACGACCGTTAGGGACTGAGTTCAGCTCCTTTTCGGTTCATTTCGTTGCGGCGCTCCGCTGACGCCCGGACTGATCGCGAGCGTGGTGCCCGCGGCACCTCCCGCTTCATAGGCCGCCGTCGACACCATCCGGCTCGTGCTGCGCGCCGACCGCAGCTTCAGATCGAGCTTGTCGAACTCGGCATCGACCACCGAGGTCTTGAGGACGACCAGTCCGCGGCCGCTGCTTTGGTTGACCTGATCCCGGGCCGCCTTCATCGCCACCAAGCGGTCGGCGATCGACACCACCATGCCGAGGGCGAAGGAGGCATTGGCGAGATGCCGGTCCTGGTGCCGGAACCGGCGGTACTCGGCCGAGGTCTTGAAGCGACCGAGCTCGGCGCGCACGGCGTTGTCGATCAATTCCGCCAGGTAGTGCGCAACCTCGACATCCGCGGGGAGACCGAAGAACACATAGCTCGCTTCGCCGGCCGGATTCTTCTCGCGCCAGACCCGGCAATCGCAGAAATGCGCGATCGCGCCGATGCAGTCGTCGAGCGGAATGCGCTTCTTGCGATGGGTCTCATAGACCTTGCGCTCGCACGCCGACGCCCGCAGCTCGAGGTCGGACAGCGACAGGTCGTGGCGATCGAGCAGCTCGGCAACCTTGGCGGCCGCGGACAGCGCCTCGTCCTCGGTGCAGCCATTGGCGATTGTCTTCGCGCGCAAAGCCTGAATGCGGGATTTCAGCTTGTCGAGCGCAACAGGATCGGAGGCGGCAGGATCGGACGTCTGGCTCACCGATCACGGCCCATGTAAAGCCCCGTCGGGAAGTGGCGGACGGGGGAACTGGCGGAGAGGGAGTCCGCCAAACTAATCGCCTCTGCAATTCGCCAGCGTCCGTAGTCGAGCACGCTTTACCTTCCTTTTTAGCGGTTTCCGTCGCCCGCGTTCGCCAGCCTCTATATCCGTTCGCCCAAAGCCGTGCCATTTTTGGAGGCTAGATTGGGGACCAACAGCCTCGGGGACGAACATGGCGAGCAAGCTTACCTCGCGGTAAGGTCGAAACTGCAAAACCGGGCAAATATAGCGACGGCGGCAACCTCTATCTGATCGTTATGTTTTCGGGAACCGCTTCTGTAGTTCCAGAATTTCGTCACTTGTCAACTCTGATTGCTCGGCCTTAGTCCAGTAGATGCGTAGTGTCCAACCGAAGACCACTTTGTCCAATCCGCCTTGTTGGTCTTGATGGCAAGCAATTTGAAAATTCTCGCCGCGCACCTCTTTGCCGCTCGAATTGATCCTCGACACCCTCCAGATAAATTCCCAAGGGTTTGGATCATGGCCACCGCTTGGTTTCGACTCGTTGAAGCCATTCATTGCGAAGTAAGTCAGTAGCCGTTGGCCAGGCAATACCACGCCATCGAATATCGTGAAATCATGCGTTGACTCCAACGAAGGCGGCGCGCCGTTTGCCGTGATGTCAAACAAGCGCTCTCCGGCATTTTTGAAGCCATTTAGTCTGTTGTCGATCTTAATTAGCGTCAGGCGAACGGTCTCGTCCGAGAAGGCCGGCAAACTAACACCTCTGTTGAATTTCCCGTCGCATTGCTCACCGTAGTTCATGCTTCCCTCCCCAGTTGTCGGATTAGCGGCAGACGGTTTGAACGGTCCCAAGTCCAGCCGGAACCGATTGGCATCGGACAGTTGGCGGGATGACGTTTGGTGCCGGCGGCTGCGCGTCCGATGATAGCGGGGCTGCGGCAGCTTGCGGGTAATATGTTGGTGGGGAAGCTTGCACGGGCGGAGGAGTATACCGGCTTAAAATCTCATAATTGCGGAACGCGACCTTGACGCAGTCATCGTATGTTTCTTGTTGCTGTTCTTTCGTGGTCCGCAGCTGACATTGCTTCTGAGCGTCGGCCCAATTTCTCTCAGAGAGAGTTGGTCCACATCCCGATAAGAAAATAGCGGTAAAGCCGAGCCGTGTAAGGTACCGATGCATGGTGTTGCGGTTTCGAGCTGGTTAGATTTTCGGGCGTGGCTGCTTCATTGTGAAAGTGGCCACCAATTGTTTGCTTTGAGAATTGGGATTCCGACGTTCCAGACGAACGCAATGGTCGCCATGTACCCTATGAAGGCGATCCATCCCAAGATAGAGCGGGCAGTCGCGTTTAAGCTGTCAAGATAAGAAACAACCAACACCAAATCCTGTCGGGCATGCACTGCCGATAACCGCACGTGTTGGTCGGTATAGTCAACGCCCAGCTCTATTTGCTCGCGTTCGCCAAGCTTACCTGCTTCGCAAAGTATCATCGCCGCGCGTTCGTGACGCGCCATGCGTCGCCCTAGCATTGACTCGAAGCTCTTAACTTGAGTCGCTGCGTCCTTCAGATGTGACATTGAGAGCCCCCGCGCTCGCCTGCCTGCATCATAGCAACACAGAATTGCGACGGGTCCAAATGTTGGGCGCTGGGGACTATTTTGGGGACTTACACAGTCCGCCAGCATAATTAGCGAACTGTTTCAATAATTTACCTAGAACGCATGGCGGAGAGGGAGGGATTCGAACCCCCGATAGGCTTGCACCTATGCCGCATTTCGAGTGCGGTGCATTCAACCACTCTGCCACCTCTCCAGGCGCAAATCAGGGGCGAGCCCCCGGGTCGGGCGTCGTTCTAGGGCACGATGCAGGGGGTGACAAGGCAGCCGGCCGAATTTTTCCCCGGACCGTCGCGCGGCGCGCGCAGGCCGGTTGCGGTCCGCTCGGGGAAGCGAACCGCTCGCGCGGGTCAGTCGGCTATACCGCCCGACCCGCGCGTCCCGAAGGCCCGAGACTGACGCGTGGGCCCTTCGAACACCGTCGACACTGGTGCGCTCCAGTCAGCGGAACAGGTCGAAATGGTAGTTCACGCCGGCCCGCACCGTGTGGATCTTGGCTGCCCGCCAGTCCAGCAGACCGTCGTGCTTGAGGTCGGTGTAGAGATATTCGAGCTTGGCCGACCATTTCGGCAGGAACGCCCATTCGGCACCGCCGCCCGCGGTCCATCCCATCTTCACCTTGTGGATCGGACCGTCCTTCAGCTCGCCGGCCGCGAGGCCCGCAGTGCCGTACAGAAACAGCCGCTGGTCGAGCAGCGCGACGCCGGCGCGGGCGCGGCCGGAGGTCAGCCAGGGCGCACTGATGGCGGGATTGACCAGGTCGCCCTTGCGCGACAGGCCGGTGAAGCCGAGGTCGTTCTCGATGCCGACCACGACGAGCGGCGAGAGCTGGTAGTTGTAGCCGGCCTGCAGACCGCCAATGACCCCGGACAGCTTGCCGCCATTGCCGCTCGCAGCATTGGCGAACCCATCATTGCCGGTGAAGGCACCGCCGACATTGGCGCCGGCATAGAAGCCGGTCCAGGAGAACGGCGCCGGCGCAGCCGCATAGGCCGGCGCCTTGTACGCGGTCGCCGGCAGGTCCGCCGCCCGCGCCCCGCCGCAGGCCAGCGCGGTCACCGCCAGGGCGGCCAGCCAAGATCTCGCGCCTCTGATCGTCATCTGCTCATACTCCGTTTGGGCGCGAGCGCGCCGTCAAAATCCCACCCCATTTGGGATGCCCTCTTATAAACCGACTAGACGGTTTGTAAATGCGGACTGGCATCATGCCGAGGATTTTTTGGTCGTTGCAGGCCACGATGGCTGGCGGAGGTCGGAAAGGACAAAGGACAAGCAAGAGGGTGGGACCGCCGTACGCTGACACATACCGGCGGTCCCGTGTCGCTACATCTTGGGGAAACCGACGGAAGAGACGGGGGTCAATCCGGCCGGCCTGAGCGACGCCGGCGACCCTGGGCCATCTGCGCGTGCATCGCAATGTGAACCGTTCCTTAACCTAACCAGTCAAGGTTACCGGGTTTCAGGCCATCCGATTGGTTGCACGGCGGTTTTCCGCACGTCTTGGACCGGGGAGGCACCCCGCTGCAACGCAGCATCGCTCCCTCCGGGCCGCCGAGAGACACGGTGGTGCGGCCGCGCCGACGCTCAATCCTTCTTCTTCTTGGCCGCCTTCTTGTCGTCGCCCTTCTCGTCCTTCGACTTGTCATCCTTGTCCTTGCGACCGTTCTCCTTGCGACGGTTGGTGAAGCGGGCATTACCCAGCCCGGTGCCGATGGTCAGCACGCCCCAGCGCTCGAACTCCTGCATGAACGGCACCTCGGACAGGCCCTGGACGACGCCGTCATTGTGCATCAGCACCGCGGTGTCGTGATCGCCGATCATCGGGATCGCCTCGACCAGGCTGGCCGGAAGGTTGAACTTGCTGCTCTCCCAATTGCCCGGCAGGTTCTGCGCACCCTTCTCGATCGAGCCGTCCTCGCTGATCACGCCGGGACAGGCAATGCCGATGAACGGCGCGAGCCTGAGCCCCTCGGTATCGGCCTCCTCGATTAGGCCCTTCAGCATCTTGGCGAGCCGCTTGACGGCGCCTTCCCGCGTCGGCTCGTCGTCGGCATGGCGCCACAGATCGGACTTCCAGACCGACGCCTTGGACAGGTCCGGCGCCTTCTTCCGGGCGGTCTCGACGACGCCGCAGCGGATGTTGGTGCCGCCGATGTCGACCGCGAGGATGCTGTCATGGGCCTCGAAGATCCACGACGGCGCCAGATGCAGCGCGCCGATCAGCCCGGCATCGTCGGGATGGTAGCGGATCGGCTCCAACTCGACGCCGAAGCCCTCGTCCTTGAGGATGATCTCGGTGCGCGCGATGGCGAGCTCGCCGAGCCGGGAATCCCGAAAGCCACCGCCGACCACGATGCATTCGGTCTTGGCCCAGGCCTTGGTGCGCAGGAAGCGCCGGGTCACATAAGCGAGCTCCTGGGCGAATTCCTCGATCGCCGAATGCACCACCGCCGAAGCCTCGGTGTCGTCGCCGACCAGGATTGCGTCCAGTGCCTTCTTGCTGATGGTGTCGCTGTCCTCGTCACCGAACGGGTCCTTGTCGGATTTGCGCAACGGCCTGCGCCAGCGCTCGAGGATCTTGCGGAACGCGCCCTTGGAGGCGCGATCGCCGAGGAAGCCATCTTCGTCCTTGAGTTCGATGTTGAAGCTGTCGATCTCGACCGACGGCAGCCGCGCCGCGCCGTGGCGGGCGATGCCCGTGGTGGTCATGACGTCGTCGGCCATCGGATCCCTGCCGTGCTGTGCGTTGGCCCGAACAACGGCGCAGGCGACAGTTTGGTTGCGGCGGGAGAGGCGAATGGCGAATAGGGAGAAGCGAATAGGGGTCGAGGTTGGCCGCCACCTGCGTTCCCTACTCGCGCTACTCCCTATTCGCCCCTTTCCCTTGACTCGTCAGCCGACCCGGCTATAAGCACCCGATCGACCGGCGCGGGTGTTCTCGCGCCGTTTGTCGTTGCGCGTATCCGGCGGGTGTTGAGCCCAAGGGCGCGACGCCGGTCCCGATCGGGCCGGACTTCATGAACCATAACGACTGAACAAGAAGCCGACCCGGGGCCATCGTGCTTCGAGGCCGGGATCGAACACGAAGGATGAGAACGATGTTCGCAGTCATCAAGACCGGCGGCAAGCAATACCGCGTCGCCCCGGATGATGTGCTCGAGATTGGCAAGATCGACGGTGAGCCCGGTACGATCGTGCAGCTGAACGAAGTGCTGGTGGTCGGTGGCGACACCCCGGTGCTGGGCGTGCCCGCCGTGGCCGGTGCGTCCGTGGCCGTCGAGGTGCTCGACCACAAGCGCGGCCCCAAGGTCATCGCGTTCAAGAAGCGCCGCCGCAAGAATTCGCGCCGCAAGCGCGGCTACCGGGACGAGCTGACGCTGATCCGCGTCAGCGAAATCCTGACCGGCAACGCCAAGCCGACCAAGGGCCCGCGGCCGAAGAAGGCCAAGGCGGAAGCCCCGGCGGCCGACGCCGCCGAGTAAGCGTGCCGGCGCGATTGCCGCGCCGCATTGGCTTGAACCCTCATCGCGCGGATTTTTCGTCCGCGCCCAGCAAATGTGAATGATCCCTTGGCGGAATCGCGCTAAAGGTGATCGCGAGATCGGAGACGAGCGATGGCTCATAAAAAGGCAGGCGGTTCATCCCGCAACGGACGCGACTCCAAGGGCAAGCGCCTCGGCATCAAGGCGTTCGGCGGCGAGCGCGTGATTCCCGGCAACATCATTGCGCGTCAGCGCGGCACGACCTGGCACCCCGGCCTCAACGTCGGCATGGGCACGGACCACACCCTGTTCGCCAAGATCGAGGGCGTCGTCGAGTTCCATGACCGGGCCAACCGCACGTTCATTTCGGTGCGGCCGGTAGCCGCCCAGGCTGCCGAATAGAATAACGGTGGAACAACATGCGTCCGCCGGGTCCTGATGAACCGGCGGAGCGCCAGATGGCTCCAGGGGAGGCGGGACAACCGGCCTCCCCTTTTCTTTTTCGCTGATCAGTTGATCCCGAAGCGTCGATGGAGCCCGACATGCTGCAGGACATCACGACTCCCACCTTGCGCGAGGCGAGACCTTGCGTCCTCGAGACCCCCCGGCTGACGCTGCGTGCGCCGGTGCTCGCGGACGTGACTGCCATCGCCCGGCTCGCCGACGACCGTGTTATCGCCGAGAACACCCGCCGCCTGCCGCACCCGTATTCGGAGGTCGACGCCGCCCGTTTCGTGCGCGCGCTGGCGGAGCAGGCAGGCGAGACCGCCTTCCTGATCGAACACCTGGACACGCCGATCGGCATGGTTGGCATCAACCGTCCTGCGCAAGGGCGGGCCGAGCTCGGCTACTGGCTCGGCGTCGATCATTGGGGCCGCGGCTTCGGCACCGAGGCGGCGCGCGCCACGATCGACTATTTCTTCGAGGAGGGCGATGAGAACGTGCTGATCGGGCACGCCCGTGTCAACAATCCTGGTTCGCGCAACATCCTCGAAAAGTGCGGCTTCCAATGGACCGGCGTCGAGCTGCACCGCTTCGAGGTGCTCGGCTCGTCCGCCCCGGTCGACGCCTTCCGCCTCACCCGCGGTGTCTGGGGGTCGCTGAAGGCCTGGGCCAACGCGGGACGGCGGAACTAGGCCGGGCCACCCTCCCCTGGAGGGGGAGGGTGGCACCTCAGGCCGGCGGATTCACCGCACCCTGTCCCTGCCCCAGGCTTCGTTCCCGCAAGTAGATGTACAGCCCCGCGCCGATGATGATGGTGGCGCCGACGATCGTCGCGGGATGCGGCACGTCGCCGAACACGACGAAGCCGAACAGCACGGCCCAGACGATCATCGTGTACTGATAGGGCACGACCACTGAGGCCGGCGCGAGCTTCAGCGAGCGGTTGACGCAGAACAGCGCGGTCACCGAGATGATGCCGGCGGCCGCGAACATCACCAGGCTGCCGGGCGTCGGCGTCACCCAGCCGAACGAGGACATCGCCGCGCCGAGCAGGAAGGTCCCGACGAATTGCGACGACGCCATCACGATGTCCGGCGTTGCGCGCAGGCTGCGCGTGATCAGCATCAGCACCGCGAACGACAGACTGCCGCCGAGCGCGATCAGCGCCGGCAGGCTGAAGGTCTGCGCCGAGGGCCGCAGCGCGATCAGCACGCCGCAGAAGCCGATCAGGATCGCGGTCCAGCGTCGCCAGCCGACATGCTCGCGCAGCACCAGCGCAGACAGCGCGGTGACGAAGATGGGACCTGCGAGATAGTAGGTGATGACGTCGGCAAGCGGCAGATAGACGGTGGCGAGAAAGAACGCCGCGACCTCGAGCGTCGACAGGATCACGCGCACCAGCTGTAGCCAGGGACGCTCGAGCTGCAGAAAGGCGGCTCGGTTGCGCCAGATGAACGGCGCGAGCAGCAGCAGCGCCGCGCAGGCACGCAGCCACAGCAGCTGGCCGACGGCGTAGGTCGACACCAGGAACTTGCCCAGGGCATCGCCGAACGAGAACATCGCGATCGACAGCAGCATCAGGCCGATGCCGGCCAGCCGCGCCGATCGTACATCGTTTTGGACGGAGATCCGAGAGAGGAGGGTCATTGCGCAATGGGCTGGTTGTTCTGGCTGAAGCCCGGGTGCGATATGGTCGCGGTATCCCGGCCTTCACTTCTTCATCGGCTCGTTTAGGAGTCGTGAGCGCGCGCGACAAGCCCTTGGCGGGAAGATGCGCAAACACAGGCGCCGATCACAAGATCACGATTAAGCGAGCCGGGGTTCCGGCGCACCACACTCGCCCGGGCCTCATACTGCATCTTCTTTTCGATCCGGTTCTTCAACCTGCGATTTTGCTGAACCATTCGGGCGCTCGGCAAAACCCATCATATGCAGTTGCATTTGGGACGAGGCGCTCCGAATCTGACGCGCGATGGCGGCTCTAGAAGCGGTTCGAGTATCTGGTCATGCCAACGCAGCATATCCCCATACCCACATTCGTCGGCAGCAGGGCAGCGCCGGCACCGCATCGCTTGCACCCGCGCGACATCTCGGCTGGCCGCCGCGTCATGAAACAGGGCGTGCGCCCGTTTCGAGTCCGATATGAGCAGTGATGCAGAGGGCAAGAACGAGCTGGATCTCCGGGCGGAACCGCCCGCGATGGGGAATGCTGCGGCAAGTCTGGTGCTGCAGCAGACCGTGGTGCTGTTGGTCGATGTGGTCGAATCCGTGCGCCTGATGAGCGCGCATGAGGCTGCTACCGTTCAGCGCTGGACCGAACTCATCCGCCTGATCGCGTCGGAAATATTGCCCCGGCATCAGGGCACTCTTGTGAAAAGCCTTGGCGACGGCTTGCTTGCTCGCTTCGAGACCGTCAGGGATGCCGTGAATGCCGTTGCCGAGATGCATCGAGCGGCAGCTGCGCAGAACGCCGGGCTCCCGGAGGATCGACATCTTCACTTGCGTGCGGGCATCAACGCCGCAATGGCTTGGAGCGATGGCGTCGACATCTACGGGACCGGCGTCAACCTTGCGGCACGGCTGGCAACTCTGGCCGGACCCGGCGAGACGATCGCAAGCGCATCGGCGCAGGAGGAGCTCGCTGCCGCTCTGGCTAGCCTCGCCAGCCCAGGCGAGACGATCGGGAGCGCCGCCGCGCGTGACGAATTGACGCATGGCGTCGACGCGGTCTGCGAAGATCTCGGCAACTGCGTTTTGAAGCACTTTGACAGGCCGGTTCGAGCATACCGCGTCGGTCCGCCGGGGCCGCAGCCGACCATCGCCGGGAGGCGCGACTACGGAGCGGCGATGCAGCCGAGCATTGCCGTGATTCCATTCGCAGCCCGAACCGAGGCGCCTGGGCTCGTGGACGTCGGCAACCTGATCGCCGACGGCGTGATCTGGCGCCTGTCGAAGTCTGCGAATCTCAAGGTGATCTCGCGGCTTTCGACCGCCGTGTTCCGCGGTCGGACCAGCGACCTTGGCCAGGTCTCGGCGCATCTGGGTGCGGCCTACGTCCTCAGTGGAGCCTATGTGGCCAACGGCAGCCAGATCATGGTGACTGCTGAGCTCTCCGCCGCCCGCGACGATCAGGTGATCTGGACGGATCGGCTCAGCGGATCCGTCGAGGATTTGCTTCGGCCCGAAAGCGAGATGGCCGATCGCATCGCACGAGCCGTACACTTCGCCGTGTTCGACGCCGAGGTCGACCATATCCTGACCCAGCCGCTGCCGACGCTCGAGAGCTACTCGCTCCTGCTCGGCGCAATCAAGCTCATGCACAGGTCCACCAGGGAAGAGTTTCTCCAGACACGCAATATCCTCGAGGAGCTGATCAACCGGCACGGCCGTATTGCGGCCCCGCGCGCCTGGCTCGGCCACTGGTACATCCTGCGACTGACACGAGGCTGGTCCGAGGACCGCACCCGCGACGCAGCCGAGGCCCTGGCGACGACCCATGCCGCGCTTGATCGCGACCCGTCCGACGCGCTCGCGCTCGCAGCCGAGGGGTTCGTCTACTGTCATCTGTTCAAGGACCTCGACATGGCGCGCAGGCGTTGCGAGGCGGCCGTCCTCGCAAACCCCAGCCACGCGCTCGGCTGGCTGTTCCTTGGGACGGTCGACGCATTCAAGGGTGACGGTGCCGCTGCAGTGCACGAGACCCAGCGCGCCATGGAGCTCTCGCCGCTTGATCCGATGCGCTATTACTTCGAGTCGCTCAGCGCGACGGCTGCACTTTCCGCTCATGACTATGCCACCGCTGAAAGACTTGCGCGCTCATCGCTGGCACTCAACCGCATGCACCCCTCGACGTGGCGAGCCTTGACCATTGCGCTCGTGCTGCAGGGCCGAATGGAGGAGGCCCGATCGACACTAGCGAAGGTGCGGGAGGTCGACCCGACGCTGACGGTCGAAACCTATCTTGCCCGCATGCCGAACGCTCAGCTCGAAACCGGTCGGGAATGGGCGCGCTGTCTGGCGTTAGCCGGCCTGCCATCCGGTAACGGCAACTCCAAGCGGCATTGAGGACGAAAAGGATCCGGGCGTGTGAACTGGTCGACAGCTGAGTGAGTATCGCCCGGCGAACTGCAACTGAAAGGACGACCCTACCATTGTGAGCTGACTCAATCATAGGAGGCGGACATGGGCCAACTGGGCGGCGCAGGTGGTGCCGGCGGAGCAGGCGGCGCGGGTGGTGCTGGAGGCGCCGGCGGAGCAGGCGGCGCGGGTGGCGTCGGCGGCGCTGGCGGTGCCGTACTCGGCACGCTTGGCGATGTCTATGCCAATCCGGTGATGGTCGATGCATTGATCCATGTGCGCGAGGGCAGCATCGTCACCGAAAAACCGCTCGTGCTTTATGAGCCGGCGCTCCCGGTCATCGATGACCCCGCCCAAATGGAGCGCTGGGAGGCGTGGGTTCGCGCCTATGTTGCTATCGGAGAGATGCTGCAAGGCATCACCTTCCAGGGCATCACGGCAAACTCTCAACCGTCAAGCTCTGACGCCTTCCAGATATGGTCGTCCGTATCCGGACAGAGATCGCTGATCGCCGAAATTCAGCGGCCGGCACAAACCACCTTCGAACAGCAGATCCCCCTGGTCCTCAGTTGGGCCGAACTGCGCAACGAGCGCGCCACGGAAATCCTGGCGCAGATCGATCCGCAGTTCGCTTTCTGGGCATCGATCGTCTACCTCCATGCCGAGCGGACGCGGCGCACATTCGAACTCATCAACATGGTGCTGCAATTTTGCGTCTACGTGGAGATGCGCGTCAAGCACGCGCTGGGCTGCTACCGTCCGGTCGAATACAACGCCGAGGTCCAGCCGATGATCACAACCCCGGGGCATGGAAGCTTCCCGATGGGGCACGCGACGCAGACCTATGCGGTCACCTACGTGTTGAAGCAGTTGCTGAAGCTTGATCCGACGCGGCACAAATGGGTCATCGATCAGCTCGATCGCGTGTGTGCCCGGATCACGACCAACCGCGTCATCGCCGGCGTCCACTTTCCGGCTGACAGCATGGCGGGACGCATGCTGGGCGTCGCCCTGGGCGAGTACTTTGTCGGGCGTTGCGATGGGGACGAGACGAGCCAGCCCTTCATGAAGCGGACCTTCCTTGCGGCAGGAATCGACCAATACCCGACGACGGATTTCAATCCGTTCAACACCACGATCGTCCCGGCCCAGGATCTCGACCAGGGTCCGTTCTACTTCTCGCAATCTGCCGGCGTGAACGTCACCCAGTCCCCTCTGATGCATCACGTCTGGTGTGAGGCTCAAGCGGAGTGGAAGGGCAGATTTGGCGTTCCGAGCTACCCATAATTCATGCGGAGAGCGAGCCATGGCCGAGCCCGGGGCGCCCAAGAACTATCCGAGATGCTTCGATCCCTATCTCCGATACGCGATCTCGACGGAATTCAAGAACTTCGAGGAAAACCTCCAGGAAAAATGGGATCGTTTCGACGATGACAAATACAGGCTCCTGCTCCTGATCGAGCTGAAAGAGGCTGGAACGGCCGCAGATTTCGCGAAAGTGGCGGGCCAGCTGGAACCAACCCAGCCCGAGTTCGCCACGACAAAGTACGGCATCGAACTCGCGCCTTATGCGGCAGACTCGCGGTACCTGACGATGCGCTGCCGCGCGAGTGCGGTGCTGGATAGCGCATTGCACGAGTCCGTCTGGGGCAATTATGTCAACCGGGTCGCGTTATCCTTGCCGGTCAAACCGTCATCTCCCAAGTCATTCCAAAAGAGTGCGCCCATCCGCCACCGCTTCAAGGAAGGTAAGGAGGCGCCAGGACCGCTTCTGATCGGCATGCTGGACGATGGCTGCCCGTTTTCTGCGGCGCGCTTCCTAAGAACCAGCGGCCCACTGAGCACGCGGGTCCGAGCCATCTGGGATCAGAACCAGAATAAGCAGCCGGTCGCGATCGGAACGCGCAAGTTCGGAATGGAGCTCACCGACTTTGCCTACGGTCTCGAGTACCGACGCGATTTCGCCGCCGGCATAGAGCCGCAGCAGATCGGACTCGACGATTGGATCTCGCTGCACGCGACAGCTACCGATGGCGTCGACGAGGATGGCTGTTACGCAGCCGCCGGGTTCACGACCCTCGCACGCCGGGACTCGCATGGGGGCCATGTCATGGACGTCCTGGCGGGGCCTGTTCCGATTTCCTCTCGTATCGGCCCGTCGAAACCAGGCAAGGACCGCCGCGATCCGCCGAGTTGGACACCTGGTCGCCCCTCGACTGATCCTGCGTGCGACGCTGACGTCGTGTTCGTGCAATTCTCCGATGAATGTATCCGGGATGCGACTGGCGTGTGGCTGAAGACCTATGTCGTCCAGGGCATCCAGTACATTCTGTCGTTTGCAGACCCGGTCAAGACCAGGAACGTGATCATCAGCCTCAGCTACGGTCCGACCACCGGACCGCATGACGGCACGGCAGAACTCGAGAGCGCCTTGTCGGCTCTGGTTGCTGAATACAACGGCAAGAACAACAAGCCGAAGCTCGACATCGTGCTCTCCGCCGGCAACGCCTATCTCAGCGACGGTCACGTCGTCTTCACCAGCGACAGCGAGCAGCCCGAGCACGTCGAATGGATCTGGCGTTTGCCGCCGGACAATACCGTGCTGGTCTTTGCAGAGATCTGGGTGGAGGACGATGAGGCCCAGGGAGTCACCGTCACCTTGACGTCGCCGAGCGGCAAAGTTCAGCTGACATCAGGCTGTGCTGTCATCGGAACAACGCTTCCGAAGCCGGGCGGCACCACCCCTCAGCTGATCGGCCCGATCGTCTGGGGCAAAGACAGGATGTGGCTGCTCGAAGTCGGCCCGACCGTGGTGAGGCCAGAAGATCAGGCCAGCAACGAGCACGGCGACTGGACCATCAAGGTCGACGGCATTCCCGAAAACGCCGAAATGCACGCCTATGTGGCGCGCACCGATCCGAACATGGGCGCGCGCACGGGGGCCAAGCGCTCGCATTTTGTCGATTCCAACTGGGAGCAAACCCGGTCGGCTGGGGCCAGTTGCACGCGCATCGACGGGGAGTTCGATCGGACCGGATCGCTGTTGGATCGGTTTGGGACGCTGAACGGGATCGCAACCGGCAAGAAGCACCGGGTCCATGTTGCAGGCGGGTACGTGGTGGCGGATGGCCGCAAGACGCCTTATTCATCGGCGGGCCGGCCCCGCGGCGGCCACCGCATCGGTCCGGATTACGTGCTGCCCTGTGACGAAGACAACGCCCTCACCGGAATCCGTGCCGGGGGTAACCGGAGCGGCGCCGTCCTGCGCCTGATCGGGACGAGCACTGCGGCTCCGCAACTCGCGCGCCAATTTGCGAGATTGCGCGGCGGCTTGGCTTTGCCTCAGCCCACCGCCGTCCCGTCCCCGAACGACATCGCGGAGATCGCAAAGAGGGGCGGCGGCGATCTCGAGCCGCCGTAGCGGCAGGTCGTCGCGGTGCTGCGCGAGCGGCCTTCGGCCCTGACCGGGGCGGGAATCTTGCGCTTTTCCGCGCGATCCGCGGCGGTTTGAGTTGCCCCGGAGGCCCGCCTCGCCTACCTAGAGCCCTATGAAATTCCTCGATGAAGCCAAGGTCTATGTGCGCTCCGGCGACGGCGGCAACGGTTGCGTTGCGTTCCGGCGCGAGAAGTTCATCGAGTTCGGCGGCCCGAACGGCGGCAATGGCGGCCGCGGCGGCGACGTCGTCATCGAGGCCGTCGACGGCCTCAACACCCTGATCGACTACCGCTACCAGCAGCATTTCAAGGCCCAGAGGGGCGGAAACGGGTCCGGCAAGGACTGTCATGGCGCCGGCGGCAAGTCGGTGGTGCTCAAGGTTCCAGTCGGCACCCAGATCTTCGACGAGGACCGGGAGACGCTGATCCACGACTTTACCGCGGTCGGCGAGCGCTTCGTGCTGGCCCAGGGCGGCAATGGCGGCTTTGGCAACGCGCATTTCAAGTCGCCGACCAACCGGGCGCCGCGCAACGCCAATCCCGGCCAGCCCGGCGAGGAGCGCTGGATCTGGCTGCGCATGAAGCTGATCGCCGATGCCGGCCTGGTCGGCCTGCCCAATGCCGGCAAGTCGACCTTCCTGTCCAAGGTCTCGGCCGCCAAGCCGAAGATCGCCGACTATCCGTTCACCACGCTCCATCCACAGCTCGGCGTCGTGAACGCCGACGGCCGCGAGTTCGTGCTGGCCGACATTCCCGGCCTGATCGAGGGCGCGCATGAGGGCGCCGGCCTCGGCGACCGTTTCCTCGGCCATGTCGAGCGCTGCCGTGTGCTGCTGCACCTGGTCGACGCCACCTGCGAGCATGCCGGCAAGGCCTACAAGACGGTGCGGCACGAGCTGGAAGCCTATGGCGGCGAGCTGACCGACAAGGTGGAGATCGTCGCGCTGAACAAGATCGATGCGGTCGACCCGGACGAGCTGAAGAAGCAGAGGGACCGGCTGAAGCGCGCCGCCAAGAAGACGCCGCTGTTGATCTCCGGCGCCACCGGCGAGGGCGTCAAGGAAGCGCTGCGCAAGCTCGCCGACGTGGTCGGCGAACAGCCGGTGTCCCTCAAGGCCAAGAGCACGACCGAGAGCGCCGCGACCGAGGAGCCGTGGGCGGCCCCAACGTCACCGCAGGGCTGAACTGAAGCCAACCTTGCCTCGCAGGCCCTCGCTTGCGACACTCGCCGCCATCCATCAACACTTGAGCCCCGTCCCGTGCGGACCGCGTGTCAGCCACGCACCTCTCATCACGATGCGAGGGCTCGAACCGACCCTGTTCACGCCATGGCACCCCGTCTCGAAAATTTCCGCCGCATCGTCGTCAAGGTCGGCTCGTCGCTGCTGGTCGATTCCGAGGCCGGCGAGGTGCGCGCCTCCTGGCTCACAGCGCTGGCCGCCGACATCGCCAGGCTGCACAGCCGCGGCTGCGAGCTGCTGGTCGTGTCCTCAGGCTCGATCGCGCTCGGCCGCAGCCGGTTGAAACTGCCGCGCGGACCGCTGAAGCTGGAGGAAAGCCAGGCGGCCGCCGCGGTCGGCCAGATCGCGCTGGCGCGGACCTGGTCGGAGGTGCTCGGCGCCCACGGCGTCAATGCCGGCCAGATCCTGGTGACGCTGCAGGACACCGAGGAGCGCCGGCGCTATCTCAACGCCCGTTCGACCATCGCCAAGCTGCTGGAATGGCGCGCGGTACCGGTCATCAACGAGAACGACACGGTTGCGACGGCCGAGATCCGCTATGGCGACAATGATCGCCTCGCCGCCCGTGTCGCGACCATGGCGAGCGCCGATCTGCTGGTGCTGCTGTCCGATATCGACGGCCTCTACACCGCGCCGCCCGCGCAGGATCCGAATGCGCGACTGATCCCCGTGGTCGAGAGCATCACCGCCGACATCGAGGCCATGGCCGGCAGCGCCGCTTCGGAGTTTTCGCGCGGCGGCATGCGCACGAAGATCGAGGCCGCCAAGATCGCCACCACAGGCGGCACCCACATGCTGATTGCGTCCGGCAAGATCGAGCATCCGCTGCGGGCGATCGCCGATGGCGGCCGCTGCACCTGGTTCCTGACGCCAGCGAACCCGGTCACCGCGCGAAAACGCTGGATCGCGGGCTCGCTGGAGCCGAAGGGCACGCTGACGATCGATGCCGGCGCAGTGACCGCACTGCGCGCCGGAAAGAGCCTGCTGCCGGCCGGCGTCATCCGTGTCGACGGCCAGTTCGCCCGCGGCGATGCCGTCGTGGTGCGCGGCCCCGACACCCATGAGATCGGCCGCGGCCTCGTCGCCTACGACGCCGATGATGCCGAGCGGATCAAGGGTCGCTCGTCGCCGGACGTGGCCATCATCCTCGGCGTCTCCGGCCGCGCCGAGATGATCCATCGCGACGACCTGGTCATCGGCCCGGCGGGCGCCGGCCCAGCCTGAGGCCAAGGCACCGGCGTTCGCAAACGGCCTCGTTCCGTGCTACTGGAGAGCCTTAGTTCAAGGTTGAAAAGCCCATGACCGCGCCTTTGAAAGCCATCGACGGCAGCGCCGATCTGCCCGCCCTGATGAACGACCTCGCCAAGCGCGCCCGTGGGGCCGCCCGCGTGCTGTCGCTGGCGCCGGCCGAGCAGAAGAACCGCGCGCTGGAGGCGATGGAGCGGCGGATCCGCGCCCGCACTGAAGCGATCATCGCCACCAATGCCGAGGACGTTGCCGAGGCCAAGGCGGCCGGCATGACCTCGTCCTTCCTCGATCGCCTGACATTGACCCCGGCCCGCGTCGCCGCGATGGCCGACGGCATCGCCGTGGTACGCGGCGTCGCCGATCCGGTTGGCGTCGTGACCGAGAGCTGGCAGCGGCCGAACGGGATGACCATCGAGCGCGTACGGGTGCCGCTCGGCGTCATCGCCGTGATCTTCGAAAGTCGTCCCAATGTGGCGGCCGATGCCGGCGTGCTGTGCCTGAAGTCCGGCAATGCGGTGATCCTGCGCGGCGGCTCGGACTCGTTCCGCTCCTGCCGCGCCATCCATGAATGTCTCGTCGAAGGCCTGCGCGAGGCGGGCCTGCCGGAGGCTGCTATCACGCTGGTGCCGACGCGCGATCGCGCCGCAGTCGGCCTGCTGCTGTCCGGCCTGAACGGCGGCGTTGACGTCATCGTGCCGCGCGGCGGCAAGAGCCTGGTTGCGCGCGTCGAGGCGGAGGCGCGCGTGCCGGTGTTCGCGCATCTCGAAGGTGTCAATCACGTCTATGTCGATGGCGCCGCCGATCTCGAGATGGCCAAGTCGATCGTGCTGAACGCCAAGATGCGCCGCACCGGCGTCTGCGGCGCGGCGGAGACTTTACTGGTCGATCGCGCCAGCGCCGACAAGATCAAGCCGCTGGTCGACATGCTGATTGGCGCCGGCTGCGAGGTGCGGGGCGACGATGCGGTGCGGGCGGCCGATGCGCGGGTGAAGCCGGCCAGCAACGAGGATTGGGACACCGAATATCTCGACGCGATCATCGCCGCCAAGGTCGTCGACGGCGTGGAGGGCGCGATCGCCCACATCCACGCGCACGGCTCGCACCACACCGACGCGATCGTCACCGACGACAACGCCGCGGCCGACAAGTTCCTCAACGAGGTCGACTCGGCCATCGTCTTGCACAATGCCTCGACCCAGTTCGCCGACGGCGGCGAGTTCGGTTTTGGCGCCGAGATCGGCATCGCCACGGGCAAGTTCCATGCGCGCGGGCCGGTCGGGGTCGAGCAGCTGACGAGCTTCAAATACCGCATTCACGGCAGTGGTCAGACGCGGCCATGACCGCCGCATCCTGTGGTTGAGCTACACGAGCAGCAGGCGGGGGCCGCCGTGACCAACGCCACAGCCATGCGGCCTGCGATCCGCCAGGCGCTGCCGCCCTACAGCGACGGCATGCGCATCGGCCTGCTCGGCGGCTCGTTCAACCCGCCACACCAGGCGCACCGCGCGATCAGCCTGTTCGCGCTGAAGCGGCTGCAGCTCGACCGTGTCTGGTGGCTGGTGACGCCGGGCAATCCGCTCAAGAACAATGGCGGGCTGCATGCGCTGGCCGAGCGCGCCGAGGCGGCACGCAAAGTCGCCGCCGATCCGCGCATCGAGATCAGCTGTCTCGAATCCGTCATTGGCACCCGCTACACTGCCGACACGATCGATTATCTGCGCCGGCGCGCCTCCCGCCTGCGCTTCGTGTGGATCATGGGCGCCGACAATCTCGCGCAGTTCCATCGCTGGCAGAAGTGGCAGCACATCGCTGCCCAGGTTCCCATGGCCGTGGTCGACCGCCCGCCTCGCAGCTTCCGCGCCCTGAACGCACCCGCCGCACGCGCCCTCGCGCGGTACCGCATTCCCGAAGCGCAGGCCAGCCGTCTCGCCGACAGCGCCGCGCCAGCCTGGGTCTACCTCACCGGCCTCAAGCTCAGCCTGTCGTCGACGGGCCTGAGGAACCCGGACGGCAGTTGGAAGTCGTTCTGAACGGCCGCGCTCGCTGTCGTGCGGCATCGGATGTGCATGGAACTTGCCGTCCCGTTACGGTCCGAAGCGGGGCGGCCGGTCGAGAATGTCGGGCCGGGCAGTCGGGGCACTGGATTGTTGAAACCGTTAACCCCACATGCCTAGTATGGTCAGCAGGCCGGGTTGGATTCGGCCTGCGATACAGTGAAAGGAATGGTCCCTGACCACATCTGTATTGTCCCAGTCGGCCTTACCCAAGACGAAGGCAACGACGACCAAGTCGGCCACTGCCAAGTCAGCGCGTAAGACGTCGACCCGAGATGCGGCCTTGCAGGCGCAACCCGACGCCGACAAGACCCTGCGCACCATCCTCTCCCGCCTCGAAGACATGAAGGCGGAGGAGACGGTCACGATCAATCTTCACGGCAAATCGGCGTATTCCGACTACATGGTCATCACCACGGGCCGCTCGAACCGGCACGTCGGGTCGATCGCGGAAAACGTCGCCAAGGGCCTGAAGGAAGCCGGCACCAAGAAACTCCACATCGAGGGCCTGCCCAATTGCGATTGGGTGCTGATCGATTCCGGCGACGTGATCGTGCACGTGTTCAGACCCGAGGTTCGCGAGTTCTACAATCTCGAGCGATTGTGGACTCAAGGGCCGAACCCGGCGAAGACGGTCTAGGCGGTCCCACGCCGCGCCGGATGCGAATCGTGCGGCGCACGTGCTAGTCCGTGCGCATGCGCCTGATCGTGGTCGCCATCGGCCGGTTGAAGCAGGGTCCCGAGCGGGAGCTCGCGGAGCGCTACCGCGGGCGTTTTGATGACATCGGCCGCAAGCTCGGCTTTCGCGGCCTCGACATTCATGAGATTCCGGAAAGCCGCGCCCGCGACGCGGCAACGCGCATCGCCGAGGAGGCCGCCGCGATGTCGGCCGCGATCCCGGACAAGTCCGTGCTGGTGTGTCTCGACGAACGTGGCCAGAACGTCGACAGCACAACCTTTGCGGGTTATCTCGGCCGCTGGCGGGACGAAGGCATTCCGGCCGCCGTCTTCGCAATCGGCGGCGCCGACGGACTTTCGCCCGAATTACGGCGCAGAGCCAAGCTTGGGGTTGCGTTCGGCGCTGCGACCTGGCCGCACCAGATCGTCCGCGTCCTGTTGCTCGAGCAGATTTACCGTACTGCTACGATCCTGGCCGGTCACCCCTATCACCGCGCTTGAATAGGGGACGATGGGAGCACAATAAGGACCTCGATGTTCGCTGCGCGGCCCCTCTCCCGTTCCTCAAGAACCGTCCGCAGCGGCCGGCTGTGCCGCGCGTCGCTGGTCGCGCTGCTGATCGTCGTTCCCGGTCTGCCGGCGACGGCGCAGACCGGACTTCGGCCTTCCCTCGCCGGTACCGCCTCGCCGACACCGGCGACACCCGAGCAGTTGAAGCAGCGCGAGCAGGAGCTCGAGGCCGCCCGCGCGGCCCAGAAGGCCGCCGCCGAGGCCCAGGAGCGCCTGAAGGCCGACATCGCCGCGCTGGGCGAGGATCGCGGCAAGCTCAATCAGCAGCTGATCGACGTCGCCGCGCAGGTGCGCAGCGTCGAGACGAGAGTCGGTGAGGCCGAAACGCGACTGCGCGGGCTCGACGGCCGCGAGCAGGATCTGCGCACCTCGCTGGAGGCGCGGCGCACCGAGATCATCGAGGTTCTGGCTGCGCTGCAGCGCGCCGGCCGCCGCACGCCGCCGGCCTTGCTCGTCCGTCCCGAGGATGCGCTGCAGTCGCTGCGGACCGCGATGCTGCTGGGCGCTGTGATCCCGGAGATGCGTGGCCGCGCCGAAAAGCTCTCGACCGATCTCGGCGAGCTCGTCGCCATCCGCAAGACGATCGCCAGCGAACGCGACAAGCTCGCCGGCGACCGCGACAGGCTGCGGACCGATCAGACCCGTCTCGCGGCCCTGGTGGAGGAACGCCAGCGCAAGCAGAGCTCGGCCGAGAAAGACATGGAAGCCGAAAGCGCGCGCGCGGCTGTGCTGGCCCAGCAGATCGACTCGCTGCAAGGGCTGATCACGACGATGGAGCTCGATCTCAAGAGCGCCGCCAAGGCCGCGTCGACGGCAAGCCTGCAGGGCGTCCCGGTCAACAGCAAGCCGGACGCGAATGCGCTGCGCAACCCGGGCCGCAAGGCGCCCGCGATCGCGTTCGCCTCGACCAAGGGCATGCTGACGTTTCCCGTCAACGGCACCAAGATTCGCGAATTTGGCGCGTCGGACGGCGCCGGAGGCTCCGATAAAGGCATTTCTTTGGCAGCCCGGCCGGGCGCCCAGGTCACAACCCCGTGTGATGGCTGGGTTGTGTATGCGGGTCCCTTCCGCAGCTACGGACAACTCTTGATCCTCAACGCCGGTGGCGGGTATCATGTCCTGATCGCCGGGATGGAGCGCATTTCCGTCAACATCGGGCAGTTTGTTCAGACGGGAGAACCGGTCGCGACCATGGGTAACTCGTCCCAGGTCGCCTCCATTCTCGCTACCAACGCGAGTCAACCAGTGCTCTATGTCGAGTTCCGTAAGGACGGCACTCCAATCGATCCAGGCCCATGGTGGGCCGCAAATGAAGGCGAAAAGGTACGCGGATGATGCGTAAGACTTCGGTAATTCTCCTGAGCGCGGCCACTGGTGCGGCATTGACCCTGTTCGTCTCGCAACCGCGCGCGGTGTTGATGGGATCGACGGCGCGCGCCGCGACCGCCGATACCTATCGCCAGCTCAATCTGTTCGGCGACGTGTTCGAGCGCGTGCGCAGCGATTATGTCGAGAAGCCCGACGATTCGAAGCTGGTCGAGTCCGCGATCAGCGGCATGCTCTCGGGCCTTGATCCGCATTCGAGCTACATGGATGCGAAGAGCTTCCGCGACATGCAGGTGCAGACCCGCGGCGAGTTCGGCGGCCTCGGCATCGAGGTGACGATGGAAGACGGCCTGATCAAGGTGGTGTCGCCGATCGACGATACGCCGGCCTCGAAGGCGGGCATCCAGGCCAACGACATCATCACCAATCTCGACGACGAAGCCGTGCAGGGCCTGACCCTCAACCAGGCGGTCGAGAAGATGCGCGGCCCGGTCGGCACCAAGATCAAGCTGAAGGTCGTGCGCAAGGGCGCCGACAATCCGCTCGACGTGACGCTGACCCGCGACAACATCCGCGTCCGCTCGGTGCGCTCGCGCACCGAGAGCGACGACATCGCCTATGTCCGCATCACCACCTTCAACGAGCAGACCACCGAGGGCCTGAAGAAGAGCATCGCCGACCTGCAGAACCAGATCGGTGACAAGCTGAAGGGCTACATCATCGACCTGCGCAACAATCCGGGCGGCCTGCTCGAGGAGGCGGTCACCGTCTCCGACGCGTTCCTGGAGCGCGGCGAGATCGTCTCGACCCGCGGCCGCAATGCCGAGGAGACGCAGCGCCGTGCGGCGCATGCCGGCGACCTCACCAAGGGCAAGCCGGTCATCGTGCTGATCAATGGCGGCTCGGCTTCGGCGTCGGAGATCGTGGCCGGCGCGCTGCAGGACCACAAGCGCGCGACCCTGGTCGGCACCCGCTCGTTCGGCAAGGGCTCGGTGCAGACCATCATCCCGCTCGGCGCCGGCAATGGCGCGCTGCGGCTGACCACCGCGCGCTACTACACGCCGTCGGGCAAGTCGATCCAGGCCAAGGGCATCGTGCCCGACATCGAGGTGCTGCAGGACGTGCCGGATGAGCTGAAGTCGCGCACCGACACCAAGGGCGAGGCTTCGCTGCGCGGCCATCTGAAGAACGACGGCGACGAGAAGACCGGCTCGCAATCCTACGTGCCGCCGGACGCCAAGGACGACAAGGCGCTCAAAATGGCCGCCGACCTCCTCCACGGCATCAAGAACAGCGCCAACACGCCGGCGCCGACCGAGAAGGCCGCGGCCGACAAGCCGGCCAAGGCTGCGAACTGAGAGGCTGCGAACTAGGCGGCAGCCGACAGACGCGCATCGGGTTTGAAGGGCGGCCTCCGGGCCGCCCTTTCCTCTTCTCTTTGGCTTCTTGCTTTCCCGCTCCGCCGATCTACGGGCTTTGGGAGACTGGCCCTGCGTCCGAATCCTCGCCGTGGTATCGTCGACCCGATTGATTCGGGAATTTCGATGACAGAGACGGCCGACGAGCTGAGCGCCCCGCTCGGACAGACGGAAACGCGTCGCAAGCGCCGCATTCGGCTTCCCTTCACGGCCCTGCAGGCCCTTGCGATGCTGCTCGGCCTGTTCCTGGTCGCGTTCGCCGGCTTTGCGATGTTCAACGACAATCCGCTCGGTGGCGAGCCGGTCGCCCGCGTCGCGATCAACGAAGGCGCAAGGCCTGCCGACGACAAGGCCGCCAAGCCGGATGGCAAGTCTGAGGCAAAGGTCGATCACGGCGCGGCCCCCGCGGCCAAGCAGGAGGGCGGCGAGCGCAAGACGGTCACCATCATCGACGGCTCCAGCGGCACCCGCCAGGAGGTCGCGATCGGTGCCGGTGGCGAGACGGCGGAGCCTGGATCGGCCGCTCCGGCGAGCCAGATGCCCGGCGTGGACCCGCGGCTGCTGGAGAAGTCGCGCTACGGCATGATCCCGGTGATGGCCGACGGGCTGAAGCCGTTCACCGCCTATGCGGCCGAGGCTGACCGCGCCAAGGCGGCGCGCATGCCGGCCGTCGCGATCGTGATCGGTGGTCTCGGCGTCGGCGCCGCGAAGACGGTGGACGCGATCATGAAGCTGCCGCCGGCGGTCACGCTGGCCTTCACGCCCTATGGCTCCGATCCGACCAAACTCGCCGAGCGCGCCCGGGCGCAGCGCCACGAGATCCTGCTCCAGGTCCCGATGGAGCCCTACGACTATCCCGACAACGATCCGGGTCCGCAGACGCTGCTCGCTACACTCGCACCGGACCAGAACATCGACCGGTTGTTCTGGCACATGAGCCGGCTGCAGGGTTACGTCGGCATCGGCAACTTCATGGGCGCGCGCTTCGTCGCAACGGAAGCGGCGATGCAGCCGATCGTGAACGAGGCCGCCAAGCGCGGTCTGGCCTTGTTCGACGATGGCGCAGCCCCGCGCAGCGTGGCGGCCTCGCTGGCCACGGGACGCGCGATGCCGTTCGCGAAGGGCGACGTCGCCATCGACGCGGTGCCGACCCCGGTCGAGATCGACAATGCGCTCGCCAAGCTCGAAAGCCTGGCCAAGGAGCGTGGCGTCGCCGTCGGGACCGCGTCGGCGCTGCCGGTCTCGATCGACCGCATCGGCACCTGGATCAAGGGGCTCGACCGCAAGGGCATGCTGCTGGTGCCATTGACAACCGCGATGCTGAAATCAAAATCGAACTGAACGAACGTGCGCCGGCCCGACTGGCGACGTGACAGCGTGAGGCCTGCGCAGCGAGGCGCAGGGTCCCGCAGGAAGGCCGAGACCGGAATGACGCGCTACGAGGACCTGCCTTACCGCACCTGCGTCGGCATCATGCTGATCAATTCGGAGGGGCTGGTTTTCATCGGTCGCCGCGCCGGCGGGATCGAGCATGTCGACGACACCCATGTCTGGCAGATGCCGCAGGGCGGCGTTGATCCCGGCGAGGATGCCTGGGAGGCGGCCAAACGCGAGCTGTACGAAGAGACCAGCGTGCGCTCCGTCGAGAAGCTGGCCGAGGTCGGGGACTGGCTGACCTACGACATCCCGCGCACGGTCGCGGGTCGCGCCTGGAAGGGCCGCTATCGCGGCCAGCGCCAGAAATGGTTCGCGCTGCGTTTCACCGGGCCCGATGCCGAGATCAACGTCGAGCGGCCCGGCGGCGGCCACCACAAGGCGGAATTCGTCAGCTGGCGCTGGGAGCCGATGAAGAACCTGCCGGGGCTGATCGTGCCGTTCAAGCGGCCGGTCTATGAGCGGGTGGTGAAGGAATTCGCCACGCTGGCTGGCGGCTGACTCGCGATCGCGGGCCGACCGCGACGCGTGGCCGAAACCGTGTCATACGCTCGCACTGCAAAGAATCTCTGCAGATCCGTCGCGACAACGCCGTCACGATGCGTTGCCATGCGAGACGAAGCCCCACGGATATGAGCATGACCGAAACCAGACCCTACCGGCCGAATGTCGGCATCGCCCTGCTCAATGCCGAAGGCCTCGTCTTCCTCGGGCGCCGCTTCCGCGACGACGGGCCGGAGATCGTCCTGCCCGGACTCGAATGGCAGATGCCGCAAGGCGGCGTCGACCCCGGCGAGGATCTGCAGGCGGCGGCGCGGCGCGAGCTTTGGGAGGAGACGGGCATTCGCGACGCCGACATCCTCGGCGAGACCGACTGGCTGACTTACGAATTTCCCCCATTTGAGGATCCGAACCACCGGCTCGCGCGCTTTCGCGGCCAGCGCCAGAAATGGTTCGCGATGCGTTTCACCGGACGCGAGGGCGACATCGATCCGGTGACGCCGCGCAACGACCAGCCGGCCGAGTTCGACGCCTGGCGCTGGGAGCGGCTCGCGCGCATTCCGGATCTGGTGGTGCCGTTCCGCCGAGAGGTCTACCGCGCGGTGGCGCAGGCCTTTGCGCATCTCGCCAAAGCTGGCGACTGATCAACGAAGAGTGAGGCTCACCGTCATTCCGGCCTCGCGCTCCGCGCGCCTCGGAAAGACGAGGTCGAGAGAGTTCGCCGGCTTAATTGTCCTCGACCGTGAACGGGCCGATCGCGATCACCCGGCAATCGCTGTCGCGCGTGGCGCAATCGGCCAGCGCGCCGCCGATCGCGGTCTCCTCGCGATCGCCGTTGAGGCCGAAGCCGGGACGGCCAGCCGTTCCGACCGCGACTGCATTCCAGCCCGACGGCGCGGCCTCGAGGCGCCGCGCCACCTCCTCGCGCGCCTCCGGGGCGATCGCCTGATGGTTGACCGCGCGGAAGAAGCCGGTGACTTTCATCACCGTCGGCACCGGCACCACGAAGGCATCGTCGAGCGCAACGATGATGCAGGCGGTCCCCGCCTGGGCACCGCAGGCTTCGAGATTGCGGCGAACCACGTCGTCGACGAGGTCGCCGCCGACGCTATAGAAGAACTGCCCGCCGGGCCCGAGCGCGATGGCCTTGGTCCGTCGCGCCGTGCCGTAGTTCGCCTCGAGCCGGGCTCGGCCTGTATCACGCACCAGCGGCATCTCTGCAGCGCTGAAGGCGCGCTCGGTCATCGGGTCGTGGCGCACCCAGGGCTGCGGCGGCAACAGTGGCTTGCTGTGCACGTAGACGACGCTGTCGCCGACGGCATAGAGCTCGCATTTGCGCGGTCCGTTCGCGTTTTCCGCGCGCTGCTGGCACTGCTCCAGCGCAGCCGATTTCGCGGCCTCATCGCTCGCCTGTCCGGTGACATAGGCGCTGACGCCGTTGATCGTTGTCGCGAACGCCTTGTGATCCGGTGCCAGCACGTAGTCGCGCGCCAGCGCAATGCGGGTCCGCTCGCTCACGAACGGCACGGCTTCAGGTGCGAACTTCTCGGCGGCGACAACGGACGAAGGTTGCGGTGACGGCTGCGGCGAGGCAGCGGGCTGCACGGCGACGGATGACTGCGTCGCCGCGGGGGACGGAGATGAAGACGGGGCCGAGGAAGGCGAAGCCGGCGTGGCCGACAGCCGGGCCAGCGCCTCCGCCGCCGCCTTGGCGGCATCGCGCTGCACAGGATGCGGATCGCGGTAGTCCAGATAGAGCTCAGTCCCGACCCCGACGGCTCCGAGCGCAACCAGGGCGGCCGCAATTCGCCAGATCAGGCGGAGCCCGCCGCCGCGGGCGACTTTCTTTTCTTCCGGCGGCGCGCAAGTGCCGTCCTCGCGGCGCATCGCGACCCGATAGGCGTGCACCGGGGTCGGGATGTTCTTGACCTCCCGCGCACCCATGTCGGCGAACTGCACCGACAGCTTATTGGCGACCTGCTCGTGCACCGCGCGCGAGATGCAGATGCCGCCGACATCGGCGAGCCCCTCCAGCCTGGCTGCGATGTTGACGCCGTCACCGAGCAGATCGCCGTCGCGCTCGACGACGTCGCCGATGGTGATGCCGATGCGGTAGCTCATCTGCCGGTTCGGCGGATAGGCCATGTTGCGCGTGCGCAGGCTCTCCTGAATGTCGATCGCGCAGCGCACCGCTTCGACCGCGCTGGGAAACTCCGCGAGCACGGCATCGCCCGCGGTGTTGAAGATGCGGCCACCGGCGCGCGCGATGAAGTCGTCGACCACTTCGCGATAGGCAGCCAGACGCCGCAGCGTCTCCTCTTCATCCTCGGCGACGAGGCGGGAATAGCCGGCAATATCGGCGGCAAAAATCGCCGCGATCTTGCGCTTCAACACGATCTGCCCTGCCATGTCACCACGCCCAGTCGAACGGCCGGGAGCATGCCGTCAGATCGGCGAGCACGCAACCGGCATCCCTTGCTAGTAGTCATCCGCCGGCCCCGGACGTTCGAGCCGGAAAACGAAAATGGCCGGGCAGAGCCCGGCCATGAACGTTCATTCATACGTCGTGCTGTTGGATCAATGCAGCGCGGTCGTGTTGAGCTGCTGCTGGATCGTCTTGAAGTGATCGAGCCGCTCGATCGCGCGATCGAGCTCGTTGCCCTGCTTCTCGTTCAGCTTGGATTCCATGCCGGCGATCTCGGCCGCGAAAGCGGTCTGGTCGAGCTCCTTCAGCGACGTCGCGACGTCGGCCAGAACCGTCAGACCCTTGTCCGATATCTCGGCGAGGCCGCCGAGCACGATGATCTTCTGCTGGGAGCCGCCAGCGGTCACCGTCAGGATACCCGGCCGCAGCGTCGCCACGAATGGCGCATGGCCGGCGAGCACGCCGAAATCACCCTCCTGGCCGGGAACGTCGACCTGGTCGACCTCGCCCGAGAAGGCGATCTTTTCCGGCGAGACGAGATCGAAATGGAAAGTAGCCATTGGGAAACCTGCGAATAGCGAATAGCGAATGGCGAGTAGTGAAGGAGGAAGCAGCGAACAGTTCGTCTATTCGCTACTCCCTATTCGCTATTCGCCCTTAGGCCGCCTCGGCGGCCAGCTTCTTGCCCTTCTCGACCGCCTCGTCGATGTTGCCGACCATGTAGAAGGCGGCCTCCGGCAGGTGATCGTACTTGCCTTCACACAGGCCCTTGAAGCCCTTGATGGTGTCGGCGAGGTCGACGAACTTGCCCGGCGATCCCGTGAAGATTTCGGCGACGTGGAACGGCTGCGACAGGAAGCGCTCGATCTTGCGGGCGCGGGCCACGGTCAGCTTGTCCTCTTCCGACAGTTCGTCCATGCCCAGGATGGCGATGATGTCCTGCAGCGACTTGTAGCGCTGCAGGATCTGCTGGACCTGACGCGCGGTCTGATAGTGCTCCTCGCCGACGACCAGCGGGGAGAGCATGCGCGAGGTCGAGTCGAGCGGGTCCACGGCCGGGTAGATGCCCTTTTCCGAGATCGCGCGGTTGAGCACGGTGGTGGCGTCCAAGTGGGCGAACGAGGTCGCCGGCGCCGGGTCGGTCAAGTCGTCGGCCGGCACGTAGATCGCCTGCACCGAGGTGATCGAGCCCTTGTTGGTGGTGGTGATGCGCTCCTGCAGCGCGCCCATGTCGGTGGCGAGCGTCGGCTGATAACCCACCGCCGAGGGGATGCGGCCGAGCAGCGCCGACACTTCCGAGCCGGCCTGGGTGAAGCGGAAGATGTTGTCGACGAAGAACAGCACGTCCTGGCCCTGGTCACGGAAGTGCTCGGCGACGGTCAGGCCGGTCAGGCCGACGCGGGCGCGGGCGCCCGGCGGCTCGTTCATCTGGCCGAACACCAGCGCGCACTTCGACTTGACGCTCGGATCGGGATTGTGCGGATCGGCGTTGACCTTAGACTCGATGAACTCGTGATAGAGGTCGTTGCCTTCACGGGTACGCTCGCCGACGCCGGCGAACACCGAATAACCACCGTGCGCCTTGGCGACGTTGTTGATCAGCTCCTGGATCAGCACGGTCTTGCCGACGCCGGCGCCGCCGAACAGGCCGATCTTGCCACCCTTGGCGTAGGGCGCCAAGAGGTCGACGACCTTGATGCCGGTGACGAGGATTTCCGCTTCGGTCGACTGATCGGTGTAGCTCGGCGCGTCCGCGTGGATCGGGCGCAGGCCCTCGGCCTCGACCGGGCCGGCCTCGTCGATCGGCTCGCCGATCACGTTCATGATGCGGCCGAGCGTGCCGACGCCGACCGGCACCCGGATCGGCGACCCGGTGTCGCTGACTTCCTGGCCGCGAACCAAGCCCTCGGTGGTGTCCATCGCGATGGTGCGCACGGTGGACTCGCCGAGATGCTGGGCGACCTCAAGCACGAGGCGGTTGCCGCCGTTCTTGGTTTCGAGCGAGTTGAGAATGGCCGGCAGGTGACCTTCGAACTGCACGTCGACGACGGCGCCGATGACCTGGGTGATGCGACCGATCTGGTTGGCTGCGGTAGCCATTGGATTTCTCTCCTTACGATCCGTATACGAAACCACGGTCGGCTCGACCGGGATATGTCCTTGGGTTGCGCTTCAACGGGGCGCGACGCGATCCGGTTAGACCGCCTCGGCGCCCGAAATGATTTCGATCAGTTCCTTGGTGATCATCGCCTGACGCGTGCGGTTGTAGATCAGCGTCTGCTTGCGGATCATCTCGCCGGCGTTGCGGGTGGCGTTGTCCATGGCCGACATCTGCGCCCCGTAGAACGAGGCGTTGTTTTCGAGCAGCGCGCGGAAGATCTGCACCGCGAGATTGCGCGGCAGCAGTCCGGCCAGGATCTCGTCCTCCTCCGGCTCATACTCGTAAGGCGCCAGCGGCGCCGCGTTGGCGGGCCGCGCCTCGACCACCAGCGGAATGATCTGCTGGGCGGTCGGGATCTGCGCGATCACCGAGCGGAAGCGCGAATAGAACAGCGTGCAGACGTCGAACTCGCCGGCATCGAAGCGGGCGATGACCTTCTTGGCGATCTCGTCGGCATTGGCGAAGCCGATCTGGCGCACCGAGCGCAGGTCCATGTGCTCGACGATCTGCTTGTCGAACTGGCGGCGAAGCTGCTCATAACCTTTGCGGCCGACGCAGAAGAACTTCACCTCCTTGCCCTGGTTCATCAGGGCGAGCGCACGCTCGCGCGCCAGGCGGACGATCGAGGAGTTGAACGCGCCGGACAGGCCGCGCTCGCCGGTGCAGACCAGCAGCAGGTGCACCTGGTCGCGACCGGTACCTGCGAGCAGCTTCGGCCCGCCGGCGGAGGCGATGGTGGCGCTCGCGATGTTGGAGATCACAGCGTCCATCTTCTCGGCATAGGGACGCGCCGCCTCGGCCGCGAGCTGCGCACGGCGCAGCTTGGAGGCCGCGACCATCTGCATGGCCTTGGTGATCTTCTGCGTCGCCTTGGTCGAGGCGATGCGGACCCGCATGTCTTTCAGTGACGCCATTGTTCGTCGATCTCACCCCGGCGGCCGGATCCCCTTGGGACCTTGCCGTTCAACCCTCGAGATTGGTCATGCCCGGCCTGGTGCCGGACATGAGATGTCTTGTTGTCCCACGTCTACGACGTTGATGGCCGGGCGAAGTCCGGCCATCCTTTGCCGTCAGGCGAAGGTCTTGGCGAAGCCTTCGACCACCGCCTTCAGCTTGGCGGCGCTGTCGTCGGACAGATCCTTGCTGTCACGGATCGCGTTCAGCAGGTCGGCATTCTTGCCGCGCAGCAGCGACAGCAGGCCGTCCTCGAACGCGCGCACCTTGTTGAGCGGCAGCGGATCGAGATAGCCGTTGGTGCCGGCCCAGATCACGCAGACCTGCTCTTCCATCTTCAGCGGCGAGAACTGCGGCTGCTTCAGGAGCTCGGTCAGGCGCGCGCCGCGGTTGAGCAGGCGCTGGGTCGAGGCGTCCAAGTCGGAGCCGAACTGCGCGAACGCCGCCATTTCGCGGTACTGCGCCAGCTCGCCCTTGATCTTGCCGGCGACCTTCTTCATCGCCTTGGTCTGGGCCGAGGAGCCGACGCGCGACACCGACAGACCGACGTTCACGGCAGGACGGATGCCCTGGAAGAACAGATCGGTCTCCAGGAAGATCTGGCCGTCGGTGATCGAAATGACGTTGGTCGGAATGTAGGCCGACACGTCGTTGGCCTGGGTCTCGATGACGGGCAGCGCGGTGAGCGACCCCAGACCATGGTCCTTGCTGAGCTTGGCGGCCCGCTCGAGCAGGCGCGAGTGCAGATAGAACACGTCGCCCGGATAGGCCTCGCGGCCCGGCGGACGGCGCAGCAGCAGCGACATCTGGCGATAGGCGACGGCCTGCTTCGACAGATCGTCATAGATGATGACGGCGTGCATGCCGTTGTCGCGGAAGTACTCGCCCATGGTGCAGCCGGTGAACGGGGCGAGATACTGCATCGGGGCCGGATCGGACGCGGTTGCGGCGATGACGATCGAATACTCCAGCGCGCCCTGCTCTTCGAGCACCTTGACGAACTGAGCGACGGTGGAGCGCTTCTGGCCGATCGCGACATAGACGCAATACAGCTTCTGGCTCTCGGGAGCGCCAGCGACGTTCAGCGGCTTCTGGTTCAGGATGGTGTCGAGCGCGATCGCGGTCTTGCCGGTCTGACGGTCACCGATGATCAGCTCGCGCTGGCCACGGCCGACCGGGATCAGGGCGTCGATCGCCTTGAGGCCGGTCGACATCGGCTCGTTCACCGACTTGCGCGGAATGATGCCGGGGGCCTTGACGTCGACGCGCTTGCGCTCGGTCGCCTGGATCGGGCCCTTGCCGTCGATCGGATTGCCGAGCGCGTCGACGACGCGGCCGAGCAGACCCTTGCCGACCGGAGCGTCGACGATGGCGCGGGTGCGCTTGACGGTCTGGCCTTCCTTGATCTCGCGGTCGGCGCCGAAGATGACGACGCCGACATTGTCGGTCTCGAGGTTCAGCGCCATGCCGCGGGTGCCGTTCTCGAACTCGACCATCTCACCGGCCTGGACGTTGTCGAGACCGTAGACGCGGGCGATACCGTCACCGACGGACAGCACCTGTCCGACTTCGGTAACTTCGGCTTCCTGCCCGAAATTCTTGATCTGGTCCTTGAGGATCGCGGAAATTTCCGCGGCGCGGATGTCCATCAGCCTGCCTCTTTCATCGCGTGCTTGATCGAGTTGAGTTTGGTGCGAAGCGAACTATCGATCATGCGGCTGCCGAGCTTGACGACGAGCCCGCCGATAATCGCTGGATCGACTTTCACGTTGAGCGCGACGTCCTTGCCGGTCACCGTCTTCAGTGAGGCCTTCAAGGCGTCGAGATTCTTGTCGGAGAGCGGCTCGGCGACGACGACGTCGGCCGTGGCCTCTCCCTTGTATTTGGCGACCAGCGCGTTGAAGGCGCGGATCACGTCGGTCACCGCGAACAGGCGGCGGTTGGCGGTCAGCACGCGCAGCACGTTGGCGGCGACGCCGGCGATGCCAGCCTTGTCCAGCACGGCATTGAGCGCCTTGAGCTGCACGTCCGCACCGAACACCGGACTGCGGACGAGGCGCTTGAGATCGGCGCTCTCATCGAGGAGGGCATTGAACCTATCGAGATCGGCCTTGACCGCATCGACGGACTTTTCGTCACGGGCCAGTTCAAACAGGGCCGTCGCGTAACGACCGGACACACCGGATACGGAGGGATCTTCAGCAGCCACAGACGTGCTCTTTTTATATGTGCCCAACCCACAAGAGGGACACCGGCGCGCCGCTGCGGCGCAAACCAGTTAAGCCCTTGGAATTCAAGCAGGACTTTGATTTTCGATCGCCGCGGGAGCAGCTTGATCACGAAAAGCGGCGCTTTGCTAACATAGCGTACGCGCAGCCGCAACAAGCGGTGGCCCGCTATTCGGCACCTTGTTGCCGCGCCGCGGTCGGAGCGTAAGCGCCCGTCCAACGGACACGCTGATCGCGCCCAACACGCGACCCGACCCCAATACCAATCACTTCGGACAAGGTTCCAGCTGTTGCTGCATGGCCGCCATGCTGGTTTGGCCTTGACTCCCGTTGGCGGTGCCCGGCGGCCGCCGGCCGGCCCGCATCGACATTACTTGCTGACATCTTGACGTCCTAAGCGAGAACTTAACTCAACAGTATTTGAAAGTATTTAATCGTTAATGAAACGTTATAGCAACGGATTACGGAATTTTCCGTGATGAGTAGACCGCGATGCAAGATGTTTCGATCAGAGCGAAACAATTTCTACTGCCCCATTCACGCCTCATTGCCCCACCAAACGGCGCCCGCCTCAACACCTGACGGGGGTTCACTGGCCGCAGAACGCGGCAATACTGTTCGAGGGACATAGATGCTGAAACTGAAGAACATCTCGGCTGGCAAGATCGCCGGCTCGCGCACCGCGCTCGCTGTTGCCGTGACGCTGATCGTCGGCGGCAGCGCCACCGAAGCCTCGGCCCGGTCCAGGCACCACCAGCACCACGCTCGCCACCACCATCACCACATGTCGCGCCATGCTGCTCAGCCCGCGGCCGACTCGTTCTCGAACGGATGGTCGTCCAACGGCTCCTCGTGGATGAACTCCAACGCAGCGGTCACGCCGTCGTCCGGCACCGGCCGCAGCTTTTCCGGCATGGCGTCGTACTACGGCAACGAGTCCGGCAGCCGCACTGCTTCCGGCCAGCGCATGAACGCCAACGCCATGACCTGCGCGCACCGCTCGCTGCCGTTCGGCACCAAGCTGCGCGTGACCCATGGCGGCAACAGCGTCATCGTCACCGTCAACGACCGCGGCCCGTTCATCCGCGGCCGGGTGCTCGACCTCTCGACCGGCGCCGCCCGCGCCATCGGCCTGACCCGCGCCGGCGTCGGCCGCGTCACCGCTGAGGTCGTGTCGTAAGGCACCAGAATCTATTTACGCGTCATTGCGAGCGCAGCGGCGCAGCGAAGCAATCCAGGGCCGGGTCTGGACTCTGGATTGCTTCGTCGCGTCGCTCCTCGCGATGACGGTGGAGAGCGCGCCGAGCGCTACAGGAAGCTCTGCGGGTCGACGTCGACCTCGAGCTTGAGATTGCCCTTGGGCTTCTCGGCATGCGCCAGCCAGTGGCGCAGATAATCCGACAGGTCGAAATTGCGTGCCGACTTGAGCAGCAGCCGAAAGCGGTAGCGGCCCTTTATCACCGCAAGCGGCGCCTCGGCTGGGCCGAGCAGCAGCACACCCTCCTCGCGCGGCGCCGACGCGACCAGCCGGCGGGCGAAGCCCTCTGCGGTGGGCCGGTCTCCGGCCGAGATGATCAGGCTCGCGAGCCGCCCGAACGGCGGATAGCCGGTGCGCTCGCGGACGTCGATCTCGCTGGTGTAGAAGGCCTCGCGGTCGCAGGCGACCAGCGCCTTCATGACGGGATGCTCGGGCTGGTGGGTCTGCAGGTAGCCTCGGCCTCGCCCCTGCTCACGGCCGGCGCGGCCGATCACCTGGTTCAGGAGCTGCCAGGTGCGCTCGGCGGCGCGCGGATCGCCATTGCCGAGGCCGAGATCGGCATCGACCACACCGACGAGATTGAGCCGCGGAAAGTTATGCCCCTTGGCGACGAGCTGGGTGCCGATGATGAGATCGACGCGGCCTTCCGCGATCTCCGTCAGCTCGGCGCGCATGGTCTCGATCGAGGTGATCAGATCACTCGACAGCACCATGCTGCGCGCCTCCGGAAACAGCGCCGCCGCCTCCTCCTGCAACCTCTCCACGCCGGGTCCCACCGCGACCAGCGATTCCTCGGCCGCGCAGTGCGGACAGCTCGGCGGACGCGGCATCGAGAAGCCGCAATGGTGGCAGACCAGCCGCTGGCGAAAGCGGTGATCGACCAGCCAGGCGTCGCAGATGGTGCAGGCGAAGCGGTGACCGCAGGCGCGGCACAGGGTGAGCGGCGCATAGCCGCGGCGGTTCAGGAACAGCAGCGCCTGCTCGCCGCGCTCGATCGCGGTGCGGATCTCGCCGGCCAGCCGCGGCGAGATGTAGCGGCCGCGGGGCGGCGGCTCGCGCCGGAGATCGATGGCCTCGATATGCGGCATGTGCTGGCCGCCGAACCGCAACGGCAGCGCCACGCGCTGGTAGCGGCCCTTGCGGGCATTGACCTCGGTCTCCACCGAGGGCGTCGCTGACGCCAGCACCACCGGGATCTTGGCGATGTGGCCGCGCACCACGGCCATGTCGCGGGCGTGGTAATGGGCGCCCTCGTCCTGCTTGTAGGCCTGGTCGTGCTCCTCGTCGACGATGATCAGGCCGAGATCGGCATAGGGCAGGAACAGCGCCGAGCGGGCGCCGACGACCACCGGCGCCTCGCCGGCGGCGATCGAAGCCCAGTTGCGCTGACGGTTGCGCGGGGTCAGCTCGGAATGCCATTCCAGCGGGCGGACGCCGAAGCGGCGCGAGAAGCGCTCCAGGAATTGGCCGGTCAGCGCGATCTCCGGCATCAGGATCAGCGACTGCCGGCCGCGGCGGACCGTTTCGGCCACCGCCTCGAAATAGACTTCCGTCTTGCCTGACCCTGTGACGCCGTCGAGCAGCGCCACCTGGAACGTGCCGCTCGCGGCCAGCGCCCGCATCGCCTCGACGCCGGCCTGCTGCGCGTCGAAGAACTCCGGCCGGGCGAAGTCGGGATCGGGCGCCGGCGGCGCCAGCGTCCGCGGCATCGCCTCCACCGTCAAGGTGCCCTCGTCGACCAGGCCGTCGATCACGCCCCCGGACACGCCGACCTCGCGCGCCAGATCCGACTTGCCGTGCAGCAGGCCGTCGGAAACGGCGTCGATGACGCGGCGGCGTGACGGCGTCAGCCGCTTCGGCGGCTCGCCGACCAGCCGGACGCCGAGGCGAACGCGCTCCGGGCCGAGATGCTCGCCCATGCGCAGGGACATCCGCAGCACCATGCCGCGGGGCGACAGCGTATAATTGGCGACCCAGTCGATCAGGGACCGCAGCTCCGGCTTGAGCGGCGGCACATCGAGCTTCTCGCTGACGTCCTTGAGCCGGTTGTGCAGGCGCGGATCGGGATTGGCATTCTCGGCCCACACCACCGCCAGCACCTCGCGCGGGCCCAGCGGCACGCCGACGACATCGCCAGGCTTCAGGTCCATGCCGCGCGGCACACGGTAGGAATAGGTGTGGTCCAGCGCGACCGGAACCAGCACGTCGACCACGCCGGTCGCGCTGGCTGCACCTGGAAAGAGATCGGTCGGGCGGTCCATGAGGCCGGAGATAGCCTTGCTCTGGCTGAAGCGAAAGCCGCCCGGCAAAGTTAGCGAACGGTAAAGGACGATAGTGGGATATACATGACTCGACGAGATGAGATCGAGCTGTTCGCGATGGCTGCGACCACGACATCAGCGGCGGAGACGCCCGACATCACCGACCTCATCGGCGCCGACGAGGGCGTGGTACGGGTCATGATGCAGTGGCTGGCGCATCTGCGCAGCGAGCGCCGGCTGTCGCCGAAGACGGTCGAGGCCTATGCCCGTGACCTGCGGCAGTGCTTGCAATTCCTCTGCACCCATTGGGGCGAGCCGGTGACGCTGGTGCGCTTCGCCGGGCTGGAGGCAGCCGACATCCGCGCTTTCATGGCGATGCGCCGCGCCGACGACATCGCCGGACGCTCCCTGATGCGAACCTTGGCGGGCCTGCGCTCGTTCGGCCGCTTCCTCGAGCGCGAGGGCAAGGGCAAGGTCGGCGCACTCTCCGGAATCCGCGCGCCAAAGATCGCCAAGAGCCTGCCCAAGCCGCTGCCGATGGATGCCGCCAAGCGGCTCGCCGATGCCGACGAGCGCGCCGGCGAGACCCGGGAGACCTGGGTGCTGGCGCGCGACGCCGCTGTGATGGCCCTGCTCTACGGCTCCGGCCTGCGCATCTCCGAAGCGCTCGGCCTCAAGCGCCGCGAGGTGCCACGGCCGGGCGAAGGCGACGTGCTGGTCGTGACCGGCAAGGGCAACAAGACCCGCATGGTGCCGGTGCTGCAGAATGTGCTGCAGCTGATCGACGAGTACGCCAAGCTCTGCCCCTATCCGCTGCCCGCGGAGGGACCGATGTTCGTGGGCGCCAAGGGCGGTCCGCTGAGCCCACGAATCATTCAGCTCGCCATGGAGCGGCTGCGCGGCGCGCTTGGCCTGCCGGACAGCGCGACTCCGCACGCGCTGCGCCATTCCTTCGCGACGCATCTGCTGTCGCGCGGCGGCGATCTGCGCGCCATCCAGGAGCTGCTCGGCCACGCCTCGCTGTCGACCACCCAGATCTATACCGGCATCGATTCGGAGCGGCTGCTCCAGGTCTACGCGTCGGCGCATCCGCGGCGGTGACACCGTTCCGTCACATCGTTTCCCTTGCGCGACCACCGAGCTTCCGGCAATCGTTCTCGCGCTTGATCCGGAGGGGAACAGATGAGCGCACATGAGAGCATGGAGCATGCGGAGCATGCCGAGCATGCGTCCGGCGAAAACAAGAAGATCGCGCTGCTGATCGCCGTCATAGCCCTGTTCCTGGCGCTCTCGGAGACGCTCGGCAAGGGCGCGCAGACCGAATCGATCAGCAAGAACGTCGAGGCCTCGAACCTCTGGGCCTTCTTCCAGGCCAAGACCGTTCGCCGCACCGTGGTGCAGACCGCCGCCGAGCAGGGCAAGCTGAGCTTGCCGGCGCTGCCTGACGAGGCAGCGAAGGCGGCGTTGCAGAAGCAGATCGACGATTGGCAGAAGAATGCCGCGCGCTATCGCTCGGAGCCGGAGACCGGCGAAGGCAGCGAGCAGCTGGCCGAACGCGCCAAGCATGCCGAGCACGAGCGCGACCTCGCCACCGCAAAGTACCACCACTATGAGCTCGCGTCGGCCGCCTTCCAGATCGGCATCGTGCTGGCGTCAGCGACGATCATCACGGGCATGCTCGTGCTGGCCTGGGCGTCCGGAGGGCTCGCGCTGATCGGTATTGCCATGACGTTGCTCGGCCTGTTCCAGCCGCATCTCTTGCATCTGCACTGAGGTCAGCGACAGCAACTGGCTTTGCGACGTGGCGACCACCGCTACCGCGCCTGCTGCACGCTCCTGCGGAAGCGCATGATCACGCGCAGCACGCGCGATGACCAGCCATCGGCATTGCCGCGGATGATCTCGCGGATGCGCTGCTTGATCGGATCGACCAGCGCCGCGGCTTTCCTGCGCAGCGCGAGCACGGCCTCGTAGAGCCACGCGAACCAGGACATCTGCAGCAGCTTGCTGCGCGTCACATCGAAGATGAAGGCGGTGACGCCGACGCCGACGATCTTGCCGAACACGATCGTGGCCAGCGCAAACTTCCACTGCTGGTGCATCAGCAGCCACATGCCGATCAGCTTGAGCGGAAACAGCAGCACGACCGGCACGACGAAGACGATCAGGGTCAGCGCCGGCGACAGCGTCTCAATGCGCCCGGCCAGCCAGTGCTTGAAGCTACGCAGCGGTATCGCGGCGACGATGCGCGCCACGATCGGCTCGAGATGGTCCCACAGCCAAGCCTCGATCAGGAAGATGATCGCAAGCAAAACCCAGAACGGCTGAAGCAGGCGGCGCAGCATCGGACTCCATCTCCGCCAGGCCCCGCGGGTTGAGGCCGCTATGACGATACGACCTCGCGCCTTGCCGTTCGGTTCAGCGTCACCAGCGGGCGTTTTGTCGCACCCACCGAAGGCGTCTCCGGGCGTCCATCACATATGGATGGCCCGCTTGCCCACCGCAAGCGCGGCTTCCTTGACGGCCTCCGACCGCGTCGGATGCGCGTGGCAGGTGCGCGCGAGATCCTCGGCAGAGCCACCGAACTCCATCAATACGGCGGCCTCGTGAATGATTTCCCCGGCCTCGCGGCCGATGATATGGGCGCCAAGCACGCGATCCGTCTTCGCATCCGCAAGGATCTTCACGAAGCCGTCAGTGGTCTGATTGACCTTGGAGCGACCGTTCGCGGTAAACGGAAACTTGCCGACGATATAGGCGACGCCCGCCTGCTTCAGCTCGTCCTCGGTCTTGCCGACGGACGCGACTTCCGGCGTCGTGTAAACAACGCCGGGAATGACGTCGTAGTTCACATGGCCGGCCTGTCCGGCGATGATCTCGGCGACCGCAACACCCTCGTCCTCGGCCTTGTGCGCGAGCATGGGCCCGGCGACGACGTCGCCGATGGCATAGACGCCCGGCACGCTGGTCGCGAAATGGTGATCGATCTGGACGCGGCCGCGATTGTCGAGCACCACGCCGGCCTCCTGCAGGCCAAGACCGTCGGTGTAGGGCACGCGCCCGATCGCCACCAGCACGACATCGGCTTCGATCTTTTCAGCCGCTCCGCCCGCGGCGGGCTCGATGGTCGCCGAGAGCGTAGCCCCGGACGTATCGACGCCGGTCACCTTGGCGCCGAGCTTGAACGCAAAGCCCTGCTTCTCGAGAATGCGCTGAAACTGTTTCGCGATCTCGCCATCCATGCCGGGCAGGATGCGGTCGAGGAATTCGACCACGGTGACCTTGGCGCCGAGGCGGCGCCACACCGAGCCGAGCTCGAGCCCGATCACGCCGGCGCCGACCACCAGCAGCCTCGAAGGCACTTTCTCCAGCGACAGCGCGCCGGTCGAGGAGACGATGCGCGTCTCGTCGATCTCGATGCCCTTCAGGCGCGCGATGTCCGAGCCGGTCGCGATCACGATGTTCTTGGTCTCGACGGTCTGCACCGCGCCGTCATTGCCGGTCACCTGCAGCTTGCCGGTGCCGAGGATTTTGCCCTTGCCCACGAGCACGTCGATCTTGTTCTTCTTCATCAGGAACTCGACGCCCTTGACGTTGCCGTCGATGCCCTGCTGCTTGAAGTTCATCATCGCCGGCAGATCGAGCTCGGGCTGCGACACCTTGACGCCCATCTTGGCGAAGGAGTGCCCGGCCTCCTCGAACAGCTCGGAGGCATGCAGCAGCGCCTTCGAGGGCATGCAGCCGACGTTGAGGCAGGTACCGCCGAGGGTCGCGTTCTTCTCGACTACAGCCACCTTCATGCCGAGCTGCGCCGCGCGGATGGCGCAGACATACCCACCGGGTCCGGTGCCGATGACGACGAGATCGTAAGATGCCATGATCGAATGTTCCGTAAGCTTGCAGTCAAAGATGACGACGGTCGTCAGCGTCCGCCCGACACGTCGAGAATGGCCGAAGTGACATAGGAGGCCTCGTCCGACAGCAGCCAGACGATGGCATTGGCGACTTCCTCCGCGGTGCCGACGCGCTTCATCGGCACCATGGGGGCAAGGCGGTGGGCGCGATCGGGCTCGCCGCCGGCGGCATGGATCTCGGTGTCGATCAGGCCCGGGCGGATCGCGGCGACGCGGATGCCTTCGTTCGCGACCTCGTGACCGAGGCCGACGGTGAAGGAATCGATCGCCCCTTTCGAGGCGGCGTAGTCGACATAGGTGTTGGGCGAGCCGAGCCTGGCCGCGACCGACGACAAATTGATGATGACGCCGCCCTGACCACCATGCCGCGTCGACATCCGCTTCACGGCCTCACGTGCGCACAGGATGCTGCCGGTGACGTTGACCGCCATCAATCGCTCGATGCGCTCCGCGCTCATCTCGTCGACGCGCGTGGTGGGGCCGACGATGCCAGCGTTGTTGATGAGAGCGCCGAGGGTACCGAACTTGTCGGCCGCCTTGAACAGAGCGAGGATGTCGTGCTCGCGGCCGACGTCGCATTTGACCGCGATGGCCTTGCCGTTCTTGGCCTCGATCGCGGCCACCGTGCTCTGCGCCGCCGCCTCGTTGGAGGCGTAGCCGACCACGATCTTGAAGCCGCGCGATGCGGCCGCAATGGCGGTGGCGCGGCCGATGCCGCGGCTGCCGCCGGTGATCACTGCAACTCGATCGGTCATGATGGCCCCCGTTAGGTTTGAGGCGCGCTTTCGGCGCGCCTCTCGAGCATCAGATATGACGTTGCTCAGAGATCCAGCACGAGCCGCGCCGGATCCTCCAGGCTCTCCTTGACGCGCACCAGGAAGGTCACCGCCTCCTTGCCGTCGATGACGCGGTGATCGTAGGACAGCGCGAGATACATCATCGGGCGGACCTCGATCTTGCCGGCAACCACGACGGGGCGCTCCTGGATCTTGTGCATGCCGAGGATGCCGGACTGCGGCGCGTTCAGGATCGGGGTCGACATCAGCGAGCCGTAGATGCCGCCATTGGTGATCGTGAAGGTGCCGCCCTGCATCTCGTCGATCTTGAGCTGGCCGTCACGGGCGCGGCGGCCGAAATCGGCGATGCCCTTCTCGATGTCGGCGATCGACTTGTGGTCACAGTCGCGCACGACCGGCACGACCAGGCCCTTGTCGGTGCCGACGGCGACGCCGATGTGATAGTAGTTCTTGTAGATCAGGTCCGAGCCGTCGATCTCGGCGTTGACCGCCGGAATGTCCTTCAGCGCCTGCACCACCGCCTTGGTGAAGAAGCCCATGAAGCCGAGCTTCGAGCCGTGCTTCTTCTCGAACACGTCCTTGTACTGGCTGCGAAGCGCCATCACGTTGGTCATGTCGACCTCGTTGAAGGTCGTGAGCATGGCCGCGGTGTTCTGGACGTCCTTGAGGCGGCGCGCGATGGTCTGGCGCAGCCGGGTCATCTTCACGCGCTCCTCGCGCGCCGCGTCGTCAGCGGGCGACGGCGCACGCACCTGCACGGCGGCGGCCGGCTGATTGACCGGAGTCGGCGCCGAGGCGGCGCGCTCGATCGCGGCCAGCATGTCGCCCTTGGTGACGCGGCCGTCCTTGCCCGAGCCGGGCACGGTGGTGGCATCGACGCCGCTCTCGGCCGAGAGCTTGCGCACCGACGGGGCCTGCGGCGTATCGGCTGGCAGCGCCTTGGCCGGCGCAGGTGCCGCAGCCGGCGGCGCGGAGGCAGCGGGCTTTGCCGGAGCCGGAGCAGCAGCGGCCGGCTTGGCAGCCGCGGCGCCATCGGTGATCTGGCCGAGCAGCGCGCCGACGGCGACCGTCTCACCATCCTTGGCGATGATCTCGCCCAAGGTGCCGGCCGACGGCGCGGGCACCTCGATCGTGACCTTGTCGGTCTCGAGTTCGACGAGGGGCTCGTCGACGGCAACCGCGTCGCCAGCCTTCTTGAACCAGCGGCCGATGGTGGCTTCGGTGACGGATTCACCCAGCGTCGGAACGCGAATTTCAGTCATGGTCTTTTATCCTCAATAACCCGTGCGGCCATAAAGTCCGTCCGCCATCGCCTTGCGGCGAGCAAGCGATGCGGGACGGACGATCAACGCGATGTACTTGCGCCCCGCATGGCTTGCGGGGCGCCTCTATAGGCAGGTTCAGTTCAGGGCTTCGTCGAGCAGCGCCTTCAGTTGCGCAAGATGCTTCGACATCAGGCCCGTGGCGGTGGCCGCCGACGCGGCGCGGCCGGCATAGCGCGGACGCTTGCTCTTGCCGCCGGTCTGGTTCAGCACCCACTCGATATACGGCTCGATGAAATGCCAGGCGCCCATGTTGCGCGGCTCTTCCTGGCACCAGACGACTTCGGCGTTCTTGAAGCGGCTGAGCTCGGCGACCAGCGCCTTGAGCGGCACCGGGTAAAGCTGCTCGACGCGCATCAGATAGACGTCGTTGAGCCCGCGCTTCTCGCGCTCGTCGTACAGGTCGTAATAGACCTTGCCCGAGCACAGCACGATGCGGCGGATCTGATCGTCCGGCACCAGCTTGGTCTTGTCGTCCGCCTGCATCTGGGCGTCATCGTACAGGATGCGGTGGAAGGTCGTTCCCTTGGCCAGCTCCTCGAGCCGCGACACCGCGCGCTTGTGGCGCAGCAGCGACTTCGGCGTCATCACGATCAGCGGCTTGCGGATCTCGCGATGCAGCTGCCGACGCATGACATGGAAGTAGTTCGCCGGCGTGGTCGGATAGACCACCTGCATGTTGTCCTCAGCGCACATCTGCAGATAGCGCTCAAGGCGGGCCGACGAATGCTCGGGGCCCTGGCCCTCATAGCCATGCGGCAGCAGGCAGACGAGGCCGGACATGCGCAGCCATTTGCGCTCACCCGACGAGATGAACTGGTCGAACAGCACCTGGGCGCCGTTGGCGAAATCGCCGAACTGCGCCTCCCACAGCGTCAGCGCAGTGGGCTCGGCAAGCGAGTAGCCGTATTCGAAGCCGAGCACGGCTTCTTCCGAGAGCAGCGAGTTGATGACCTCGAAATGGCCCTGCTCCGGCGCCAGATGGTTGAACGGCGTGTAGCGGCTCTCGTCCTCCTGGTCGATCAAGACCGAGTGACGCTGCGAGAAGGTGCCGCGTTCGCTGTCCTGGCCGGACAGACGAACCTTGTGGCCTTCCAGGAGCAGCGAGCAGAACGCCAGCGCCTCGCCGGTCGCCCAGTCGATCCCGATGCCGCTGTCGATCGCCTTGGCGCGGTTCTCGAGGAAGCGCTGGATCGTGCGGTGCAGGCGGAAGCCGTCCGGCACCTTGGTGATCTTGCGGCCGATCTCCTTGAGACGGTCGAGCTCGACGCCGGTCACGCCGCGGCGCGCTTCTTCTTCCTGGTCGGCAGACTTGAACCCTGCCCACTTGCCGTCGAGCCAGTCGGCTTTGTTGGGACGATAGGAGGTGCCGGCCTCGAACTCGGCGTCGAGACGGGCGCGCCAGTCGGCCTTGGCCTTGTCGACCTCGCCCTCGGTCATGACGCCTTCGGCGACCAGGCGCTTGGAGTAGATCTCCAGGGTCGACGGATGACCGGCGATCTTCTTGTACATCACCGGCTGGGTGAAAGCCGGCTCGTCACCTTCGTTGTGGCCATGCCTGCGGTAGCAGAACATGTCGATGACGACCGGCTTGTGGAACTTCTGCCGGAACTCGGTCGCGACCTTGGCCGCGAACACGACCGCCTCCGGATCGTCGCCGTTCACATGGAAGATCGGCGCGTCGATCATCTTGGCGACGTCGGACGGATAGGGCGACGAGCGCGAATAGCGCGGATAGGTCGTGAAGCCGATCTGGTTGTTGACGATGAAATGAATCGAGCCACCGGTCCGGTAGCCCTTCAGGTCGGAGAGCGCGAAGCACTCCGCCACGACGCCCTGGCCGGCGAACGCCGCGTCGCCATGCATCAGCAGCGGCAGCACCGAGATGCGCATGTCCGGCGGATCGCCATGCTGATCCTGCTTGGCGCGGACCTTGCCGAGCACCACGGGGTCGACGATCTCGAGATGCGACGGGTTGGCAGTCAGCGACAGATGGATCCGGTTGCCGTCGAACTCGCGGTCCGAGGAGGCGCCGAGGTGGTACTTGACGTCGCCGGAGCCTTCGACCGCGTCGGGATTGGCCGAGCCACCCTTGAACTCGTGGAACAACGCCCGGTGCGCCTTGCCCATGACCTGGGTCAGCACGTTCAGGCGGCCGCGATGCGGCATGCCGAGCACGATCTCCTTCACGCCGAGATTGCCGCCGCGCTTGATGATCTGCTCCAGCGCCGGGATCAGCGACTCGCCGCCGTCGAGACCGAAGCGCTTGGTGCCGGTGAACTTGACGTCGCAGAACTTCTCGAAGCCTTCGGATTCGATCAGCTTCTGCAGGATGGCGCGACGGCCCTCGCGGGTGAACGAGATCTCCTTGTCCGGCCCCTCGATGCGCTCCTGGATCCAGGCCTTCTGCGCCGCGTTCGTGATGTGCATGAACTCGACGCCGAGCGTCTGGCAGTAGGTGCGCTCGCAGATCGCGACGATCTCGCGCAGGGAGCCGTATTCGAGGCCCAGCACGTGATCGAGGAAGATCTTGCGGTCGAAATCGGCCTCGGTGAAGCCGTAGGAGCGCGGGTCGAGCTCCTCGCGGTTGCGCGGCGCCTCGATGCCGAGCGGATCGAGCTTGGCGTGGAAGTGGCCACGCATGCGGTAGGCGCGGATCAGCATCAACGCGCGGACGGAGTCGCGGGTGGCCTGGTTGACGTCGGCCAGCGACAGTTCGACGCCCTTGGTCTGCGCCTTGGCCGCGATCTTCTCGCCGACCTTCTTCTCGACCACGGCCCAGTTGCCGTCCAGCGCCGAGGTCAGTTCGTCGCGCGGCGAGACCGGCCAGTTGCTGCGCGCCCAGGAGGGGCCCGACGCATTCTTTTGCACGTCGGCCGGCGCATCCTTCAGGCTTTTAAAGAACTCCTGCCACTCCGGATCGACCGAGGCGGGATCCTTCTCGTAGCGGGCGTAGATCTCATCGATGTAGGTGGCATTGGTGCCCTGCAGAAAAGACGACAGGGCGAAGGCGGCGTTCGCGTCTTGGCGAGACATGGTGGCGTCCTGGTAATTTCGATGCGCCCAATCAAAACGGCGCAATGCCTGACCCGCTGATAAAGCGGATCAGGCTCCGGTTAGGACCGTCTACCTTATTTATTGTAAATATTCGCGCCGAAAAGCACTAAGTCCTGAATCAGGATTTCAACTTTTCGACAAGCGTCTTGCCGAGCCGTGCGGGCGACGGAGACACTGTAATACCAGCAGCTTCCATCGCGGCCGTCTTCGAGCCGGCATCGCCCTTGCCGCCCGAGATGATCGCGCCGGCATGACCCATGCGACGGCCGGGAGGGGCGGTGACACCGGCAATGAATCCCACCATCGGTTTCTTGCGGCCGCGCTTGGCTTCGTCCCTGATGAACTGCGCCGCGTCCTCCTCGGCCGAGCCGCCGATCTCACCGATCATGATGATCGAGGTCGTCTTCGGGTCAGCCAGGAACATCTCCAGCATGTCGATGAACTCGGTGCCCTTGACCGGGTCGCCGCCGATGCCGACCGCGGTGGTCTGGCCGAGACCTTCCGACGTGGTCTGGAACACCGCCTCGTAGGTCAGCGTGCCCGAACGCGACACGATGCCGACCGAACCCGGCTTGAAGATGTTGGCCGGCATGATGCCGATCTTGCACTCGCCGGCGGTCATGACACCCGGGCAGTTCGGCCCGATCAGGCGCGACTTGGAACCCTGCAGCGAGCGCTTCACCCGGACCATGTCGAGCACCGGGATGCCTTCGGTGATGCAGACGATCAGCGGGACCTCGGCATCGATGGCTTCGCAGATCGCGTCGGCGGCGCCCGGCGGAGGCACGTAGATCACCGAGGCGTCGGCGCCGGTGGCCTCGCGGGCCTCCTTGACGGTGTCGAACACCGGCAGGCCGAGATGGGTCGAGCCGCCTTTGCCCGGCGAGGTACCGCCGACCATCTTGGTGCCATAGGCGATCGCCGCCTCGGAGTGGAAGGTGCCGTTCTTGCCAGTGAAGCCCTGGCAGATGACCTTGGTGTTCTTGTCGATGAGGATGGACATCGTGCTTTCTCTAAAAGCGTTGCGGTGAGGAATGAGCGAGCGCCTGGACCGGCGCTCAGCCTCCCTTGACGGCCTTGACGATCTTCTGCGCGGCGTCGTCGAGATTGTCGGCGGGCAGCACGTTCAGACCGGACTCGCTGATGATCTTCTTGCCGAGATCGACATTGGTGCCTTCGAGGCGCACCACCAGCGGCACCTTCAGACCCACTTCCTTGACCGCGGCCACGACGCCTTCGGCGATGACATCGCACTTCATGATGCCGCCGAAGATGTTGACCAGGATGCCCTTCACGTTCGGGTCGGCGGTGATGATCTTGAACGCCGCCGCGACCTTCTCCTTGCTGGCGCCGCCGCCGACGTCGAGGAAGTTGGCGGGCTCCATGCCGTAGAGCTTGATGATGTCCATCGTCGCCATGGCGAGGCCGGCGCCGTTGACCATGCAGCCGATGGTGCCGTCGAGCGCGACGTAGTTGAGGTCGTACTTCGAGGCCTCGATCTCCTTGGCGTCCTCCTCGGTCTCGTCGCGCAGCGCGACGACCTCGGGATGCTTGAACAGCGCGTTGGAGTCGAACGACACCTTGGCATCGAGCACGCGGAGCTGGCCCTGCTTGGTGACGACCAGCGGGTTGATCTCGAGCATCGCCATGTCCTTGGCGACGAACGCATTGTAGAGCTGGGTGGTGAGCTTCTCGGCCTGCTTGGCGAGATCGCCCGTCAGCTTCAGCGCCTTGGCGACAGCGCGGCCATGATGGCCCATGACGCCGGTGGCCGGGTCGACCGAGAAGGTGATGATCTTCTCAGGCGTGCTGTGCGCCACGTCCTCGATGTTCACGCCGCCTTCGGTCGACACGACGAAGGCGACCTTCGAGGTCTCGCGGTCGACCAGCAGCGACAGATAGAACTCCTTGTCGATATCCGAGCCGTCCTCGATGTAGAGGCGATTGACCTGCTTGCCGTCGGGGCCGGTCTGCACCGTCACCAGCGTCGCGCCCAGCATCTGCTTGGCGAAAGTGTTGACCTCGTCGATCGACTTGGCGAGGCGGACGCCGCCCTTGTCGCCGGCCGAGGCCTCCTTGAACTTGCCCTTGCCACGGCCACCGGCGTGGATCTGGCTCTTCACGACCCAGACCGGGCCGCCGAGCGTCTTCGCCGCCGCATCCGCGTCCTCCGGACGGAGAACTGGCACGCCCTTGGAAATCGGCACGCCGAACTCGTGCAGCAGTGCCTTGGCCTGATATTCGTGAATGTTCATAAGCGCTTGCTCCCCGAACCCGCGATGGGGTGACGACCAGAATTGTTGTTAGGATGTCTGGTATACCATATACCAAACATCCTGCAACTCGATGTGGGCGAGATTACGCCCCGTGAATGACCCCTGATCAGCGGCCGAGCAGGTCGGGCGCGATCTTCTTGCAGGCGTCGACGAGGCCCTGCACGGCGGCGACCGACTTGTCGAACGCCTCGCGGTCCTTGCCCGCGAGCTCGATCTCGACGATGCGCTCGACACCCTTGGAGCCGATCACGACGGGCACGCCGACATACATGTCCTTGACGCCGAACTCGCCGTTGAGATGCGCCGCGCAGGGCAGCACGCGCTTCTTGTCGCGCAGATAGCTCTCGGCCATCGCGATCGCCGACGCCGCCGGCGCGTAATAGGCCGAGCCGGTCTTCAGCAGATTGACGATCTCGGCGCCGCCGTTGCGGGTGCGGTCGACGATCTCGTCGATGCGGGCCTGCGACGTCCAGCCCATCTTGACCAGGTCGGGCAGCGGAATGCCGGCAACGGTCGAGTACTTGGTCAGCGGCACCATGGTGTCGCCATGACCGCCGAGCACGAAGGCGGTGACGTCCTCGACCGAGACGTTGAACTCATCGGCCAGGAAGTAGCGGAAACGCGCCGAGTCGAGCACGCCGGCCATGCCAACGACCTTCTTGGCCGGGAGACCGGAGGCCTTCTGCAGCGCCCAGACCATCGCGTCGAGCGGGTTGGTGATGCAGATGACGAAGGCGTCCGGCGCGTACTTCTTGATGCCGGCGCCGACCTGCTCCATCACCTTGAGGTTGATCGACAGCAGATCGTCGCGGCTCATGCCGGGCTTGCGCGGCACGCCGGCGGTAACGATGCACACCTTGGCGTTGTCGAGCGCCTCATAGGAGTTGGCCCCGGTATAGTGCGCGTCGAAGCCGTCGACCGGCGACGACTGGGCGATGTCGAGCGCCTTGCCCTGCGGAACGCCTTCGGCAATGTCGAACATCACGACGTCGCCGAGCTCCTTGAGGCCAACGAGGTGAGCCAGCGTTCCGCCGATCTGACCGGAGCCAATCAAAGCAATCTTGTCGCGCGCCATGGCAAATTTTCCTTTGAACCCGAAGGAGTGAGGGAGGTTGAAAAGTCGAGTGGTGGTTATCCCTTTCGCCCGGGCCGTTCAAGTCACGCTATGGCCAATTGGCGGGCGTGCCTTGATTTCGATCAGGACCGGGCGACGGGCGCTGATGATCCTTTCAGCATGATTGACGTGGCCTTTTCGCGGCTGTGTGCCCGGCGGCAGGCGCTCGCCAAAGCTCCGGTGGTTGTCAGGTTTCGACCAACCCCGTGGAAGTCCCAGATGCCGCCGAGTCCTTCCGCCCGTGCGGCAGGGCCAGATAGGAGTCCGAGCCCATCTCGATCAGGCGCGAGGTGGTCCGCTTGAACTCCATGGCCTCCACGCCCTCGGTCGCGATGTAGAGCGAAACCGGGTCAGCCTCGGCGGAGGCGATCAGCTTCACGGCGTTGTCGTAGAGCGTATCGATCAGGGTGATGAAGCGCTTGGCGGCATTGCGCTCGGCCAGATCCATGACCGGAACATGATCGATCAGGATCGTATGATAGTCGTGCGCGAGCCGCAGATAGTCCGAGGCTGCCAGCGGCTTTCCGCACAGATCGGCAAAGCCGAAGCGGGCGACGCCGTTGGCGGAGCACGGGACATGCAGGATGCGCCCCTTGATCGTCATGTCGCGCGGCTTGCACTTGGCATGACCCGTGAGCCGCGCCCAGGCCTTGTCGAGCGCCGCCCGCGCGTCGACATCGGCCGGCACCAGCCACATCTTCACGCCGGCCAGCTTCTCCAGCCGGAAATCGGTGCGCGCGTCCAGCCGCATCACGTCCATGTGGTCGGCGATCTGCTTGATGAAGGGCAGGAACAGCGCGCGGTTGAGGCCGCCTTTGTAGAGGTCTTCAGGCGCGACGTTGGAGGTCGCCACCACCACCGTGCCGAGCTCGAACAGCCTGGCGAACAGACGGCCCAGGATCATCGCGTCGGCGATGTCGGTGACATGGAATTCGTCGAAACAGAGCAGCCAGGCCTGGTCGAAGATCGCCTGCGCCGTGAGCCCGATCACATCGGCATCGGCGAGCTCGCCGCGCGCGATGTTCTGGCGGTAGCCGTAGATGCGCTCATGCACCTCGGCCATGAATTCGTGGAAATGCGCGCGGCGCTTGAGCTCAACCGGACAGTTCTGGAAGAACAGGTCCATCAGCATGGTCTTGCCGCGGCCGACCTCGCCATGGACATAGAGGCCATTCGGCGGCTCGCTCTTGTCGGCAAAAAGGCGACCGAACAAGCCTTGCTTGCGCGAGGGCTTGTAGGTGGAGAGCCGGCGCTCCAGCGCCGCCAGCGCGTCGGCGACCTCGGCCTGGGCGGGGTCGGGCTCGATCGCACCAGTATCGACCAAAGACTGATATTGCGCGCGGAACGCGTCTGAGGGAGTGGACAGCATGAGTCCACTCTAGGTCACGAGACTTACGTAAAATGCAATCCGCAAATGGTGGAAGCCGCCATGCGTCGGAGCCGTGATGTCTTGGTATATGGCACGCAAACGCCGCCGTGATCGTTAGCCCGGGGCTAACGACGCTCGTCTTCGCTCTTGGCCTCTGCGAACGGCTGGCTTGAACGACCGCGCTGCAGACCTCATCCCGGGGAGAGATCGTAGGCGTCCTCGACCACATAGGGCCCGCCGCCGGTCGAGGCACGCGACGAAAACAGCACGAAGCGCTCGGCCATGAACACGCGGCTCGGGAAATAGCCGCGGACGGAGAGATAGTCGGCGACGTCCTGGCTCGACGCATCGTGCAGTCGCGCCAGCGTGACGTGCGGCACGAATTTGCGTCCCTCGGGATCGAGCCCGATCCGCTGCATGAGCCGCTCCAGCTCGGCCTGCAGCTCGATCAGCGGCCGGCTCGGCGCGATGTTGGCGACGACCGCCCGCGGCTTGCGGCCGCCGAAGCTGGAGAGACCTTGCACCGTCACTTCGAACGGCTTGCGGTTCACCCGCCACAGCATCGAGGCGATCTCGTTGGCGGAGGCGCCGTCGATGTCACCGATGAAACGCAACGTCACATGGTAATTTTCGGGATCGATCCAGCGGGCGCCGGGGAGGCCACCCCGCAAACCGGAAAGCGTGTGGCCAACCTCGGCCGGGATTTCCAGTCCAGTAAACAGACGCGGCATCGTTTCAGGACTCCCGATGCTGGAGGCTGATCTCGAAAATTGACGAGATCATGCCTTCGAGAAATGATCGACGACGAATCGCCAATGCATAATTCCTACCGAACTTATATGACTCCGCGACGGAAGGTGGGTTAACGCCGGTAAAAGCTGCGGAAAACCCGGCCTTAAGGCTATCGCAAATGATCGGCGCAGGGCTTCGTTTCGCTATTGCCCACGAAGCGGACGCAGGAATGCTTCCGCCGTAGGCAACAGCCTGGACACGATGATGTCGACGCCCGCTGCGGTGGGGTGAATGCCGTCCGCCTGGTTCAGCTTGGGGTCAGCGGCGACACCGTCGAGCAAGAATGGATACAGCGGCACGCCGAATTCCTTGGCGAGCTCGGGATAGATCGCGTTGAATTTCGCGGCATAGTCGCTGCCGTAGTTCGGCGGCGCCAGCATGCCGCAGAGCATGACGGCGATGCCCCTGGCTTTCAGCCGGGTCACGATCTCGCTCAAAGCCTTGCGCGTCACGGCGGGATCGATGCCGCGCAGCGCGTCATTGGCGCCGAGCTCGACGATGACCGCTTCGGTCCCCTCCGGCACCGACCAGTCGAGCCGGTCGCGGCCGCCGGACGAGGTGTCCCCGGATACGCCGGCATTGGTGAGGTCGATCGGCAGCCCCTGGGCCTGCAAGGCCTTCTGCAGCTTGGCTGGAAACGCATCTGAAGCGGACAGGCCGAGTCCCGCGCTCAAGGAATCGCCGAGAACGACCAGCTTGATCGGCTTGACGGCCTCGGCAGCGGCGAACGCGGACCCGACTGTCATCAAGGCGAGCATCAACACGAGTATGTGCACGAAGATGTGTCCGCGCCTCTCGACCCGGCTTGCGGAGTTGCCATATGACCGAGCCATGGACAGTCTCATCGAAACCTCGCGTTTGGCCGGCCTCGCGCCGGACACCATTACCATCTCGAACGTCAACCTCTCGCTCGGCACCGGCGCGGCGCGGGTCCATATCCTCAAGGACGTCAGCCTGCGGGTCGGACAGGGCGAGACGATCGGTCTGATCGGACCGTCGGGCTCTGGCAAGTCCACATTGCTGATGGTGATGGCGGGGTTGGAACGTCCTGACAGCGGTGAGGTGGTGGTCAACGGGACCGCTTTCAATGTCTTGGACGAGGACGCCCTGGCCCGGTTCCGCGGCCGCCAGGTCGGCATTGTCTTCCAGTCCTTTCATTTGATCCCGACCATGACGGCGCTGGAGAACGTCGCGGTGCCGCTTGAGCTGGCCGGCCACGCCGGCGCCGCCGAGCGCGCGGCCCGCGAGCTCGACTCGGTCGGGCTGGGCCACAGGCTGCATCACTATCCGACCCAGCTGTCGGGTGGCGAGCAGCAGCGCGTGGCACTGGCCCGCGCCCTCGCTCCCGATCCTGCAATTCTCGTGGCCGACGAGCCGACCGGCAATCTCGACGAGACCACCGGACGGCAGATCGTCGATCTGTTGTTCACCAAGCACGCCGAGCGCGGCATGACCTTGGTGCTGGTGACCCACGACAGCAGCCTCGCGCACCGGTGCGACCGCGTCGTGCGGCTGCGCTCGGGGCGGATCGAAAGCGAGAGCGACGCCCGCGAGCCGGCTGACGCATGAGCGCCATGTCAGAACCGGTCGCGAGCGGCCGGATCGCCCTCCTGCCCGTTCGTTACGCGTTGCGCGAGCTGCGCGGCGGCTTGCGCGGCTTCTATGTCTTCATCGCCTGCATCGCGCTCGGCGTCCTCGCCATCGCTGGCGTCGGCTCGGTGGCAGCGAGCCTCAATGACGGCCTGGTTCGCGAAGGACGCACGCTGCTCGGCGGCGACGTTGCCTTTTCGCTGTTTCAGCGCGAGGCCAAGCCGGAGGAGATCGACTTCCTGCGCTCGCGTGGACAGCTGTCGCTGGCGGCAACCCTGCGCGCGATGGTGCGCTCCAGCGACGCCAAGCTGGCCCTGGTCGAGCTGAAGGCCGTCGACAACGCCTATCCGCTGCTCGGCAAGGCCGAGCTCCAGCCCGATCTGCCGATGGCCGACATCCTGGCCGAGCGCGACGGCGTCTACGGAGCCGCAGCCGATCCGGCGCTGCTGGCCCGGCTCGACCTGAAGGTCGGCGACATCGTCACGATCGACACGGTCCGCTTCCAGATTCGCAGCGCGCTGCAGGCCGAGCCCGACAAATTGTCCGGCGGCATCGGCCTCGGGCCGCGCTTCCTGATCAGCGAGGCGGGTCTGCGGGCGACGCCGCTGCTGCAGCCGGGCAGTCTCGTGCGCTGGACCTACCGGGTCCGGCTGCCCGACAATGCCAAGGACGATCACGCCGCGGCGTCCTTCATCGCCGATACCCGCCTGACGCTGCCGTCGGCCGGATGGGAGATCCGCAGCCGCAGCAACGCCTCGCCGCAACTGGAGCGGACCATCGGCCGCTTCACCCAGTTCCTGACCCTGGTCGGTCTCGCCGCCCTGCTGGTCGGCGGCGTCGGCGTCGCCAATGCGGTCAAGAGCCATGTCGACTGCCGCACCGAGGTGATCGCGGCGTTCAAGGCGCTCGGCGCCACCAGCCGCGACGTGTTCGGCATCTACCTCGTGCAGGTGATGGTGCTCGCCACGATTGGTTCGATCATCGGACTCTGCACCGGCGCGGCCCTGCCGTTTGCCATCGTCGGGCTGTTCGGCAACATCCTGCCACTGCCCGTGATCCCGGCTATTCATCCGGACGAGCTGGCGCTGTCCTTCGTCTATGGCCTGCTCACCGCGCTCGCGTTCGGTCTGTGGCCGCTCGGGCGCGTGCGTGACGTGCCAGTGGCGGCGTTGTTCCGCGAGGCGGTCATCGCCGAATGGCACCGGCCGCGCTGGAGCTATCTGGTGCTGATCGCGGGCACGGTCGTGCTGCTGATCGCGGTGGTGATCGGCCTGTCCTACGACAAGCGCATCGCCGCGGTGTTCGTCGCGGCCGCCGCGCTGGTGTTCGTGCTGTTGCGCGGCATTGCCGCCGCGGTGATGGCGATTGCGCGCGCCCTGCCGCGCAGCCGCTTCCCGATGCTGCGGCTGGCGGTCAGCAATATCTATCGCCCAGGCGCGCTGACACCGTCCGTAGTGCTGTCGCTCGGGCTGGGGCTCGCCGTGCTGGTCACCATCACCCAGATCGACGGCAATCTGCGACGCCAGTTCCTGGCACAGCTGCCGGAGCAGGCGCCGTCGTTTTTCTTCATCGACGTCCCCTCGGGCGAGGCCGACCGCTTCCGCGGCTTCCTCAAGGACCTCGCCCCTCAATCGGCAGTCGAAGACGTGCCGATGCTGCGCGGGCGCATCGTCTCCGCCCGCGGCGTGCGCGCCGAGGACCTCAAGGCGACGACGGACACCGAATGGGTGCTGCAGAGCGACCGCGGCCTGACCTATACCGCCGAGATTCCCAAGGGATCCAAGGTCGTCGAGGGCGCGTGGTGGGGCGAGAACTACAGCGGCCCGCCGCTGGTTTCGATCGAGAAGCGGATCGCCGACGGTCTCGGCCTCAAGCTCGGCGACGACATCGTGGTCAACGTGCTCGGACGCGACATCACGGCGCGGATCGGCAACATGCGCACCATCGACTGGCAGGGGCTCGGCATCAATTTCGTGCTGGTGTTCTCCCCGAATGCCTTCAAGGGCGCGCCCCACACCCATGTCGCCACCCTGACCGAGGCGCGCTCCGATGCCGTCGAGGATGCGCGCGTCATCCGCAAGGTGGCCGACGCTTTCCCGATGGTGACCAGCGTGCGGGTCCGCGAGGTGATGGAGACGGTCGGCTCGGTCGTCTCCAACCTTGCGCTCGCCATCCGCGGCGCCAGCGCGGTGACGCTGATCTCGGCCATCCTGGTGCTGGGCGGCGCGCTGGCCGCCGGCCACCGCCACCGGGTCTACGATGCCGTGATCCTGAAGACGCTGGGCGCCACCAGGCTGCGGTTGCTCGGCGCCTACGCGCTCGAATATCTGATGATCGGCTTCGCCACCGCCGCCTTCGGCGTCGTCGCGGGGTCGGTCGCCGCGTGGCTGATCGTGACCCGGCTGATGACCTTGAGCTTCGCCTGGCAGGCGGGCAGCGCCGCGCTGGTCGTCCTGACCGCGCTGATCGTGACGGTCGGCCTCGGTCTGGCCGGCACCCTGCTTGCGCTCAACCAGAAGCCGGCGACGGTCCTTCGGAATCTCTAGCGGCTTGCGCGCTCATGCCGCACGGTTAACGCGATTTATACGGCTGGGACGCGCGCGGAGCGACATTCAGCCGCGCGTGGACGCTTGCGGCGGATATGCTAGTTTCCCATCTAGGGAATGGGCTCAGAGACCTGCCAAAAGATGGCGATTTTGCCGATGACGCAAATTTAATATCTGTGGCAGTGGGTATGAGATAGGGTTTTTCGAGAACCGGCTAAGGGTCCTGCCAGGACCGGACTGCCGGGCAACCAACGGGAATCGACCATGTCGGACCTAGACCGCAATTATGCTTCACCCTTTGGCCGGGTGGCCGGGCGCGCCGATGCCGCGACCGTCGACGCCGGTCTGCGCGCCTACATGCTGCGCATCTACAATTACATGAGCATCGGCCTGGCCATCACCGGCCTCGCGGCGCTGGGCGTCTACATGGCGTCGGTGACCGGCGATCCGGCTGCCGGCGTATTCAAGTTCGGCAACGCGTACCTGACGCAGTTCGGCTACGCGATGTTCGTGAGCCCGCTGAAGTGGCTGTTCATCCTGGCCCCACTGGTCATGGTGTTCGCGATCTCGGCCGGCATCAACCGCCTGGCGCCGTCGACCGCGCAGATCCTGTTCTGGGTGTTCTCGGCCTTGATGGGCATCTCGCTGTCGTCGATCTTCCTGGTGTACACTCACACCTCGATCGTGCGGGTGTTCTTCATCACCGCGGCGACGTTCGGCGCGCTCAGCCTGTACGGCTATACGACCAAGCGCGACATGACCGGCATGGGCTCGTTCCTGTTCATGGGCCTGGTCGGCATCGTGCTGGCGAGCCTCGTGAACCTGTTCCTGGCGAGCTCGATGCTGCAGTTCATCGTCTCGGTGATCGGCGTGTTCGTGTTCGCCGGCCTGACCGCCTGGGACACGCAGCGTCTGAAGAACGAGTACATCTACGGCTACGCTTCCGCGGGCGGCGACATTGCCGAGCGCGCAGCGATCACCGGCGCCCTGTCGCTGTACCTGAACTTCATCAACCTGTTCACGCTGCTGCTGCAGCTGCTCGGACAGCGCGACTGAGCCAGCGGCTCACACGAGCGACCTTCGAAGCCCCGGCCTCACCGCCGGGGCTTTTCGTTTGCGCAAGCCAATTGCGACCGCGGCGCGGACGCGACGGCAGCCATGCCGCGAGGCCGGATTGATCGCCGCGTCCGCTTTGGTATGTTTCCACCATGTCCGACATTGAGATCCGGCCCACCCGGGAGGCCGACCTTCCCACCATCACCGCCATCTACGGCCAGGCCGTCCGCGAGGGCACGGCCACCTTCGAGCTCGACCCTCCGGATCTGACGGAAATGACGCGCCGCTTCCGGGCGCTCACCGACGACGGCTTTCCCTATTTCGCCGCCCTGCTGGACGGAGAGGTGGTTGGCTATGCCTATGCGGGGCCTTACCGGCCTCGCCCGGCCTATCGCTTCACGGTGGAGAACTCGATCTATCTCGCCCCCGCCAGCCAGCGTCGTGGCATCGGAATGCGACTGATGCGGCGGCTGATCGACGCCTGTGAGGAGGGAGGCTTTCGCCAGATGATCGCCGTCATCGGCGACTCCGCCAATGCCGGCTCGGTCCGGCTGCATACCGCCTGCGGCTTCCAGATGATCGGCACCCACCCGAGCGTCGGCCTGAAATTCGGCCGCTGGCTCGATACTGTGATGATGCAGCGCCCGCTCGGGGCCGGGAGCAGCGACGTCCCGGCGTAAGCAACGCCAGTCGGAATGTCAGGATCAGCCGGAGCGCGTGGGATCAGACCAGCGCCGGCTTCGGCGCGATCACCAGCAGCACGCGCTCGAGCTCATGACCGCGGCGCAGGATCAGGCCGGTGGCCGAGACCACGCTGTACATGCCCTGCTTACGCGCCAGCCGCGGGTCCTTCTCGATGCGGTAGATCGGCACCTCGGACGCCCGGCGAAACACGGAGAAAACGGCCCGGTCACGCAGGAAGTCGATCGAATAGTCGCGCCACTCACCGTCGGCGACCATGCGGCCGTAGAGGTTGAGGATACGATTCAGCTCGAGGCGATCGAACGTCACCCGGTTGGGCGCTGCGGCCGCGTTGCGCGCCGCCGCGCGGTTCTCGCTGGGGTCGGCATCCTCCGGAGTGAGGTTCATGAGCGTCCTCCTGTCATCTGTGTGACATGATCGCGCCATCCGCCGGAAGCCGCAAGGGGCCGTTTTCATTGTTGAAGTTCGGCCGCGCGTGCCAACCGCGCGAACTCCGCGAACACGCAAGCGTCACGGGATCGTTAGCAGAATCATAATCGCGCCGTCTTTCCGCCCACCGACCGCCCCCGACCTTAGGCATAAGATTCGTGTGCGTTGGCCCGGTCCTTTCGGTTCCGGATTCCTCAGCCCCCAGCCCCCCGGGGTCGTCAGGATCGGGTCCATTCACAAGTAAGGCAAAGGGCCAACGCAAGTTGGTCCTTTTGCTTTTTTGGCGTGAGCTGCACGGAACATGTTGTGGCGCGCCTCCGTCCCATGGACGTGACGCGCCTACCGCAGGTCAACGGAAACGAAGATCAGGACGATGGAAGATCAGCGCTCGGGAGCACGCGCCGTTGCTGAAGCCCGTCCGACCAATGGCAACTCGGAAAAGGCGGCCCCGAGCATCGCACCGGGGCGGTCGCGACTGCCGTCCTGCACATAGACGACGGTGCCATCGACGCCCTCGCGGGCGATCTTCTCCAGCGGCACGCTCCATCTGACCGGCGAACCATTCCAGTCACCCAGCTTCTGAAGACCGCGAACGACATTGTAATAGGTCAGATCACGGCCGCTGTTCTCGCCGCGGCCGACCGAGATCGGGACCACCCGCGAGATCGAGCAGACCCAGACCTCGCCGTGCTTGCGCGGCATCTGGTCGTTGGCCGCGGCCACGGAGACAGTGAGGTCCTGGCCGTCGACCGACAGCCTCACCGGCACCGACATCACGCTGCCACCCTGGACAGTCTCCTCGATGGCGCCTTCGATCGCCTCGCGGTCGCTGCCGATCACATGCACGGAGCCGTTGACCACCGCCTGCGGCGTATAGACTTCGCGATCGCCACGCGCCCTGGAATAGGCCCGCTGCCGGGCCGTGAAGCGGGAGTCGGCCAGCGTGTCCTTCCAGCCCAGGTAGTCCCAGTAGTCGATCGGCAGGGACAGCGCGATGACCGAGGGATCTCTGGCGAGCTCGCCGAGGATCTTGTCGGCCGGCGGGCAGGATGAACAGCCCTGGGACGTGAAGAGTTCGATCACCGCACGCGGATCGGACGCAGCCGGCCGGACGAAAGCGATGACCGCACAGACACTCAGCGCCGCGCGCGACCACCACGACATCTGTCCACTCATCGTCACTGTCCTGTCTGGAACATGGTCCGCTGCGCCCTGCCGCGTCAATGATCTGCGAAGCCGCCCTCGTAGTTAATAGATTGCAAACGAAAAGGAGGCGGCCTTTGTCATAGGCCGCCTCCTTCATCACCCGCTACTCACTTCAGAGTGAGCCAAACTGTCGCGTCGCGCTTTGGTTAAGCAGCGAGCTTGCGCAGCACGTAGTGCAGGATGCCGCCGTTGCGATAGTAGTCCAGCTCGTCCAGCGTATCGATCCGGCAGAGCAGCGGCACCTGCTGCGCCGCCCCGTCGGCCGACACGATCTCGGCGGTCAGGGTTTGACGCGGCTTCAGGTCGCCCTGCAGGCCCTTGATGGTGACCTTCTCGTCGCCCTTCAGGCCGAGCGAGGACCAGGACGTGCCTTCCTGGAAGGTGAGCGGGAGCACACCCATGCCGACCAGGTTCGAACGATGGATGCGCTCGAAGCTCTGGCAGATCACGGCGCGGACGCCGAGCAGCCGGGTACCTTTCGCAGCCCAATCGCGCGACGAGCCGTTGCCGTATTCGGCGCCGGCGAACACCACCAGCGGCACGCCCTCTTCCTGGTACTTCATCGCAGCGTCGTAGATCGACATCTGCTCGCCGTCGGGCCAGTGCTTGGTCAGGCCGCCTTCCGGAATGTTGCCGTCGGCACCTTTGAGCATGAAGTTCTTGATGCGGATGTTGGCGAAGGTGCCGCGCATCATGATCTCGTGATTGCCGCGGCGCGTGCCGTACTGGTTGAAGTCGGCCGGGCGGACCTGGTGCTCGCTGAGGAATTTACCGGCGGGCGAGGTCAGCTTGATCGAACCGGCCGGCGAGATGTGGTCGGTCGTGATCTTGTCGCCGAACAGCGCCAGCACGCGGGCCTCGACGATGTCCTTGATCGGCTCGGGCTCCTTCTTCATGCCGTCGAAATACGGCGGGTTCTGCACGTAGGTCGACGACATGTTCCAGCGATAGGTCTCGCTCTCGACCGTCTTGATCTTGCGCCAGTTGGTGTCGCCCTTGAACACGTCGGCGTAGCGCTTCTTGAAGATCGACGCCTTGACGAATTTCTTGACGAAGTCGTTGACCTCCTTGGTCGTCGGCCAGATGTCTTTCAGGTAGACCGGCTTCTTGTCCTTGCCGATGCCGATCGGCTCGACCGAAAGATCCTTGGTCACGGTGCCGGCGAGCGCGTAGGCCACGACCAGCGGCGGCGAGGCCAGGTAATTGGCCTGCACGTCCGGCGAGACGCGGCCTTCGAAGTTGCGGTTGCCCGACAGCACGGCCGCCGCGACGACGCCGTTGTCGTTGATCGACTTCGAGATCTCCTCCGGCAGCGGACCTGAATTGCCGATGCAGGTGGTGCAGCCGAAACCGACCAGGTTGAAGCCGACCTTGTCGAGGTCCTTCTGCAGGCCGGAGTTAGCCAGGTACTCGGCGACCACCTGGCTGCCCGGGGCGAGCGAGGTCTTCACCCACGGCTTGGCCTTGAGGCCCTTGGCGGCGGCGTTGCGGGCCAGCAGGCCGGCGCCGATCAGCACGCTCGGGTTCGAGGTATTGGTGCAGGAGGTGATGGCGGCGATGACGACATCGCCATGGCCGATGTCGAAGTCCTTGCCCTCAACGGGGAAGCGCTGCGCGGCATCGCTCTTCTTGTACTCGCCGGCCAGCGCGGTGGCGAAGCCCTCGGCCACCGCCGGCAGGGCGATGCGGCCCTCGGGACGCTTCGGACCAGCCATCGACGGCACGACGTCGGCGAGATCGAGGGTCAGTGTCAGCGTGAACACCGGGTCCGCCGACTTGGCGGTGCGGAACAGGCCCTGCGCCTTGGCATAGGCCTCGACCAGCGCGACGCGCGGGCCCTTGCGGCCCGAGGTCTTGAGATAGTCGATGGTGGCGGCGTCGACCGGGAAGAAGCCGCAGGTCGCGCCATATTCGGGGGCCATGTTGGCGATGGTCGACTTGTCGGCGACCGAGAGATGGTCGAGGCCGGGCCCGAAGAACTCGACGAACTTGCCGACCACACCGAGCTTGCGCAGCATCTGGGTGACGGTCAGCACCAGGTCGGTCGCGGTCACGCCTTCCTTCAACGCGCCGGTCAGCTTGAAGCCGACGACGTCGGGCAGCAGCATCGACAGCGGCTGGCCGAGCATGCAGGCCTCAGCCTCGATGCCGCCGACGCCCCAGCCGAGCACGGCCAGACCATTGACCATCGTGGTGTGCGAATCGGTGCCGACCAGCGAATCCGGATAGGCGACCTCGAAGGTGCCCTTGGTGCGGCCGACGGTCATCTTCTCCTTCTTGGTCCAGACGGTCTGCGCGAGGTATTCGAGATTGACTTGGTGGCAGATGCCGGTGCCGGGCGGCACGACGGAGAAGTTCGAGAACGCCTTCTGGCCCCACTTCAGGAATTCGTAGCGCTCCTGGTTCTGCTTGTACTCCTCGGCGACGTTCTTGCCGAACGCCTTGTTGTCACCGAAGTAGTTCACGATCACCGAGTGGTCGATGACGAGATCGACCGGCACCAGCGGGTTGATCTTCTCCGCGTCGCCGCCGAGCTTCTGCATCGCGTTGCGCATCGCCGCGAGATCGACCACCGCAGGCACGCCGGTGAAATCCTGCATCAGCACGCGCGCCGGACGGAAGGCGATCTCGTGCTCCAGCGACTTCTTGCGCAGCCATTTCGACACCGCGACAATGTCGTCCTTGGTGACGGTGCGGCCGTCCTCGTTGCGCAGCAGATTCTCGAGCAGCACCTTCATCGAATAGGGCAGCTTGGAGATGTCCTTGAGACCGTTCTTCTCGGCTGTGGGCAAGCTGTAGTAAATGTAGCTCTTCGTTCCGACCTTGAGGGTCTTGCGACACTTGAAGCTGTCGAGCGAGGTCATGCGTGGAAATCCCAATTGATCTGTATACCCGGAGGGGGTATTTAAGAACCGTCAGCGCGAGGCGCCGGATGGCTTGCAGCGGGCGATTGTGTGCTGCATCAAGGTCGGGCTTATAGAAGCTTTCTAACTGCGCCGCCACAGCCACAAGCAAGCCGCGACGTGGCATCACCCACAAATTCTCACGCGCTAGCCATCAATTTCGTAAGGGCTGTCACGACGGGCCATGCAGCTTTCTCCAACATTGTCTCCGAAACTGTTCGGCCGCGACGTCAGATGCGTGCGCGGCGGTCGCGAGGTGTTCGCAGGACTTGCGTTCGAAGCGGTCGCGGGCGAGGCGCTGGCGGTGACCGGACACAATGGTGCGGGCAAGACATCACTGCTGCGGCTGATTGCCGGCCTACTGCTGCCGGCGGGCGGCTCCATCGCCATCGAGGGCGGCGAAGGCGAGTTGACGGTGCCCGAGCAGGCGCACTATCTCGGCCACCGCGACGCGCTGAAGCCGGCGCTCAGCGTGCGCGAAAACCTGACCTTCTGGGCCGAATTCCTCGGCGGCGGCGTCACGCGGCCGATCCCCGACTGTTTGGCGGCGGTGGGCATCGCGCACGCCATCGACCTGCCCGCTGCCTATCTGTCCGCCGGCCAGCGCCGCCGCCTGTCGCTGGCGCGCCTGCTGGCGGTGCCGCGCCTGGTGTGGCTGCTGGACGAGCCGACCGCCGCGCTCGACGTCGCCGGACAGACGATGTTCGCCGGCCTGATGCGCGAGCATCTCGCTGGCGGCGGGCTGATCGTGGCCGCGACACATGGACCGCTCGGCATCGCCGCGCGTGAGCTGCGGATCGGGGAGGCTCGATGATTCCCTCTCGCCTCTTCGCAGTCCCACCCACCGCTCTCTCCGTTCCCTCCCCCCCTGTGGGGGAGGGTCAGGGAGGGGGGTGCCCCACGACGCGCTCTAACTTGTTTGACGAGATTCGGTCGCACCAACCAACGTCCCATCGGCGCGCCGACCCCTCCCCCTTGCGGGGAGGGGTCGGCGGTGGGGGTCCACAACGGCAGCGTCACCCGGAGGCACCCCCCTCCCCAGCCCTCCCCCACAAGGGGGGAGGGAACGCAGTTTGCGGGTGGAGGGAGCGCGGCTCACCATCTGCCATCAAGCAATCAGCCAAGGCCCTCCCCGCATGACCGCGCTCGGTGCCCTCATCCGCCGCGACATCCGGATCGCGCTGCGCATCGGCGGCGGTGCGCTGATCGGCGTGCTGTTCTTCCTCACCGTCGTGGTGCTGATGCCATTCGCGGTCGGACCGGATCTGGCGCTCCTGACCCGGCTCGGCCCCGCCATCCTCTGGCTCGGTGCCCTGCTCTCCAGCCTGCTCACCCTGGACCGGCTGTTCACCGCCGACCACGAGGACGGCTCGCTCGACCTGGTCGTGATGAGCCGGACACCGCTGGAGCTGGCCTGCGCTGCCAAGGCGCTGGCGCACTGGCTCGCCGCCGGCCTGCCGCTGGTGATCGCGACGCCCGTGCTCGGACTGCTTCTCAATCTCGACGCCACCGCCACCGGCGCCGTCGCGCTGACGCTATTGGCGGGCACGCCTGCCCTGACCTTCATCGGCATGATCGGTGCGGCGCTGGCGGTGACCATGCACCGCGGCGGGCTGCTGCTGGCGGTCTTGGTGCTGCCACTATCGATCCCGGTGCTGATCTTCGGCGTCGCGGCGTCGCAGGCGGCCATCGTCGGTCCGCTGCCGTTCGGGGCGCCATTCTCGATCCTGTGCGCATTGTCGCTGGTGAGTTTCGTGATCGGCCCGTTCGCCGCTGCGACAAGCTTGCGGAACGGGCTGGATTGACCCACCGCCCGCCGAGGTTTGACCATGATCAACTCTTACCTGGTGGCGCCGTGCTGATTGCCTGCAACCGCTTCCGCCTTTAACAAGGGTCTCATGTCGCTGATCGACCTTGCCAATCCCACCCGGTTCCTCGGCCTCGCCGCACGGTTGCTGCCGTGGCTGGCGCTGGTCACGACCGCGCTGCTGGCTGCCGGCCTGTACCTCTCGGCGCTGGCGCCCGACGACTATCAGCAGGGCGCGACCGTCAAGATCATGTTCATCCACGTGCCCAATGCGTGGCTGTCGATGTTCGTCTGGGGCGTCATGAGCATCGCCTCGCTCGGCACCCTGGTATGGCGGCATCCGCTCGCCGACGTCGCCGCCAAGGCCGCCGCCCCGATCGGCGCCAGCTTCACGTTCCTCGCGCTGCTCACCGGCTCGCTGTGGGGCCGGCCGATGTGGGGCACCTATTGGGAGTGGGATGCCCGGCTGACCTCGGTGCTGATCCTGTTCCTGATGTATCTCGGCCTGATGGCGCTGTGGCGCGCGGTCGAGGATCCCACCCGCGCCGCCCGTGCTGCCGCCGTGCTGACGCTGGTTGGCGCCATCAACCTGCCGATCATCAAGTTCTCAGTCGACTGGTGGAACACGCTGCATCAACCCGCGTCGGTGATGCGGATGGGCGGTCCGGCGCTCGACAAATCATTCCTGATCCCGCTGCTGGTGATGGCAATCGGGTTCACGTTCCTGTTCGTGACGCTGCATGTCGCGGCGATGCGCAACGAGATCCTGCGTCGTCGTGTGCGCAGCCTGCAGATGATGCAGGCGCGCGCCTACACAACGACCGCACCAGCCGACGATCCGGCAGGCCAGATCGCGGGAGCGGCTTGATATGGACCTCGGCCCCTATACCTCCTTCATCGCCACCTCCTATCTTGCGGCGGCGCTGGTCGTGGTGGTGCTGATCGGCTGGATCGCCATCGACTACCGCACCCAGAAGGCGCGCTTGCGCGCGCTCGAGGACAGCGGCATCAGCCGCCGTTCCGGCCGCGCGGCAACGGACATCCAATGACTGAACAGGCCGCGACAGAGCCGGCGCCGCGCCGCCGCTCATTCCTCATGCTGCTGCCGCTCGTGGTGTTCCTCGGGCTGGCGGCGCTGTTCTGGTCGCGCCTCGGCAACGGCGATCCGTCGCGCATTCCGTCGGCGCTGATCGGCCGTCCAGCGCCGGCCACACTGCTGCCGCCGCTGCCGGAGCTGGCCAGAGACGGCACACCGGTGCCCGGACTCGATCCGGCCGCGCTCAAGGGCAAGGTCAGCATCGTCAATGTCTGGGCGTCGTGGTGCGTGCCATGTCACGACGAGGCGCCGCTGCTGGTCGAGCTCGGCCGCGACAAGCGCTTTCAGATCATCGGCATCAATTACAAGGATGGCGCCGACAACGCCCGCCGCTTCCTCGGCCGCTACGGCAATCCCTATGACGTCGTCGGCGTCGACGGCAATGGCCGCGCCGGCATCGAATGGGGCGTCTACGGCGTGCCCGAGACCTTCGTCGTCGGACGCGAGGGCACCATCGTCTACAAGCTGGTCGGCCCGATCACGGCGCAGAACATCGATGCGGTGTTGAAGCCGGAGATCGAGAAGGCGCTCAAGGCGGGCGGGTAGTTTGCTGAAAGACCAGCAGTTGTTTTCTCGTGATCGCGAGCGAAGCTGTTGGTCGAATCCTCGCTGTCATCGTCCGGCTTGACCGGGCGATCCAGTACGACATGACTGCGCGGTGACTCACGACTGCCGCGGCGTACTGGATCATCCGCTTTCGCGGATGATGACACTGAGAGTGAGGCGCTGAGGCGCGCGGCGTCTTGCAAGATCAGTTTGCGCCTGTCGTTCCGGGGCGATGCGGAGCATCGAACCCGGAACCTTGAGATTCCGGGTCCGCTCGCCGACGCGAGCGTCCCGGAATGACAGCACCGCGTACTACCCCTTGCTCACATCCCCCTCGGCCGCATCGCTGGCTTCGAGCGACGCCGGGTCCTGGTGGTAGCGCTTGATCAGCGGCATCTGGGCGATGGCGAAGATCATGGTCAGCGGCACAACCCCGAAAGCCTTGAAGCCGACCCAGAAATCGGTGCTCTGCGTGCGCCAGATGATCTCGTTCAGCACCGCCATCGCCGCGAAGAACAGCGCCCAGCGGAAGGTGAGGATGCGCCAGCCCACGGCCGTCAGGTTGAACATCTGATCGAACATGATCGCGATGAAGGAGCGGTTGAACAGCAGACCGCCGCCGAGCACGGCCGCGAACAGGCAGTAGATGATGGTCGGCTTGACCTTGATGAAGGTCTCGTCGTGCAGCACCAGGGTCAGCGTGCCGAACACGATGACGACGACGGCGGTCACCAGCGCCATCAGCGGCACGTGCCGCGTCACCACATAGGACGCGATCAGCGCCGCGATGATCGCCACCATGAACGCGCCGGTCGCAGCGAACAGATTGAACTTGGCGTTGACCACGAAGAACACGATCAGCGGACCGAGTTCGGTCGCGAGCTTGAACAGCGGATGCGGCTGGGTCTTGTCCATTCCATGTCCCGTTGGCTGTCATCATCCGCGGCCGCGGATGATCCAGTAGCCCCTGATGTCTCGTGGCGGAGGAGGCGCGCAACGGGCGGAAAGGCTCGCAGGCGCGCCGCACCGTGACGTCAATCCTCGATTCCCGCAATCGCCCGCGCGAAATCCCTGGCGGCGAACGGGGAGAGATCGTCGACCCCCTCGCCGACGCCGATGAAGTGCACCGGCAGCTTGAACTTCTCCGACAGCGCCACCAGGATGCCGCCGCGCGCCGTGCCATCCAGCTTGGTCATCACGAGACCGGTGACGCCTGCCGTACGATGAAACGCCTCGACCTGCGACAGCGCATTTTGTCCCACCGTCGCGTCGAGCACGAGCAGCACCGCATGCGGCGCCGACGCGTCGACCTTGCGAATGACACGCACCACCTTTTCGAGCTCGTTCATCAGCTCGGCCTTGTTCTGCAAACGACCGGCGGTGTCGATCAGCAGAATGTCGCGGCCCTGCTCCTTGGCCGCGGTGATGGCGGTGAACGCAAGGCTGGCCGAGTCCGAGCCCTGCGCGCCGGCGATGACCGGCGCCTTGGTGCGCTCGCCCCAGACCTTGAGCTGCTCGATGGCGGCGGCGCGGAACGTGTCGCCCGCCGCCAGCATCACCTGCCTGCCCTCGGACGCAAATTTCGCGGCCAGCTTGCCGATGGTGGTCGTCTTGCCGGAGCCGTTGACGCCGACGACGAGAATGACGAACGGCTTGTGGCCCGGCGCGATCTCGAGCGGCTTCGCCACCGGCGACAGCACCTTCTCGACCTCGGTCGCGACCACCGCCTTCACCTCGTCGGCGCTGATCGCCTTGTCGTAACGGCCGGTCCCGACGGCCTCCGCAATCCGCGCAGCGACCTGGGTACCGAGATCGGCGCGCAGCAGCACGTCCTCGATGTCGTCCAGCATCGCGCGGTCGAGCTTGCGCTTGGTGACGAGATCGGCCACGGCCGTGCCGAGCGCGCCGGAGGTGCGCTTCAGGCCCGCGGACAGCCGCCGCCACCACGACAGCTTGGGTGTTTCGGAGGTGGTATCGTTCATGGCGTGGTGTTAGCCCTTTCCATTCGCAAACGAAAGCTCACACCCGCGTTACGGTTTCCATGGACATTAACCAACCCAGCAACGAGGAGATGCTCGCCCGCGTGCTTCATCGCGACGGGCTGATGCTGGTGATCGACAAGCCGGCCGGCATTCCCGTGCACAAGGGACCAAAGGGCGGACCGAATCTCGAAGCCTCGTTCGACGCACTGCGCTTCGGCCTGCCGCGCCCGCCGGTGCTGGCGCATCGGCTCGACAAGGAAACCTCGGGCTGTCTGGTGCTCGGCCGTCATCGCAAGGCAACGGCCTCGCTCGGGCTTTTGTTCAAGCACGGCAAGATTTCGAAGACCTATTGGGCGGTGGTCGAGGGCGGGCCTGACGCTGACGAGGGCGTGATCGAGCTGCCGCTCGGCAAGCTCAACGCCGAGCGCGGCTGGTGGCAGAAGCCGGATCCGCAAGGGCAGCCGGCGGTGACGAAATGGCGCGTGCTGGGGCGGTCATACTCTCTTGCCAGTCTATCCCTGAACTCCCCTCCCACTCGTGGCAACGACTCCCCTCCCCCTTGCGGGGAGGGGTCGGGGGTGAGGGCCCCCACGGGCAGTGTCGCTTGGAGCCACCCCCCTCCCCAGCCCTCCCCCACAAGGGGGGAGGGAGCGCATCTGCCGGGTGTAGAGTCAGTGCACTCCAATCGCAGTGCGCGACTCACCTGGCTCGCCATGGAACCAGTGACCGGCCGCACCCATCAATTGCGCGTGCATTCGGCTGCGTCGGGCTGGCCGATCGTCGGCGACAACATCTACGGCAACGGCCCGCGCTTCGGCGAGCCGCGGCTGCATCTGCACGCGCGCGAGATTTCGATCCCGCTGTCGAAAAACAAGCCGCCGGTACACGTGGTGGCGCCGGCGCCGGTGCACATGCATGAGCGACTCAGGATGTGCGGGTGGAACGGGGAGTGAGCCGCCGCATCAGGCGCAAGCGAGACCTGGGCTCGCACCACACCTACCGCCGTCATCGCCCGGTTCAACCGGGCGATGACGGCGGGGGCGGGACTAACAGCCTGCCCCCATCATGACCTGACATCGTGAGGCGCTGCACGGTGCCCATCGTGTGACCCGCTACGGCCACCGGCAGATAATGCTCCGTCCGGCCCTGCGTCTCGCTCTCGATCAGCACGTCGCGCAGGCAGCCGATCTCCTGCTCCAACCGCCGCCGCAGCGCCGCGTCGCCCGCAGCCCGCAGCCGCCGCGCCCGCTCGCGGATGACGGCGCCATCCACCTGCGGCATGCGCGCGGCCGGCGTGCCCGGCCGCGGCGAATAGGGAAAGACGTGCAGGAAGGTCAGCCCGCATTCCTCGACGAGATCGAGCGAGCGCGCGTACATCTCCTCGGTCTCGGTCGGGAAGCCCGCGATCAGATCGGCGCCAAGCGCGATGTCCGGCCGCAGCCGGCGCACCTGAGCACAGAATGCGATGGCATCGGCGCGCGCATGCCGCCGCTTCATGCGCTTCAGGATCAGATCGTCACCCGCCTGCAGCGACAGATGCAGATGCGGCATCAGCCTCGCATCATCAGCGAGGGCATCGAGCAGGTCGGCATCCGCCTCGATCGAATCGATCGAGGAGATGCGCAGGCGCTTCAGCTCGGGCACGTGGCGCAGGATCTGCTTCACCAGCCGGCCGAGCTTGGGTGCACCCGGCAGATCCGCGCCGTAGCTCGTGAGGTCGATTCCGGTCAGCACGATCTCGGCATGGCCGCGCTCGACGAGCGTCCGCACCTGATCGACCACGGCGCCCATCGGCACCGAACGCGAATTGCCGCGGCCGAACGGGATGATGCAGAACGTGCAGCGATGGTCGCAGCCGTTCTGCACCTGGACGAAGACACGCGGCAGGCCCCGCTGGAAGCCATCGACCAGATGCGGCGCCATCTCCGTCACCGCCATGATGTCGGAGACGGCGACCTTCTCGGATGCATCGATGCCGAAGCGTGGCACGGCCAGCGCCTGTGTCGTCGCACGCCACGCGTCGGGCTGCAGCTTGTCGTCATTGCCGATGACGCGGTCGACCTCGGGCATGGAAGAGAACATGGTGGCCTGCGTCTGCGCGGCGCAGCCGGTCACGACGATGCGCGCCGCCGGGCGCTCGCGCTTCAGCTTGCGGATGGATTGCCGCGCCTGCGCCACGGCCTCGTTGGTGACGGCGCAGCTATTGATGACGATGGTGTCATCGGCGCCGGCCGCCTCGGCATGTTTCGCGATCAGCTCGGATTCGAACGCGTTCAGGCGGCAGCCGAAGGTGACGACGTCGACGCTCATGCGACGCTGGCGAACATCGACGGCTCGAACCGCCCCTCGAACTCGAATGCGGCGGTGCCCGTCATCAGCACGTGATCGTCGCGCTCGCGCCACTCGATCGTGAGCTCGCCGCCGGGCAGCGTCATCTGCACGATCCGGTTGGCGCGCTTCAGCCTGGCAGCCGCGACCGCGGTCGCGCAGGCCGCCGAGCCGCAGGCCTTGGTCAGCCCCGCGCCGCGCTCCCAGGTGCGCATCGTGATGTGGTCGCGATCGACGATGTGGGCGAGCGTGATGTTCGCACGCTCCGGGAAAATCGGATGGTTCTCCAGCAGCGGCCCGAAGCGCTCCAGATCATAGGCATTGACGTCGTCGACCCAGAACACCGCGTGCGGGTTGCCCATGTTGACGACCGAGGGCGAATGCAGGATCGGGGCATTGATCGGCCCGATCTGCAGCTCGATGTAGCGGGTGTCGCGGAACTCCTCGGCGAGAGGAATCTCCTGCCAGCCGAACTTCGGCACGCCCATGTCGACGGTGTAGAGGTCGGGCGCCGGCCCCTGCCAGCAGTTCAACAATCCGGCGCGGGTCTCGAACGTCGCGCTGGTCTGGCCGGTCTTGCCGAACACCTGCCGTACCACGCAGCGCATGCCGTTGCCGCAGGCGCCGGACTCCGACCCATCATTGTTGTAGATGCGGATGAAGGCCTCGGTGCCGTCGAGCCGCGGCGGCTGCAGCACCATCAGCTGGTCGTAGGGGACGCGGGCCGCCACCGCGCGCGCCTCGTCGGGCGTGACGACATGCTTCACGTCGCGCAGATCGACCACGACGATCTCGTTGCCGATCCCGTTCATCTTGACGAAGCTGTGGTTGGCCAGCGCGCTCATGAAAATATCCAAATTGTGTCCGCCTTATATGGCGAATGGCGCGGCATTGACCAGCCTGCAGAGCGACATGACGCATCTGTCATGGGACGCCGCGCCGCCGAGCATGTTAGGACCGGTTCATTCGCCGGCACGAACCGGGCAAAGCAGCACGGCCACTGGAGAATAGTCGAATGAATCTCAGCACTTTCCGCCTCGTTCTGGCCGTGAGCTCGGTCGCGCTTCTGCTCGGCGGCACGCTCGCCCGGGCCCAGGCGCCCTCGGCCTCGCCGGCTCCGGCGGCCTCAGCCACGCCCGCACCGGCCCCGAGCGCGCTACCGGCCCCGGCGGTGCCGGCCTCTCCTGCGCCTGCCGCGTCGGCCAGTCCGGCGCCCGCGACCAGCCCGACGCCGGCCGCCAGCGCAAGCCCCTCGCCGTCGTCATCTCCGACCGCGGCCCAGTCCCCGGCCACGTCGCCGCCGGCCGCGGCGCCAGCCCAGGCGGCCGACGCCTTCGGCGACGAGATCAAGCTCGAGGCGAAGAAGGTTGTCCTCGTCAAGGGCACCGCCAATTGGGACAATGCGTTCGAAACGCTGATCGACTCCTTCAAAGCGCTGTCGGCCACGCTGGACAAGCAGGGCATCAAGCCCGCCGGCAACGGCATGATCGTCTACACCTCGACCGACGACACCGGCTTCACCTTCCTGGCCGAGATGCCGATCGAGCAGGAGCCGAAGACGCTCGGCAAGGGCATGAGCATCGGCCAGTCGCCCGAGGGCAAGGCGCTGAAGTTCGTCCATCGCGGCTCCTACGACAACATGGACAACACCTACGAGGCGATCACCAACCACCTTGATGAGCGCCGGCTGGAGGCCAAGGACACCTTCATCGAGGAGTACCTGACCGACCCCTTGAAGACGGCCGAGGACAAGCTCGTCATCAACGTCTACGTGCCGCTGAAGTGAGCACCATGATCATCAGACCCATCCTTGCGGTCGCGCTCGCGACCAGCTTCGCAATGCCCGCCCTCGCGGATGACATCGCCCGGCAGGACACGCCGGCGATCACCGTCAGCGGCGAAGCCAGCGTGTCGGCGCCGCCGGATCTGGCGCAGATCGACGCCGGCGTGGCGTCCGACGCCAAGACCGCGCGCGAGGCGGCCGAGGCCAATAACGCCGCTATGGCCAAGGTGCTGCAGGCGCTCAAGCAGGCGGGGATCGCCGACAAGGACTATCAGACCTCGCGGCTGTCGCTGCAGCCGCAATATGCGCAGAACCGGCCGGCCCAGCCGGCCGTGACCGGCTATCGCGCCAGCAATCGCGTCACCATCAAGGTGCGCGACGTCGCCAAGGTCGCCAGCGTGATCGACACGCTGGTCGCCGCCGGCGCCAACGATGTCGGCAACATCTATTTCAGCGTCGCCGAGCCGTCCAAGCTGCTCGACCAGGCGCGCGAGAAGGCCGTCGCAGACGCGCGCCGCAAGGCCGAGATCTACGCCAAGGCCGCCGGCGTGACGCTGGGCCAGCCGCTCAGCATCTCCGAGGACGGCGCTCCGGCGCCGGTGTTCCGTGCCAAGACCTTCGCCGCACCGATGGCCGCGACGCCGACGCCGGTGGCACAGGGCGAGGAGACGCTGGCGATCACGGTTAACGTGACCTGGGCGATCAAGCCGGGGCAGTAAGGCGCACTCCCTTCGGCGCGGCCCATTCACGCGCGGTCGTGAACCCACAGCGCGACGACAAACTCGGTGTCGTCCCGGCCAACGCCGGGACCCATAATCCGCGGCGGATGTTGTCGTGCGAGATGGAGCGGCTGATCTTCGCAAAACTTGATCCGGTGGTGATAGGTCCCGGCGTTGGCCGGGACGACACCTTTTGTGGTTGCGACAGCGAGTCAGATCTCCACCACCTGCCCCGGCTTCAGCACGCCGAACCGCTCGCGTGGAATGCCGGCGGAATCGAGCGCAGCGTGCAGGGCGTGGACCGGCGCGTCGATCGCCTCGTCCGTCAGTTGGAACGTGCCGTGGTGATGCGCCAGCGCGGCCTCCGCGCCGCAATCCTGCAGCGCCTGCACGGCGTCCTCTGGGTTCATGTGCTGGTCGCGCATGAACCAGCGCGGCTCGTAGGCGCCGATCGGCAGGATGGCGAGCCTGATCGGCGCGTGCTGCTCCGCGACGCGGCGAAAATGCTTGCCCGTGCCGTAACCGGAATCGCAGACGATGTAGACCCTGCCGCGCGGCGTCTCCAGCACGAAACTCGCCCACAGCGCCTTGTTGCGGTCGAAGAGCCCGCGCGCCGTCCAGTGCCGCGTCGGCACCAGGGTCACGGCGACCTCCTCGTTCAGCGTCACGCGATCGTGCCAGTCATAGGCCTCGGCGCGGATCTTGGAGTCAGCGTCGATCATCGTAAGGTCGTTGCCGAGCGGCGTGACGACCCGCGGCGAAAAGCGCGCGGTCAGCTTCGACAAGGTCCGGAGGTCGAGATGATCGTAGTGCCCGTGCGACACCAGCACGACGTCGATATGCGGCAGCCCCTCAAAGGCGATGCCGGGATCATTGTGCCGCCGGGGACCGGCGAACGCGAATGGCGACACCCGCTCCGACCAGACAGGATCGATCAGGATGTTGAGCCCGCCGGTCTGGACCAGCCAGCTGGCGTGGCCGATGAAGGACAGCCGCACTGTCTCGCCGTCGATCCGGTGCGGCGGCGTGTCGGCGTGCGGGCTCGCCGCCCAGGACGGCCAGCGGGAACGCTTGCGGTTGCGGTCGAACTGCCAGCGCAGCACCTGGGACAGGGATTTGGGCGGAACGCCGTCGGGATCGTAGAAGCGCTTGCCGTCGAAATGGTCGGTGACGGGGCCGGAATAGGTCCTGGAACGGCGCAGCAAGGTCGTCCTCGCAAGGGAAAGCTGAACTGGCGCAAGAGGTAAGCGCCCCCACAGGGTCCGGCAACGGGACGGCGAGAAGCAAGTTTCCTTGACTTTTGCGGCTACTGAAGGTTTAACCCGACCGAATTTCGGAAAGTTTCGTCTTTTCGAGCCACCGCCCGGCCCTGGAGGCCGGAGGTCACCGCCCGACAGCGCTGTGCGCCCTCGGGCGCAAACGTGTTTGGAACTTCCGTTTCGGCGAGCCTTGCCGAAACATACATGGTGGTCATCACCCGCGAAAGCGGGTGATCCAGTACTCCGAGACGGTGCGGCTCGATCCGAGACGCCGCGGCGTACTGGATGCCCCGTTTGCGCGGGGCATGACGACCGAGCAATTCAAGCGCCTGCGTTCCGCAGGACAAAGGACGAAGCAAGTGTTCGACAATCTGTCGGAAAGGCTTGGCGGCATTCTCGATCGGCTGACGGGGCGTGGCTCCCTGTCGGAGGCCGATGTCGACGCCGCGATGCGCGAGGTTCGCCGGGCGCTGCTCGAGGCCGACGTCGCGCTGGAGGTTGTCCGCAGCTTCACCGAGCGCGTGCGCGAGCAGGCGATCGGCGCTACCGTCGTCAAGTCTGTCACCCCCGGCCAGATGGTCGTGAAGATCGTCCATGACGAGCTGGTCAAGACGCTCGGCGACGACGGCCAGACCATCGACCTCAACGCCGTGCCGCCGGTGCCGATCATGATGGTCGGCCTGCAGGGCTCGGGTAAGACGACCACCACCGCCAAGCTCGCGCGCCGCATGGTCCAGCGCGACAAGCGCAAGGTGCTGATGGCCTCGCTCGACGTCTATCGTCCGGCGGCGATGGAGCAGCTCGCGGTGCTCGGCCGCGACCTCGACATTCCGACCCTGCCGATCGTCGCCGGCCAGATGCCGCCGCAGATCGCGCGCCGCGCCATCGAGGCCGCCAAGCTCGGCGGCTACGACGTGGTGCTGCTCGACACCGCCGGCCGCACCACGCTGGACGAGGACATGATGAAGGAGGCCGCCGAGATCAAGGCGGTCGCCAATCCGCACGAGGTGCTGCTGGTCGCGGATTCGCTGACCGGCCAGGACGCGGTCAATCTCGCCCGCGCCTTCGACCAGCGCGTCGGCCTCACCGGCATCGCGCTGACCCGTATCGACGGCGACGGCCGTGGCGGTGCGGCGTTGTCGATGCGCGCCGTCACCGGCAAGCCGATCAAGCTGCTCGGCACCGGCGAAAAGACCGACGCGCTAGAGGATTTCTATCCCTCGCGTATCGCCGGCCGCATCCTCGGCATGGGCGACATCGTCTCGCTGGTCGAGAAGGCCGCGGCGAACATCGACGCCGAGAAGGCCGCCCGCGCCGCCGAGCGGATGCGCAAGGGCCAGTTCGACCTCAACGACATGCGCGAGCAGCTCTCGCAGATGGCGAGCATGGGCGGCATCGGCGGGCTGATGGGCATGATGCCCGGCATCTCGAAGATGAAGAACCAGATCGCGGCCGCAGGGATCGACGACAAGATCCTCAAGCGCCAGGTCGCGATTATCGATTCGATGACGCGCGAGGAGCGCAAGCATCCCGACCTGCTCAAGGCGAGCCGCAAGAAGCGCATCGCCGCCGGCTCCGGCCAGAGCGTCGAGCACGTCAACAAGCTGCTCAAGATGCACCGGAACATGGCCGACGTGATGAAGGCCATGGGTTCCGGCAAGCGCGGCCCGCTGGCTGGCATCGCCCAGGCGATGGGTTTTGGCGGCGGTGGCGGCATGCCGTCACCGGATCAGCTCAAGGCGCTTGCGGAAAAGATGCCGGGTGGCATGCCCGGCGGCGGGCTGCCGAACCTGCCGAAGGATCTGCCCGCCGGCCTGCGCGGCGGACTGCCGAATCTCCCCGGCCTCACCGGTCTCAGCGGCAAGCCGACGCTTCCTGGTCTTGGCCTCCCTCCGGGGAAGAAGAAATGATCTCACTCCCGTCATTGCGAGGCGCGAAACGGCGAAGCAATCCAGAGTCGCGCACGCCGCTCTGGATTGCTTCGCTTCGCTCCCAATGACGACCTCTTCCAACTTTCAAACCGATATATCGACCTCAAAGGAGAACTTTCATGTCCGTCGTTATCCGTCTCGCCCGTGCCGGCACCAAGAAGCGCCCGGTCTATCACGTCGTCGTCGCCGACTCGCGCTTCCCGCGTGACGGCCGGTTCATCGAGCGTCTCGGCTACTTCAATCCGCTGATGCCGAAGGACAACGAGGCGCGCCTCAAGCTCGACATGGAGAAGGTGAAGGGCTGGCTCGCCAAGGGCGCGCAGCCGTCCGACCGCGTCGCCCGCTTCCTCGACGCCGCCGGCGTCAAGAAGCGCGAAGCCCGCCAGAACCCGATCAAGGCCGTGCCGCGCAAGGAGCGCAAGGCGCAGGCCGAAGCCGCCGCCAAGGGCTAAGGTCGTTGACGAGCGCGGACTCATGCTTCGAGACGCACGGCTTGCGCCGTGCTCCTCAGCATGAGGAACTGGCTCCTCCTCCTGAGGAGCGCGCGTTCGAGCGCGTCTCGAAGGACGAGGCACGCTGATGTCCAAGCTCATTTGTGTCGCCAGAATCGGCGCCGCGCACGGCGTGCGCGGCGAGGTTCGCTTATGGGCTTTCACCGAGGATCCGCTGGCCGTGCTGCATTACGGCCCGCTCACGACCAAGGACGGCAGCCGTTCGTTCGAGGTCGCGAAAGCGCGCGAGGCCAAGGACCATCTGGTCGCAACCATCAAGGGCGTCACCGACCGCAATGCGGCCGAACGCCTCAACGGGCTCGAGCTCTACGTGCCCAGAGACCGCCTGCCCGAGACGGCTGACGACGAATACTACCACGCCGACCTGATCGGCCTCGCCGCGGAGACCGCTGACGGCGCGCAGCTCGGCCGCGTGCTCGCCATCCATAATTTCGGCGCCGGCGACATCATCGAGATCGCCCCGCCCTCGGGCAGCACATTGATGCTGCCGTTCACCAATGCGGTGGTGCCGACGGTCGATCTTGCCGGCGGCCGCGTGATCATCGAGCTGCCAGCGGAGATCGAGGGCGATGATGAATCGGCCTCGGATGAGTTGGCCTCGGATCAAGACGACGCTGCCGCCTCAAACTCCGCTCGTCGTCCCCGCGAAAGCGGGGACCCATAACCACCGCAGCTGGTTGGTTCACGCGGGATTGGCCGCGTGCCCATTTCCAACATCGCGCGGTATGGGTCCCGGATCGGCGCCGCGACGCGCGGGTGCGCGTCACGGCTTGTCCGGGACGACACCGGTAATGGAGAGTTGCATCAGTTGGCCAGCGCCGCTGCGGGGGCTCGATCTCACCGCGCCGGTGCCGTAACAGAGCATCATGACCGCTTCGCCTTCCGCCCCTCCCACGCCCTGGCACGCCACCGTGCTCACCCTGTTCCCCGAGATGTTCCCGGGGCCGCTTGGCGTCAGCCTAGCCGGCCGGGCGCTGGCGTCCGGCATCTGGGCGCTGGAGGCGCGCGACATCCGGGCGTCGGCCACCGACAAGCACCGCAGCGTCGATGACACCCCCGCCGGCGGCGGGCCCGGCATGGTGCTGCGGGCCGACGTGCTGGCCGCTGCGATCGACGCCGCTGCCATCGCGCCTGAGCGGCCGCGGCTGCTGATGAGTCCGCGCGGTCGGCCCCTGACACAGGCCTTCGTCCGCGACCTCGCCGCTGGCCCAGGCCCGCTGATCGTCTGCGGTCGCTTCGAAGGCATCGACCAGCGTGTCATCGATGCCCGCTCGCTGACCGAGGTCTCGATCGGCGACTACGTGCTGTCGGGCGGCGAGATCGCGGCCCTGGTGCTGATCGACGCCTGCGTCCGGCTGCTCCCAGGCGTGATGGGCAAGCTCGAATCGGGCACCGACGAGAGTTTTTCCGATGGCCTACTTGAATACCCGCAATACACCCGGCCCCAGCTATTCGAAGGCCGGACCATTCCGGATGTGCTCACCTCGGGTGACCACGCCAAGGTCGCCGCTTGGCGCCGCGCCCAGGCCGAGGCGCTGACTGAAGCGCGAAGGCCGGATTTGTGGGCCGAATGGCAGGCGCGCGACGGCCGAGAACAAAGAGAGACCGGCCAAAAAGAGCCAAAAAGCACGACAGACGGGTGACAAGCCTCGCGCTTTGGCTTATAGGAGCGCCCAATTCCGCAAGTGACGGCAGGAACAAGCGCAGCCCCCGCGTGACCCGGCTGGGCGCGCCGCCGATGGAGATTTACCCGTGAACCTGATTCAGCAGCTCGAAAAAGAGCAGTTCGACAAGCTGTCCGCCAACAAGACCATTCCGGAGTTCGGCCCAGGCGACACCGTGATCGTCAACGTGAAGGTGGTCGAAGGCGAGCGCACGCGCGTGCAGGCCTATGAGGGCGTCTGCATCGGCCGGTCCGGCGGCGGCATCAACGAGAGCTTCACGGTGCGCAAGATCTCCTATGGCGAGGGCGTGGAGCGCGTGTTTCCGATACTGTCCCCCATGATCGACTCGATCAAGGTCGTGCGCCGCGGCAAGGTGCGTCGCGCCAAGCTGTATTACCTGCGTCAGCTGCGCGGCAAGTCGGCCCGCATCGTCGAGAAGCAGGACCGCCAGCAGACCGCCGTCAACGAGTAATCGTTGCTTTCAGTGGGTTGACGGAGAGCGCGGGCTGGTCCCGCGCTTTTTCTTTTACGCTGCTGTCATTCCGGGGCAGCCCCGAAGGGGCTGAGCCCGGAATCTCGAGATGGCCTGATCACCTCGGGATTCCGGGTTCGCGTCTTCGACGCGCCCGGAATGGCGGCGGAGAGATCGCGCGTCCTCACCGCGACAAACGCATCTCGCACTCCCCGGCGTGCGTGCTATATATCCCTCTGAAATGGTTCTAGATCGCACCAGCATGGCCTGTCGCCGCGTCGTCATCGACGATCGCCGCCGGCTGCCCGGGCGGTTCTTCGGACGCTTCGCCACCTCGGCAACATCAGAGCTTAGGCGCGCGCTGTAAGCCGCAGCGCCATTCCTGATTGTTCACGCGTGCCCCTCACGCGTCCTGTTTCAAACCTTAAATTCCCGGGAGCATTCGCTCATGTCGAAACCGACCACGCTGTACGACAAGATCTGGAACGACCATCTGGTGCACGAAGCCGAGGACGGCACCTGCCTGCTCTACATCGACCGTCACCTGGTGCACGAGGTCACCTCGCCGCAAGCGTTCGAAGGCCTGCGCGCCACCGGCCGCAAGGTGCATGCACCGGAGAAGACGCTCGCCGTCGTCGACCACAACGTGCCGACCACCGACCGCACCAAGCCGAACCCTGATCCGGAGAGCATCGAGCAGATCAAGACGCTGGCCGAGAACGCCAAGGAATTCGGCATCGAATATTACAACGAGTTCGACCGCCGCCAGGGCATCGTCCATGTCATCGGCCCGGAGCAGGGCTTCACGCTGCCCGGCACCACCATCGTCTGCGGCGACAGCCACACCTCGACGCATGGCGCGTTCGGGGCGCTGGCGCACGGCATCGGCACCTCCGAGGTCGAGCACGTGCTGGCGACGCAGACGCTGATCCAGAAGAAGGCGAAGAACATGCGCGTCACGGTTGACGGCGTGCTGCCGGACGGCGTGACGGGCAAGGACATCATCCTCGCCATCATCGGCGAGATCGGCACCGCGGGTGGTACCGGCTACGTGCTGGAATATGCCGGCGAGGCGATCCGCGCGCTATCGATGGAAGGCCGCATGACCGTCTGCAACATGTCGATCGAGGGCGGCGCACGAGCCGGCTTGGTCGCGCCCGACCAGAAGGCGTTCGACTTCCTGCGCGGCCGTCCCAAGGCGCCGAAGGGCGCGGCCTGGGATGCGGCGATGCGCTACTGGGAGACGCTGCGCTCCGACGACGGCGCGCATTTCGACCATGAGCTCCGGCTCGACGCCGTCAAGCTGCCGCCGATCGTGACCTGGGGCACCTCGCCCGAGGACGTGATCTCGGTAACCGGCGTTGTGCCCGATCCGGACAAGATCGCCGACGAGGCCAAGCGCATCTCCAAGCATCGCGCGCTGAAGTACATGGGCCTGACCGCGGGCACGAAGATCACCGACATCAAGCTCGACCGCGTCTTCATCGGCTCGTGCACCAACGGTCGCATCGAGGATCTGCGCGCCGCAGCCAAGATCGCCGAAGGCAAGACCGTCAGCGGCCACGTCAATGCGATGGTCGTGCCGGGCTCGGGCATCGTCAAGGAGCAGGCGGAAGCCGAGGGCCTCGACAAGATCTTCATCAAGGCCGGCTTCGAATGGCGCGAGCCAGGCTGCTCGATGTGCCTCGCCATGAACCCGGACAAGCTGGCGCCCGAAGAGCGCTGCGCCTCGACCTCGAACCGAAATTTCGAGGGACGCCAGGGCTTCAAGGGCCGCACCCACCTGGTGTCGCCCGCGATGGCTGCGGCGGCCGCGATCGCAGGGCACTTCGTCGACGTGCGCGACTGGCGCTGACGTCATCTCGCTGCTTCACATCCGGCACGGCGGCCGGTCTACAAACGAGCGCGATGGCTTCACCAAGCCGTCGCGTTTTTCATTTCACCTCAACATCGACACGGTTCGGCAATGGCTTCTTAAGTCTCAGCGCGCACAATCCTACCGCCGGACGCGCTGCGTCTGCAGAGGAACGTGCCGAGGAGCCTGACATGGCCGACAAGCCGGAATACGTCGACCTCATCCGTGATGCGACGCGCCAGCGCCGGAAGACACCGCCCGCCAAGATCATTGCCCAGCCCGAGGCTCCGAAGGAGGAGCGGCGGCTGTCGAACTGGCCGCCCGGCCGCTTTGCCAAATGGCGCCTGGAAACGCTGGTGCCCTGGAAGCTGAGTGTGAGGAACTGGCAGTTCAAGGACTGGCTCTGACCGCCGCGCCCCACTCATCCCCTTGAAATGAGAGAAGGACGCCGTTGAGCGTCCTTCCCTGTCTCGTTCGAACTTCAGACACCGTCAGTAGTAGCGCCAATGGTGCCGGTGGTGGCGATGATGCCACCGGTGATGCGGACGCCAGTGATGACCCCGCCAATGCCGATAGTGGCAGATGCGGCGCGGCCCGTAATAGGTCCAGACGACGCGACAGCGGCGATAAGGATAGTAGTAGCCGGACGTATAGACCGGCGTGTAGTAGCTGCGATAGCCGTAGAAGTGCCGGCGGTGGTGATGGAAGTACGGCCGGTAGGCATAGTGCGGACGATAATGATAGCCGCCGCCATGGAACACCGGCCGCGGGCCGAATCCGCCGTGAAAGGCCGGGCCGCCGCCGTGGAAGACGGGACGCGGACCGCCGCCTCCGAAGGCGTGGCCGCCGCCGCCATGGAACGCCGGGCCACCGCCGCCGCCGTGGAAGGCCGGTCCGCCGTGAAATCCACCACCGCCGGGATGTCCGCCGCCGCCACCCCCGCCATGGCCGCCGGGTCCTCGGACCTGAACGGCCAACACGTCGGAGGGCGCCTGCGTCGCAGGCCCGGCGCCGGGACTCACCGGCGACATCGCAAGCGCCGGCCGGCCGGACGCGCCGGCCAAGAGAAACAATGTCGCCGCCGCAAGACTGAGGCGACGAGCCAGACCAGCGCGCTGGTCCTTCATCCTCATCATGGTCCCTTCTCCCTGAATGCCGTGCAACGATGGACCCATGCAGCGCCGATGCTGGTCGTCCGATCGGTGGATTGGCGCGCCCCAACATGAACGTAGAGATAGCGACGTGAATGCGGCATGAATGATGCTCGTCAGTGATGCACGGTGCACGCGCATCTGCGGCGTGGCGTCGCGGCAGAGGAGATGCACGTGAGCCTCTAGGTCGTCCTGCAACTCAGGATCACGGATGCCGACGCAAGGGTTGACGCGCTGCTCGTGCGGGGACTTCGCAACTAACCACGCGCAGGCATTTGCTCCGCGAACGCGACGCGCCTCGCTGACATGGCCTCAATCGTAGAACGGCGTGAATAGAACCAAGGGGCCCGGCGGATAGGCCGGCGCGTAGTCCGTGGGACGGTCAAGATAGTGGGGCACCTCCGCCGTCGACACCACGGGCTTCACTCTGCGACCCTCCCGGCGCGGGCCAGGATCCGTTGCGGTCTGACGCGCCTGCGTGACGGCGGGCGCTGCGGCGACAGGAGAGGTGGCGGCGGAACTCGCGAGCAGCATCGCCACCGTGACGATGCCGATCCCGAGCCAGGTTCTGTTGACTGATGGTTTCATGGCGAACCTCGTTGCCAGCCCCCATCAACGTACAGGCCCGCAAAGCGGGCCTGTTTGATTTCGGTCATTGTCTCGATCGGCCGGAAAGCGCGGCTTACCAGCGGCCGTGATGGCGATATCCGTAGTGATGCGGCCGCCAGTGATGCCGCGGATGATAGTAATGCCGAGGATAGTAGTAGCGCCGGGGATGCCAATGGTGGCGGCCGTGCCAATGCACCTGCGTGGTCTCCTGCACCGTGCCCTGCTGCACCGCGGTCGCGGCGCCCGGATTGATCAGCGACAGCGCCTGCGCGCGTTCGGCGGGGGCAGCCATCGCGAGAACGGCGCCAACCGCCGCGATGCCCAACAGCTTCATCACAGTCATGAACTTCTCCCTCGATCGCCTGACATCACGTCCGGCACCGTACATTCCGCCTTGTCAGTTGCCTGAAGGGCGGCCGCAGCAGCGCGACGCAGACCAGTCTCGAACGAGCGACGTGAATGGGACATGAAGACCTGCGCAGGAGCAGAATGCCGATATGTCGCACATGGTTCCACCGCAGTGCGCGACATATCGGCACTGTGTCCGGACGGTGACGTCGCCGCGCTCGATCCGCGCCTCGCCGCGCCGCCAAGCAGCGCAGTGCGCGGGACCAGCGGTCAGCCGCGCCGCCAGACGCAACTCATATGCGGGACGATCACGGTGCCGCTCGGCCGATGCTCTGGAACATAGGTGGCATCGCATACACGAACCGCGTTCGGACCCGGATTGAAGCGCGGCACCACATCGGGCTGCCAATGGCCCTCGTAGCGCGGATAGATCTGGATCCGTCGTTGCCGACGCTGCGCGGAGAGATCCGTGCTCATCTCGCTCTGGACGGCGCCGCGTACGCCCGCGGCCTGCTCCGCTTGCGCTCCCGCCGAGATCGAGATCACGACCGCCGCGGCCAGCGCCGTCCCGGCCAGCACCATCGACATCTGTCTCATCTGTCCCCAACCCCCAATTCGCGCGCCAAGACGGTCGCCGTTTTCATCCCCTGCGTCAACCGGCGCCGCCCCACATGTCATAGAACCAAGATGCAAGATGATCAAAGCCGGGCTAGAAGGCGGCAATGTGGACGGATCTGAAAGCCCCATCGCTCGCCGACATGGAAGTCATGGCGCACGAGATGTTCGAGCGTCTGCCCGAGCATTTTCGCAGGCTTTGCGAGGGCGTCATCATCCGGGTCGACGACTTTCCGACCGAGGAGGTGCTCGACGAGATGCAGGCCGAAAGCGAGTTCGACCTGCTCGGCCTGTTCCAGGGCACGGGACTGCCGTTTCGCAGCAATGACGACCTGCCGCGGCTGCCCAACATGATCTGGCTCTACCGCCGTCCGATCCTGGATTACTGGGCCGAGCACGACGAGAGTCTTGGGCACATCGTCCGCCACGTCCTGATCCACGAAATCGGCCACCATTTCGGAATGTCCGACGACGACATGGAGGCGATCGAGGCGTCCGTCGACTGACGACCCGGCGATAGCACCGGGATTTTGACTTTATCCGCCCTGCCGTTCGGGCTAAACAGCGGCCTGCCCGTATTCTCGAAGGTGCCCCGATGGACAAGTTCACCACGCTGGAAGGCGTCGCCGCGCCGCTGAAGATCATCAATGTCGACACCGACATGATCATCCCCAAGCAGTACCTGAAGACCATCAAGCGCACCGGCCTCGGCAAGGGCCTGTTCTCGGAGCAGCGCTACAAGGACGACGGCAGCGAGAACCCGGATTTCGTCCTCAACCAGCCGGCCTACCGCAATTCCAAGATCCTGGTCGCCGGCGACAATTTCGGCTGCGGCTCGAGCCGTGAGCACGCCCCCTGGGCGCTGCTCGACTTCGGCATCCGCTGCGTGATCTCGACCTCGTTCGGCGACATCTTCTACAATAACTGCTTCAAGAACGGCATTCTGCCGATCCGCGTGTCGCAGGCGGATCTCGACAAGCTGTTCGACGACGCCGAGCGCGGTGCCAACGCGACTTTAACGGTTGATCTCGCCAACCAGGAGATCCGCGGCCCCGACGGCGGCACCGTCAAGTTCGACATCGACCCGTTCCGCAAGCACTGCCTCCTCAATGGGCTCGACGACATCGGGCTGACGCTGGAGAAGAAGGCCTCGATCGACAGCTACGAGGCCAAGCTGGCCGAGCGCGCCTGGGCCTGAGCCCCGCTTGAAGGCAGAGAGTTCGCGGGCCCCGGACCTCGTCCGGGGCCTCGTTTCGAGAGCAGCCCAGCAGGTCCGCCGTTGACGCGTGTATTGCCCGAGGTCGTCACCTTCTGGCGCGGGCCGCTCGACCGGCTGCGCCAGACCTGCCTGCGCTCGCAGCTCGCCGCCGGCCACAAGGTCACCGTCTACAGCTTCGATCCGCTGCCCGGCCTGCCCGACGGCGTCGGCAATGCCGAGGCCGAGGCGGTCCTTCCTTACGCATTCTCCGAACGTCTCAGGCCGCCGCAGCCCGACGGCAGCTGGCGCGATTGGACCACCTTGCAGTTCAGCGACTTCTTCCGGATGCGGCTGATGGCACAGCGCGCCGGCCTCTGGCTCGATGCCGACGTGCTGCTGCTCAGGCCGGTCGAGATCGATCCGGCTCTGCCCTACTTCGCCTGGGAGCGTCCGCGGCAGCTCGGCAACTCCGTGCTCTACCTGCCGCCGGACGATCCGATCGTCGCCGAGTTCGCTGCGCTGATGGCGCAGGACGAGCTGACGCCGAACTGGCTGTCGCTGCGTCATCGCCTCACCTATGCGATGCGCCGCCTGCGCGGCGGCTCCGACCGCCTCTCGGACATCCGCGTCGCCATCTTCGGCCCTGCCGCGCTGACGGCGCTGGCCCGCCGCCACGGCTCGCTGCGCCACGCGCTGCCGAAGCGCAGCTTCTACGCTGTCCATGCCGAGCCGAAGGCGTTCTTCGATCCCTCCGACTTCTCCGGCCTGATCGGCGATCCCGCGATCATCGGCCTGCACATCTCGCCGAAGGGCCGCGGCGGCGAGGCGCCGATCCCTGGCAGCCTGTATGCGTGGGCGGCCGAGCGATTTGCCCCGCGCTGACCTTCGCCGCGCAGCTTTGCGGCCTGCGCAGGACCGATTCGCTGCTTGATCTACCGCAACGTCCGCGCGTCCACCCGGTGATTGATTGCGGACAATCATCGGAGACGTGTCATGACCGTAGACGCCAAGCCCTATCCGCGGGTTCAGTTCCTGATCGATACGTTCGCGCAATGGCTCCGGCACCGGCGTGAGCTGAGCGAGATCCGGCAGCTGGACCGCGACGATTTCGAGCGCATCGCGATGGACCTGCAGGTCACACCGGCGGATCTCGACGAGCTGGTCCGTCACGGCGAGCACGCCGCCGACGAGCTGCCCCGGATGCTGAAGGCGCTCGGCATCGACGAAGCCTCGCTGGGGCGCGCCGAGCCGCTGGTGCTGCGCGACATGGAGCGCGTCTGCGCCATGTGCAAGGACAAGCCGCGCTGCCATCGCGATCTTGCCGCCGGCACGAGCGCCGAGCACTATGAGGAGTACTGCCTCAACGCCCCGACCATCGACCGCCTGGGCACCGCCGCGGTCAAGCACTGATCGCCGTCTCCCTCCCACTGAGCGAAGCAACGCGATGAGCCTGCCCAAACTGTACCGCAACACCTGGCTCCATGTCGGCGTCGCGATCCTGCTCGCGCTCGGCGCGATGCTGCTGATCCGGCTGCACAATGCCGGCGGCGTGACGCCCGCGGCCGACAGCGTGCAGGCCGGCCGCAAGCTGGCGGAGGCCTGGTGCAGCACCTGCCACGCCATCGACGCCAGCGGCGCGCGAAGCCAGACCACGACCGCCCCCGACTTTGTGGCCGTCGCCAACATGCCCTCGACCACCGAGCTGTCGCTCAAGGTGTTCCTGCAGAGCAGCCACCCGACGATGCCCAACGTCATCCTGACCGCCGAGCAGCGCGGCGACTTGGTCAACTACATCCTCAGTCTCCGCCGCATCTGACGCCTCACTTCGCCACAGCTGCGATCGCATCGGCGATCGCGATCGTGCGCCGCGCCATCTCGGCATGCAGCCGCTCGACCATGCGGCCGTCGATCTGGATCGCGCCGCGCGAAGCATTCTCCGGCAGCTCGAACGCGGCAATGATCTTGCGTGCCGCGGCGACCTCGTCGGCCGGCGGCGTGAAGATCGCGTTGCAGGCATCGATCTGGCCGGGATGGATCAGCGTCTTGCCATCGAAGCCGAGATCGCGGGCCTGGATGCATTCTTGCGCGAAGCCGTCGGTGTTGGCGAAGTCGCTGTAAGGCCCGTCCAGAATCTCCAGCCCATGGGCCCGCGTCGCCAGGATGCAGTGGCTGATCATCGGCAGCATCGTGGAGCGGCCCGGCAGCATGCGGATGCGGGTCTCGCGCGAGATGTCATTGGGACCGAACACGAAGCCGGCGAGCCGCGAGCCCGGCTCGTGCACCGTGGCCGCGAGCAGATCGGCATCGAGCACGGCGCGCGCCGTCTCGATCATGGCCCAGACCTTCAGCGCCGGATCTGCCCCGACCTCGGCCAGACGATCCGTGACCAGACGAAGGTCCTCGACGGTCGACACCTTGGGAACGAGGATGCCGTCGGTCGCCGCTTGTCCCGCCATGGCGACGTCGTCGCTCCACCACGCCGTATCCAGGCTGTTGATACGGATCAGCAGTTCCCGCTTGCCGTAGCCATCGGCCGCCACCGCCTTGGCGATCTGGTCGCGGGCGGCGGCCTTGGCATCCGGCGCCACCGAATCCTCGAGATCGAGGATCAGCCCGTCGGCCGGCAGGTTCCGCCCCTTCTCCAGCGCACGCGCATTGGAGCCGGGCATGAACAGGAGACTGCGGCGCGGGCGGATCATTTCGGCGTTTCCCTTGGTTTATCGACGCGGCCCGCGATACCATTTCGAGAGCCAGGCCGAAAGGCTTGTTCCCGGAAGGCGCATGTGTTTAGGCAAGGTCCATGATCTCGTTTCCGCAACGCCTGCTCGAAGGCTATCGCGCCTTCGCCACCCAACGCCTGCCGACCGAACAGAGCCGTTACCTCGAGCTCTCGGAGCGCGGCCAGTCGCCCGAAGTCATGGTGATCGGCTGCTGCGACTCGCGCGTCTCGCCCGAGGTGATCTTCGACGTCGGCCCCGGCGAATTGTTCGTGCTCCGCAACATCGCCAATCTGGTGCCGATCTATCAGCCCGACGCCAACGCGCACGGCGTGTCGGCGGCGCTGGAATATGCCGTCACCGTGCTGAAGGTGAAGCACATCGTCATCCTGGGCCACGCCCAGTGCGGCGGCATCCGCGCCTTCGTCGACAAGGCGGCGCCGCTGTCCCCGGGCGACTTCATCGGCCGCTGGATGTCGATGTTCATCAAGCCCGGCGAGGTCGTCGAGCAGCGGGCGCATGAGAGCATGCAGGACTTCGTCACCCGGATCGAGAAGGCCGCGGTGTTCCGTAGCCTCGAGAACCTGATGACGTTCCCCTTCGTCCGCGGCCGGGTCGAGGCCGGCGACCTGCAGCTCCATGGGGCCTATTTCGGCGTCGCCGAGGGCTCGCTGTTCGTGCTCGACAAGGCGGCCAAGGAATTCAAGAGCGCGCGCGCTGGCGAATAGCGAATGGGAAGTAGCGAGGAGTTCACCGGCCCTATTCGCCATTCGCTCCTCGCTATTCGTCCCTGTTCAATGATCACCCGACCAGCGGTCCGACAGCGCGAGCATCACCGTCGACACCACGAAGGTCATGTGCACGCCGACCAGCCAGGCGAGCTTGGTCGAGTCGTAGCCGGCGTCGAGATTCATGAACGCCTTCAACAGCTGGATCGCCGAGATCGCGACGATCGAGGCGAGCAGCTTCTGCTTCAGCCCGGCGAAGTCGACCTTGGTCATCCATTCCGGCCAGTCCGGATGGCCGCCGGGATCGATGCGCGAGACGAAGTTCTCGTAGCCCGAGAACACCACGATCAGCACGAGATTGCCGGTCAGGCAGACGTCGATCAGGCTGAGCACGCCGAGGATGATGTCGCTTTCCTTGGCGGTGGGCAGATGAATGACGCTCTCCCACAGCAGCAACACGAACTTGAACAAGAGCACCGCGAGGCTGATGACGAGGCCGACATAGAACGGCGCCATCAGCCAGCGGCTCTTGAACAGGAAGCCTTCGAGGCCGCGCTCGACCGGACCCGGGACGTGCTTGGCGGCTTCCGGCGTGGTCTTCTCGCTCATCGTGTCCCGCGCCCCCGCCCCGAAGACGTTGCGTGTTGACCGAGTCCGTTACGCCGCCTTCTTCTTCGCGGTGATCAGCTTGCGGTTGATCAGCACCTCGGCGATCTGGATCGCGTTCAGCGCCGCGCCCTTGCGCAGGTTGTCGGACACGCACCAGAAGGCGAGACCGTTCTCGACCGTGCCGTCCTCGCGGATGCGGCTGATATAGGTCGCGTCCTCGCCGGCCGCCTCGTAGGGCGTCACGTAGCCGCCCGGCTCGTGCTTGTCGATGACGAGGCAGCCCGGCGCGTTGCGCAGGATGTTGCGGGCCTCATCCGCCGTGATCGGATTCTCGAACTCGACATTGACGGCTTCGGAGTGGCCGACGAACACCGGCACGCGAACGCAGGTCGCGGTCAGCTTGATCTTCGGATCCAAGATCTTCTTGGTCTCCATCATCATCTTCCACTCTTCCTTGGTGAAGCCGTCTTCCATGAAGACGTCGATCTGTGGAATGACGTTGAAGGCGATGCGCTTGGGGAACTTCTTATTGACCAGCTCGTCATTGGTGTAGACGGCCTTGGTCTGCGAGAACAATTCGTCCATCGCATCCTTGCCGGCACCGGACACCGACTGATAGGTCGACACCACGACGCGCGTGATCTTCGCCTTGTCGTGCAGCGGCTTCAGCGCGACGACGAGCTGCGCCGTCGAGCAGTTCGGGTTGGCGATGATGTTCTTCTTGTTGAAGCCGGCGGCGGCGTCGGCATTCACCTCCGGCACGATCAGCGGCACGTCGGGATCCATGCGCCAGGCCGACGAGTTGTCGATCACGACCGCGCCAGCGGCGCCGATCTTGGGCGACCACTCTTTCGACACCGAACCACCGGCCGACATCAGGCAGATGTCGACGTCGGCAAAATCGTAGTGCTCGAGCGCTTTGACCTTCAGCGTGCGGTCGCCATAGGACACCTCGACGCCGACGCTGCGGCGCGAGGCCAGCGCCACGACCTCGTCGGCGGGGAATTGTCGCTCGTCCAGAATATTGAGCATTTCCCGTCCGACATTGCCGGTCGCGCCGACCACTGCGACTTTGTAACCCATCATTCACTCTCCGAAGAAATATGGCCGACCGCGCATGTCAGCGGAAACCGAAGCGGCAGCGCTTCTATGCGAGAAACGTCCCTGACACAACGTTACCACGATGTCTCGCATTCGATGCAGTCCGATTCGGCCAGAACAGCCGCAGCGCCCCGATCCGCGTCCGTCCTGCAGGGGCTCCAGAGCTTCGCGGACGAGGTCTGCGGCACATTTGCGCGCCTGTTCGCCTATGTGGGGGCTCTGGCGCTGATCGCCATGCTCGGCGTGGCCGGCTGGAACCATCTCGACGGCGGCGATGACACGTCGCCCGGCCGCGCCGGCTGGACCTTGGCCGACGGCGCCGTGCCGGCGTTCTCGCTCCGTCTCGCCGACCAGCCCGACAGGACCGCCACCTACACCGTGCTCATCCATCCCGAAGGCGGCCGCAAGGACGTGTTGCGCTGGGGCGAACCCGCCGATCGCCCCGCTGCCGAGCTTGAGGTCTACCGGTTCGGACCGGAGCGCGATGCAAGGCGTGATCCCCGGGCCGATCTCGCGGTCCGGATGGGGCGCAACTCCGCCTCCGAGCTCGAGACCGCCGGCGTGATCGACAGCCGGTTCGGCCCCGTCAGTCTGGTTCGCCGGGCTGGGGCTCCCGAGGGCGCCGGAGCCTGCCTCGGCTTTCTCAAGACCATCGCCGAGCCGGCGCTGCGGATCTCCGGCTGGTCGTGCCAGGGCGTGACGATGCCGGCGCGCCGCGCCATGGTCGGCTGCATGCTCAACCGGCTGACCCTGCTGGCGCCCGACCAGAACCGGGCCCTGAGCCAGCTTTTCATGGGGACCGATCAGCGGCGCGGCGGCTGCGACGAACCCGCCATCGCCAGCGGCAGCGGCGATTGGGTGACTTCGACCGCCAATCCGAGGCTGCGCGGCGCCTTGTGAATGTCTGCCTGCGTCCGGATGTTGCTGGGCGTGACCGCATCCTATTCGACCCGTCAAACCCACGGGCAAGTGACGGATATTGATGCAACTTTCCCGCCACAGCAGGGATTTATCTTGCCCCTCGCCGCGGGAATGACCTTGTGATGCCACAGCCGACCCAGATATTGTGCGGGCCAAATCATGCGCATGGCGAGCGCCCGCCCCTTTTGGCGCGAGGAAGAGGACGTGATGATCGAATTTCCTGCTGCGACCCGGGTCATGGCCTTGGCGGTGATCGCCGCGACGGGCCTTGCCGTCACGTCTCTTGCCGCCACCTCGGCGGATGCCGCCACCACCAAGCGCCGTGCCGTTGCCGTCACCAACAACGGCAATCCGAACTATTCCTACCAGTCCGGCCCGCGCACCCGCATCTACATCACCCGCCGCTCGTTCCTCGACGGCGGCACCGAGGTGCTTCCGGGCGACCGCAAGTTCTCGGACTATGCGTTCCCGCCGGCTGTCGGCTACCCGTCGTTCGCGCGCGAGAATCTGAACCGGCCGATCGACCGCCAGCCGCTGATGGCGCCGTCCGATCTCGGCGGCTACCCGACCCGGATTCCGATCCCCTACTGAGGGCGGCCGCATCGTCAGATCATCAAAGCCGGGCCCCGCTCGGCTTTTTGCTGTTTTGCCGCGCTGACGTTCCATCGCGTCGTCATCGATCATGAGCTGGTCACTGCTCGATTTCGAACGTGTGAGACGACCGTTCGGAGACATGGCTGACACCTCGCTACACGCCGATGGAGGCCAGCCTGCTCCCACCCCTCAGTGTCATCCCGGCGAACGCCGGGACCGGCCGGCATGACCGCCCGGTCTCATCGCTCCAGCGTGCCTCACACCCATGTCGGGGAGTCTGGGTCCCGGCGTTCGCCGGGACGACACCGGAATTTTCGGCACGACTGGTCATCCTCGCACCCGCTTTCGCGTCCGAGTCTTTGCTCGTCGGATCGCCCTCTCCTTGCAGAGGGCGCAGGGAAGGCCGGGCCTCGGCTGAGGCCCGTGGCCCCCGTGCGGAAAAAATGCACGGGGCAGGAACCACAGGTACAGCCGGACCGACCCGGCCTTCCCTGCGCGATGGTTTTCACGCTTACTCTACGCTCTCCCCGGTGTCCGGCCTGTTAGCCACCGTTGTCGTCGGGATCATCGCCCTTCCGACTTGGCGCCAGCATCGGGGCGCCAGGACCACGCAGCTTCACGTCCGCAAGAGCCTCGTTCGTCCGCATGCCCCTAGGACATGCTGCGAGCCTTCGCGGCCACCGCATTCCCGCCTCGCGCCTCGTGACGATCGCGAAACGCCCCTCGCAAGCGAAGCGGGATGGAGGGAGAAGACCATGGATTCTGGAAAAACGAAAGTGAAATTTTTGGCCCGCGGCGGGTGGATCGTGGGATGTATCTGATGACGCGAGTGAAATGAGTTGTTCGGCGCTGCCGATTTCGGACAATGGAGGGCATGGTGAGGTAGAGTCGTCGGGGCAGATCGCGCAGATGCGCTGTCCTGAGTCGCCCGTCGGGCAATTGCCCGGCACTGCGCGATGGCGCCAGTCAGGCGAGCCTCTTTTCTGATTTGGCGCGAGCTATCTCGAGGATGACGGCGCGCTCCCCCCTTGCGTGGTGTTATATACTTACCAAGTACTGCAACGCCGCCTCAACAGACCGCTCGCGCGATATTTGTAGCGCGCGTCTCTGATCTGGGTGAGTGCATCGGATGATAGTCCAGCCACGACCGTGGTCTACTTGCTCAATCTCTAGCAAGCGGCAGAACGTAGCCAATGAATCCCCGATATCTGAAGTTCTGATGTACCAATCGTACATTGCACAATTTTTGTGGTTCCGGCGTCTTTGACGCCAGCCGCTTCAGAGCTCGTCGGCAGCAGACTTGTCTTAATTCGCTTCGATCTCGCGCGCCTTCTCAATGAAGGCTTTCGATTGCTCCGGATTGTCACGCCGGGGGGCGATCTTCTGAGGCGCTTTGGCCTTCATTCAATTTCTCCAACAGCGGCGCGGCTGCGGCCGAGCCAGGTTTGCATACCTTGAGCTTTTCGCCGGTTGGCTTGCTTAATAGCCCATCCAAGTCGAGCAGCTTCCCATCGAAGGTATGCATCTCTTCGATGCCAGGCAACAGAAGAGCCGTGGCTACATGGATGGCGTCGGGTGGCCTCAAGCCTTTGTGTCCTGCCATCATAAGTTTACGGGCGCGCTCGCCAACACCCGTATCGACATTAACGACAAAGACAAAGTCACGCTCAAAGAAGGCAGCGATTTTGTCATCGGTCTGCGTTTTCACCAACTCAGGATGCTTGCAGACCTCCGCTAAGCAGAGCGCGGATGTTAATATTTCGATGTTCCGCTTTTTAGCAGACTCGATCACTTCTCGACACATCTGCTCTCGGTCTTCAATCTTCCCGCCGGGCTTTAGAATCTTTTCTTTCTGGATCAGAGCGATCCACACGCACGCATCCCAATAGACCCGCTTAAGAGAGCTCGCCATCACGCAGCCTCTTCAAATACTCTTCGGAGGAGAGTCCCCCCGTGAAATTATCATCAAGAATGTCGTCAACGTCGGGAAGGTCTGCGGCATCACTGAAGAACTTGACGCGCGTTCCTTCAACTTGGTTTAGCTTCCCAACGCCCTTGTAGTGAAGGGTTCCGAAAACAAGCAAACGTCGCCTTTCCCAAACCTCTTTGATTTGGTGCTCGCCCATTTCATCTTCGGCTTCGCCGGTCAGGAGGCACTTTACTTCCTCGCCGGTAAGCCTTTCCTTCAGCCACATCACCAGTCGACCATGTCCATCGCGGCCGATTGTGCGTGGCGTGCCTTCAACAGAACCTATCTCCTTGTAGGGCTTGTCAGGCGGAGTTAGCGCCGCGCGAACATTGGCCGCAGCTTGCTTGGCGACTCGCGGAGTGATGTCTAATGTGGGGAGGTTTCGATCTCCCTCGTAGACAATCTTGGTCTCATCTAAACCGTTCGTCACGCGTTCGAAAAAACGCTCAGCCTTCAACATGATTTTGTCGGTGAAGTACTGCGGTCGCTCCCCGCGCACCTTTAGAAGCTGCAAACCATAAGCCGTAAAGCGAGTCACCAAGTCCGCACGCTGGTCAACGTTGGTTGCAAAATGCTTCGCAGATGCTTCCGCAGTGAATTCAATTGGGCTGTTCGTCGTAGCCGCAACAATTCGCCAGTCGATTGCGCTCGTTCCATCCTCTGCAGTGGCCTCTTCGACGCCCCGGAGGATATCAAAGTAATCACGCAGCTGATCAAGCAAATCGTCTACGGTCGGGGAATCGGTTTCACCCCGCGCCTTAATGCTCACCTTTATTCGTGTGCTCATGGCCATGGCCCGCGTTAGCCGGTAGCTCGTTGTGAGCCCCGGCAAGTCAGCCGTTTACCACCAATACCACGAAGGACCTTGGTCGCGCGAGCTTCATCAGAGACACCAAGCGCCATTCGCTCGTTATACCTAAGATCGAACTCAGCAAGATAGCGCTTCAAATGCTGCGGGCCAGCGAAGGGGAGCGCACCGCCAGCGCGGCAACGGCTGGGCTCCCTCCAGCTCCTTGATGATCGCCTGGCCATCTGCGCGGTCGAGGCCGGCGGCCACACGCCGCCGGGCCCCGATCTCGGGTCGGACCTCAATCGTACAGCACCGCCGCGATCTTCGGATCGGTGATGTTGGACTTGTCGTACCAGTAGAAGCCGGTGTCGGTGACCTTCGGCAGCTTCTCGCCCTTCAACGCCTTGACCGCCGACTCCACGGTGCAGCTGCCGATGCCGATCGGATTTTGCGTGATCGCGCCCGCCATCTCGCCCGAGGTGATCGCCGCCTTCTGCTGCTTGCCGGAATCGTAGCCGATCACGACGATCTTCTTCTTCATCTCCTTGACGCCGTTCAGCACGCCGATCGCGGAGCCCTCGTTGGCGCCGAAGATGCCCTTGAGGTTCGGATTGGCCTGCAGGATCGACTTGGTGATCTCGGTCGACTTCAACTGATCGCCGCCGCCATACTGCACGCTGACGATCTTGATGTTCGGATGCTTGTCCTTGATGCGCTTCAGGAAGCCGTCGCGACGATCGATGCCGGTGCGGCTGGTCTGGTCGTGCACGACGACAGCGACGTCGCCAGCATCCCCGATCATGTCCGCCATCTTGTCGGCGGCGAGGCCGGCCGCGGCGAGATTGTCGGTGGTGCAGGTCGTCAACGGAATGTCGCTGTCGACGCCGGAGTCGAAGGCGATCACCGGGATCTTGCCCGCATCGGCCTTCTTCAGCAGCGGAATCGCTGCCTTGGAATCGAGCGCGGCGAAGCCGATCGCCTGCGGCTTCTTGGCGAGCGCCGCCGAGAGCATGTCGATCTGCTTGTCGACCATGGCCTCGGTCTCCGGCCCCTCGAAGGTGATCTTGACGTTGGCGGCCTTCGCGGCCTGCTCGGCGCCGAGCTTCACCGCCTGCCAGAACTGGTGCTGGAAGCCCTTGGAGACGAGGGGGATGTAGACATCATCGGCACGCGCGCTCGCGGACACTCCCGCGACCATGAGGGCGCCGAGCGCGACGCCGAGGAGATGCTTGCTCAACATTGGTGTTTCCTCTGCTCTCTTCAGTGACCTTATCGTTACATTGATGATCGTGGTCGTGGCCGCTCGCTGTCGGCGGGCAGCGCAATCTTCAGCGCGACGTCGTAGCGGTGCTGGTAGCTGGTCCTCCTTGAAGGGTCAGGCGCGGTTTCGACGGAGCATGTCGGCGTAAACAGCGAGAATGATGATGACCCCGGTGACGACGAATTGCCATTCCTGGGCCACCGAGAGGATGCGCAAGCCGTTGGTCAGAACGCTCATGATGAAGGCGCCGATGATGGTGCCGAGAATGGTGCCGGTGCCGCCGCTCAGCGACGTGCCGCCGATCACGACGGCAGCGATCGCATCAAGCTCATAGCCCTGGCCGAGCGCCGGCTGGGCGGAATTGATGCGCGACGCGATCAGCAGTCCCGCGACTCCGCAGATGGCGCCGCCGAGGCCGTAGATGATCATCTTCCAGCGGTCCACGTTGACGCCGGAGAGCCGCACCGCCTCCTCGTTGCTGCCGATCGCGAAGGTGTAGCGGCCGAGCGCGGTGCGGTTGAGGACGACGGAGGCCAGCACCGCCATCACGAACAGGATCAGGGCTGCATTGGGAATCGGCAGCGCCGGCACGAGCGTGCCGAGCAGCGAGTCCTGCGAGATCATCGAGAAGTTCTCGGTGTTGGTGAAATAGATCGGCTTGCTGCCGGAGACGACCAGGGCCAGCCCCTTCAGCACCAGCATCATGCCGAGCGTCGCGATGAACGGCGGCACCTTCATCTTGGTGATGACCGTGCCCGACAGCGCGCCGCTGAGCGCGCCGGTGGCGATCGCCGCGACGATGCCGGTCCACATCGGCAGCTCCCAATAGGTCAGGAACACGCCGGCCATCACCGCGCAGAAGGTCATCAGCGTACCGACCGACAGATCGATGCCGGCGGTGATGATGACGAAGGTCGAGGCGATCGCCAGCACGCCATTGACCGCGGTCGCCTGCAGGATGTTGATCATGTTGTCGGTCTGCATGAAGGCCGGCGAGGCGAAGCTGAAATAGACCAGCAGCAGCACGAGGCTCGCGAACGCCAGCAGCTTCTGCAGCGCTGCGGGCCCGAGCAGACGGCGCCGCAGCGCCGCCATCGCGCCGCTCGGCGCGAGGCCATCCTTGACCTGATCCTTGACCAATGCGGGGTCGCTCATGCCGTCAGCCTGCCTTCATGGTTTCGCGCTGGGTGGCCAGATGCATGATCCGCTCCTGCGTGGCCTCGTCCGGCGACAATTCGCCGGTGATGCGGCCCTCGCACATCACGACGATGCGATCGCTCATCCTGATCACCTCGGGAAGCTCCGACGAGATCATCACAATCGCCTTGCCCTGGTCGGCCAGCGAGCGGAGCAGGCGGTAGATCTCGTTCTTGGCGCCGATGTCGATGCCGCGGGTCGGCTCGTCGAAGAACAGGATGTCGCAATCACGATCGAGCCATTTGGCGATCACGATCTTCTGCTGGTTGCCGCCGGAAAGCAGGCGAACCTGCTGCGACACCGAAGGCGTGCGGATGTTCAGCATCCGGATGAAGCGGCCAGCGGTGTCGCGGATCGCGCGCTTCCTGAGCACGAACTTCATTGCAAGGTAGTTCGCGAGGTTCGACATCACGACGTTGGATTCGACGTCCATGCCGGTGGCGAGGCCGAAGCGCTTGCGGTCCTCGGAGAGATAGCCGATGCCGTGGGCGACCGCATGCGCCGGCGAGCGGATCGTCACCTTGCGATTGTCGACGAGAATATCCCCGGACGGAACGGCGTCGGCGCCGAAGATCGCGCGCGCGACCTCGGTGCGGCCGGCGCCCATCAGGCCGGCAAAGCCGAGAATCTCGCCCTTGCGCAGGGTGAAGCTGACGTCACGGACCAGCGGCCCGCAATTCAGCCCGCGCACCTCGAGCGCGATCTCGCCGGACGGCGCCGTGCCCACGACGCGCGCATCGCTCAGGCTGCGCCCGACCATCATGCCGATGATGGTCTCGATCGTGGTATCAGCGGCCGGGACCGTCGCGACATACTCGCCGTCGCGCAGCACGGTGACGCGATCGGCGATTTGCTTCAGCTCGTCCATCTTGTGCGAGATGTAGACGATGCCGACGCCACGCGCCTTCAGCGCGCGGATCATCTTGAACAGCTCGGCGATCTCGCGATTGTTCAGCGCGGCGGTCGGCTCGTCCATGATCAGGACGCGCGAGTTGAACGACAGCGCCTTGGCGATCTCCACCATCTGCTGCCTGGCCACCGTCAGCCCGCCGACTGTCGTGCGCGGGTCGATCGACAGATTGAGCTGGGCAAGCAGCTCGGCCGCCTGCCGGTTGAGCCTGTCCTCATCGAGCAGCAGCCCGAACGCCTTCATCGGCTCGCGCCCGATGAAGATGTTCTGCGCCACCGTGAGGTGGTTCATCAGCTGCAGCTCCTGATGAATGATCCCGATGCCGGCGGCCTGCGCCTCGCGCGGGCCTGGAAAATCGACGCTGGCGCCGTCGTAGATGATCTCGCCGGAGTCCTTGCGGTAGACGCCGGCGAGGATCTTCATCAAGGTCGACTTGCCGGCGCCGTTCTCGCCCATCACGGCATGGACCTCGCCTGCGCGCAGCTCGAACCTGATATTGTGCAGCGCCCGGACGCCGGGGAAGCTCTTGCACAGGCCGTGAACGGAGATGAGCGGCGTGCTCATGCGTCAGCGCATGTGGTGATGGAGGTTGCGTACAATCGCCACGGGGCGGTGGTCGCGACATTGGCGGCAACACCATGCACGGCGAGCGACATATCGCATCGCAAGCGCGATCACATTCATCCTCCCCGGCCTTCGCACGCATCATGTCGAACGCGTACGAGACCGCGTCCATTCAATGGCGCGGCGTTGTGGTCAGGCTATTCATCCGGGGATGAAAGTCTATAGGTAAAATCGACAGGCCTTGCGATGCGCATGCAGGACGCGACCGCGGAATAGCGACGACGCGCCCGGTGGCGAGATCGAACACGTCGTGCGTTGGATTTGCGCGATCTCGACAACGACGGTGAGCCCCCCCTCCCCCTTGCGGGGAGGGGTCGGGGGTGGGGGTCCCCGGGCGATGCTTGATGTGATGAGTTCGGGTCGAGACGTGCAACGACGAAAAGTAGTCGTCGGGGCAGGTGAGACGGTGCCTCAAGCGGGTGTCACTGGGTGGGACCCCCACCCCCAACCCCTCCCCGCAAGGGGGAGGGGAGTGCACCTTCGGCGCGGCGGAACCTCGACTCCGCCTACGCCGTGAGCTTCTCCAGCTCCTTGATGATCGCCTCGCCCATCTGCGTAGTCGAGGCGGGGGTCGAGCCTTCCGCCTTGATGTCGGCGGTGCGCAGGCCTGACGCCAGCACGGCGGCGATGGCGGCGTCGAGCTTGTCGGCGAGCGCGCCCATGTCGAAGGAGTAGCGCAGCGCCATGCCGAACGAGGTCAGCATCGCGATCGGATTCGCCAGGCCCTTGCCGGCAATGTCCGGCGCCGAGCCGTGCACCGGCTCGTACAGCGCGCGGCGCTTGTGGGTCTTGGCGTCAACCTCGCCGAGCGAGGCCGACGGCAGCATGCCGAGCGAGCCGGTCAGCATCGCCGCGATGTCCGAGAGCATGTCGCCGAACAGATTGTCGGTGACGATGACGTCGAACATCTTCGGATATTTCACCAGGTTCATGCCGCCGGAATCGGCGAGCTGATGCTCGAGCGTGACGTCCTTGTATTCGCGGTTGTGGACCGCGGTGACGACCTCGTTCCAGAGCACGCCCGACTTCATGACGTTGCGCTTCTCCATCGACGTCACCTTGTTGCGGCGCTTGCGCGCGAGGTCGAAGGCGACGCGGGCGATGCGCTCGATCTCATAGGTGTCGTAGACCTGGGTATCGATCGCGCGCTTCTGGCCGTTGCCGAGATCGGTGATGGTCTTGGGCTCGCCGAAATAGACGCCGCCAGTGAGCTCGCGCACGATCATGATGTCCAAGCCTTCGACGATCTCGCGCTTGAGGCTGGAGGCATCGGCCAGCGCCGGGTAGCACACCGCGGGGCGCAGATTGGCGAACAGGCCGAGATCCTTGCGCAGGCGCAAGAGGCCCGCCTCGGGGCGCACCTCGTAGGGAACGCCATCCCATTTCGGGCCGCCGACGGCGCCGAAGATGATGGCGTCCGCAGCCTTCGCCTTGGCCATGTCGGCCTCGGAGATCGACGCGCCATGGGCGTCATAGGCGGCGCCGCCGACCAGGCCGTCCTCGGTCTCGAACGAGGCCAGGCCCTTGGCGTTGAGCCAGCCGATCAGCCGCTTCACCTCCGCCATCACTTCGGGGCCGATGCCGTCGCCGGGCAGCAAAAGGAGCTTGTGGGTCGCCATGGTCGTTGTCCTCGCGGGGCTTGTCATGCCCAGGCGTTGCGCGGGCATCCAGCATTCTTGGCCGGATTGCCGGCCAAACCGGCAATGACGGGAACGAAAATCCGCGCGGAGTGCTAAAGCCCTCCTGCACGGTTGGCAAGCCACCATTGCCGCCGCACGTCTTCTGGACCGGCGCGCCGAGCTGCTATGTTCTCCAGGATCGCCGCTAGAGAGCATGGACTGCCGGACGATCACTGCGCCGGAGCATGTCTTGCTGAATCCCACGCCCGATCCGCCTCCGGCCCATCCGGCGCGGCTCAACCTGACGCTCTCGCTCGGCCCCATCGTCGGCCTCGGCATCGGCCGCTTCGCCTATGCGCTGGTGCTGCCGGACATGCGCGACTCGCTGCACTGGTCGTACTCGGCCGCGGGTTTCATGAACACCGTGAACGCCGCCGGCTATCTGATCGGCGCGCTGATCGCGTCGCGTCTGATCGGCCGGATCGGCGCACCGGCGACGGTGCGTGGCGGAACCCTGGCGGCGCTGGCCTCGCTCGCGGTCTGCGCCCTGACAGGCGACTTCGTCGCGCTCAGCCTGGCGCGGCTGATCACCGGCGTCGGCGCGGGCGTCGCCTTCGTCGCGGGCGGCACGCTGGCGGCGCGGATCGCGCAATCGCGGCCGGCCCAGGCGAGCTTCATCCTCAGCCTGTTCTATGCCGGACCGCCGCTCGGCATCGTCGCCTCCGGCCTGGTGGCGCCGTTCGTGCTGCAGGCGTTCGGGCCCGGCTCGTGGTGGATCGTCTGGCTGGCGCTGACCGCGCTTGGCTGCGTGCTGATCCTACCGCTGCTGCTGACGCCGATCCCGGCGATGGCGGCCGTGCCCGGCGGCGGCGCAGCCCCGGTCTCGCTGCGGCCGATGGCGATCTATCTGTTCGGCTACTTCCTCTATGGCGCCGGCTACATCGCCTATCTCACCTTCATGATCGCCTATGTCCGCGACCTCGGCGGCGGCGCCGCCGCCCAGTCCGCGTTCTGGTGCCTGATCGGGCTGGCCGGCTTCACCACGCCGTGGGTGTGGCGCCGCGTGCTGGCGCTGGATCGCGGCGGTATGCCGGCCGCGATCATCCTCACCATCAACGCCATCGGCGCCGCGCTGCCGGCGCTCAGCCATTCGCCAGCCATGCTGGCGCTGTCGGCCGCGATCTTCGGCGTCGCCTTCTCCACCGTCACCACGGCAACCACCGCGTTCGTGCGCTTCAACCTGCCGCAGGCGGCGTGGTCGCGCGCGATCGCGGCCCTGACCATCGTGTTCGGCATCGGCCAGACGTTGGGTCCGTTCGTGGTCGGGGCGATCACCGATGCGATGGGCAGCCTGACCTATGCGCTGAATGTGTCGGCGGCCTTGTTGCTGTTGGGGGCGGTCATGGCGGCGATGCAGGGGAAGTTGAAAGCCGCCGATCGAGCCTAACAAATGGTGTCGTCCCGGCGAACGCCGGGACCCATACCGCGGAAGCCATCGAGGGACGAGGCTGCCAGTTGCCCGCGTCATCACCGCCGGTGGCTATGGGTCCCGGCTCAAGGCCGGGACGACAGCGGAGGATGTGGCGGCGATCGCGGCTCAATCGATCGACGTCTTCAACTCCCGCTGAACGAATTGTACCCCTGATCCTCCCAGTACCCGCCCTTGTAGTCGTTGGTGACTTCCATCGCGACGACGTATTTCGGGTTCTTGAAGCCGAGCTTGGTGGGGACGCGGATCTTCATCGGGTAGCCGTAGGCGCGCGGCAGGATCTGGTCGGCGAACTTGAACGTCATCTGGGTCTGCGGATGCAGCGCGGTACGCATGTCCAAAGGCGAGTTGTAGCCGTCCTTGTCGGCGCAGTTGAACCAGACGTATTTCGCATGGGTGTCCGCGCCGATCAGCTTGAGGAAATCGCGCAGCGGCGTGCCGGTCCAGGAGCCGATCGCGCTCCAGCCCTCGACGCAGATGTGGCGCGTGATCTGCGTCACCTGGGGCAGCGCATGCAGCTCGTCGAGCGTCCACGACTTCTTGTTGTCGACGAGGCCGCGCACCTCGAGCTTCCAGTCGGCGGCGTCGATCTCCGGCGCCTCGTCGAGCGTGTAGTAGGCATTGAACGGGAACGGCTTGGTGATCGCGCTCTCCGGGAAGGTCGGCGCCAGCGCATCCGGGTTGAACATCCAGGCCTGCACCGCGTCGTTGAACTTCGAGACCTTCTTGAGCAGCTCCTCGGCGGTGTCGCCGTCGACGACGTCGCAGCCGGCGAGCAAGGTCAGCGCGCCGAGGCTGGCGCCACCGGTGATGAAGCGGCGCCGCGTGAGATCGGGCATCACCTTCAGCGAGTCCTTGATCAGGAGCCGCCTGTCGACGCCGGGAATGAGGAACGGACGTTTCGCCATGGCTGTCTCTCCTCTCAGCGGCCGATGATCATCGCGCGCAGGCTCTTCGGCACCAGCAGCGCGAGCAGGATGTGGATCACCAGGAAGGCGCAGATCAGCGCCATGCAGACGAAATGGACGTAGCGCGCCGCCGGATAGTCGCCGAACAGGTTCACCAGCCAATGCAGCTGAACGGGCTTCCACATCGACAGGCCCGTGAGCACGACGACGATGCCGACGCCGATGATGCCGAGATACAGCAGCTTCTGCACCGCGTTGTAGACGGTGAGGTCGTCATGGGCGAGCTTGAAGGTCAGCGCGGCCTTGAGGTCGGCGACGACGGACGCCGGCGAGATCGGCAGCAGCTTGCGGCGGAACCGGCCGGTGGCGAGACCGGTGACGAGATAGGCAAGGCCGTTCAGCATCAGCAGCCACATCGCCGCGAAGTGCCACAGCAGCGCGCCGCCGAGCCAGCCGCCGAGCGTGAAGCTGCGGTCGAAGCGGAAGTCGAACAGCGGCGAGGCGTTGTAGATCTGCCAGCCCGACATGATCATCATGATCATCGCGACGGCATTGATCCAATGCATGACGCGCACCCAGGCCGGCTGAATGACTTTGGTCGCGACTGCGGTTGCAGGCCCCTTGGTCGCCGCGAGGGTCGAGGGGACGCTGGTGGTGGCGCTCGTCATGGCGGTCGGCTCCGTCGCTTGCATTTGCGTCGCTTGCATTCGTCACGCCAAGTATACGCCGGCTCGGCGGGCTCCGTTACACCCGCGGCGCCGATCAAAACGATAGGCAGAATCGATCGCGTTCACAAAAAAGCGAGCCGGGGTGGCCCGGCTCGCTCCTGGTCACATCCGCGAGGAGGAGGAAGAAACGGATGTGTCCGGTGGCGCGCCGGGTCTCAGGACGCCGGCATCAGCACGGTGTCGACCACGTGGATGACGCCGTTCGACTGGTTGACGTTCGGGATCGTCACCATCGAGGTGCCGCCCTTGGCGTCGACGATCATGACGTTCCTGCCCTCGCGCTTGACGGTGAGCTGCTCGCCCTCGACCGTCTTCAGCATCTGGCCGTCCTTCAGGTCGGACGCCTCGAGCTTGCCGGGCACGACGTGGTAGGTGAGGATCTTGGTCAGCGTCGCCTTGTTCTCCGGCTTGACGAGGCTGTCGACGGTGCCGGCCGGCAGCTTGCCGAAGGCGGTGTTGGTCGGCGCGAACACCGTGAACGGGCCCTTGCCTTCCAGCGTCGGCACCAGGCCCGCGGCCTTCACCGCGGCGACCAGCGTCGTATGATCCTTCGAGTTGACCGCGTTCTGCACGATGTTCTTCGACGGATACATCGCCGCGCCTCCGACCATCACGGTCTTCTCCTCGGCGCTGGCGGGCGCGACGAAGGTCGAGGTCAGCGACAGCGCGCCGAAGGCGGCGGCAGCGAGAAAGGCAATGCGCTTGGACATGGTTAGCTCCCTAATGAAGACGGCGGCAGAGCCGCACGATGAGTTCGACTGCGACATCGATGCGTTGGAGAGCGCTGTTGCTCTCGCGTCGTGTCGGGCCGAGCTACGGACGCTTTTGGAAGCTGGTTTCGGCGAATAACTTAACGTGATCCGTGAAACCTCAAGGCATCGAGATCGTCTCGCCGACTCATTGAACGAGAGCCGCGCCGCAATGTCGCAGCCTGCTGCGAACTGATCAGCTCTCTGTCGGTCATTGGCCGATGCCGATGACCGATCATCGTCGTCATTAACTACAATGCGAGCCGAGCCCGGCCGAACCTGCCGAAAACATTGCGAGTAAGACTTTCTTAAGGTTGATTGGTCGGCACGGCGCCGGCTGCGGGAAGGGGATGTCCCGCACTGTCCGGCGCGATCGGCGGGGGTTCCTACAGTGAACAGAACGATCTGGATTGCGGGGTTCTGCCTCGTGATAATCTGCTGCTTGCTTGCAACGAAGATGGTGCTTGCCGCGGTATCGCCCGGCGACATCGCGGGCGAAGCGACGTCGTCGCTGATCCGCGAGCCGATTCCCGGCGTTGATACGTTGAACGAGTCCGATCGCAGTTTCGAATCACCGCCGCTCGATCTCAACGAAGGCGCGCGCCTGCCGCTGCTCTCGAGGGCCGTGCGCGCGGAGGGACGTGGTGCGTCGGCTGCCCGCCGTGCCAAGCCGGCCAGCAAGTCGACCGTGCTGCGGCCGGCCAGGCGCGAGGCCGCGACGGTGAAGAGTGCGGCGGTGCCGTGCCGGCAGCTCGATCCGATCGCCCGCTTCCTTGCGTCGGCCAAGATCGGGGCGCGCTGCCAGGCTTGATCGTTAGCTGTGTCAGGCCGAGACGGCCGTCACCACTTGCGCCAGCAATTGCTCGCGCCGCGTCTGCGAGCGCTGGCCCTTCATGGTGGCGGCGAAGCGTTCGAGAATGCCGTCCTCGAACGCCGTGACGATGGTGTCGTGCACATAGCTGCGGCGGCAGATCGCCGGCGTGTTGGTGAGCTCGTCGGCGGCGGCGCGGATCGCTTCCAGGATCTGCTTCTTGCGGCCGCGCGCGCTCGGCGCCGGCGTGATCCGCGACAAGGTCTCCAGCGCGACGGCGGAGGCCATCAGCGTGCGGAAATCCTTCAGCGAGATCTTGATGCCAGCGATCTCGCGCAGGAAGGCATTGACCTGCGTGGTCGAGACCGCACGCACGACGCCCTGCGCGTCGCGATACTGGAACATGCGCCGGCCGGGCACGCCGCGCAGGATGCCGACGGCCCGCACCAACTTGGCGGCGTCGCATTCCTTGCGCACGGCCTTGCCGCCCTTGGCCTTGAAGGTGAGCACCAGGCTGTCGTCCTCGAGCGCGACGTTCGACTTCAAGAGCGTGGTGGCGCCGCGGGTGCCGTTCAGCCGCGCATAGGATTCGTTGCCGGGGCGGATTGCCGTGCGCGCGATCAGCTCGATGACAGCAGCGAGCGCGAACTCGCGCGTCGGCTCGTCGCCGGCGAGATGTTTCGACACCGCGCGACGGATGCGCGGCAGCGCGCCGACCAGCTTGGCGAGGCGATGCGCCTTGCGATGCTCGCGCACCTTCTCCCAGTCGGCGTGATAGCGGTATTGCAGCCGGCCGGCGGCGTCGACGCCGACCGCCTGCAGGTGCAGGCTCGGGTCGGGGGCGTAGCGTACCTCGCGATAGGCCGGCGGCACCGCCATGGCGTGCAGGCGGCGGATCGTGCCGGCGTGGCGGATCGGGGTGCCATTGGCGCGGATGAAGGTATAGCTCTTGCCGCGCTTGATGCGGCGGATGGTCAGCTCGGCCTGGTCACCGAGCTTCAGCCCGATGCGCTTGGCGAGCTCCTCGACCGAGGTCTTGGCATTGCCCTGGGCGTCGGCGGTCTTGGCGTGGGCCAGATCCTTCAAGGTCAGCTTGCGGCGCGGCGGCTTGGACGGCCACTGGCCCAGCGCTTTCGCGAGCGCGACCTCGGCGTCGGCCGGGCCGACCCGCGGGCTCTCGAAATTCTGCTGGTCCATCATTGCTTTAGACGCCCTGCCGTCGTGTTGATCCGCTCAATGCCCCGGAGTCCGGTTTGGTTCCGGCCCAGTTATCCACAGCTTCAAGGCGATTTAGGGCGTGATGGGCCGGATAGCGAGTCCCTAATTTTGGGCAAAGTGGTTTCAAAATACCGGGCAGCGACCCGATTCTGGGTAACCTTGATGCTGCTGATTGTCGCGACCTCTGCCGCGCGGCCGGCTGCCGCAACCTCCGCGCACAATTCTTTGATCCTGCGCAGACCGGGTCCCCGCCGAAGGTTCTACTTGTCTTGCCTTGTCGCCGCCGGTTACGCGGACGCATAGTGGGAACAACGACGGCCTGCGCTGGACCACGGCGGGCCGCATGTGGAGGGTGTGAAATGTCCGAGAAGATCTACGACGTTCCGGCCGAATGGGCGAAACGCGCCTTTGTCGACGACGCGAAGTACCAGGAGATGTACGCGCGCTCGATCAAGGATCCCAACGGCTTCTGGGCCGAGCAGGCCAGGCGCGTCGACTGGGTCAAGGCGCCGACGAAGATCGAGAACGTCTCCTTCGCCCCCGGCAACATCTCGATCAAATGGTTCGAGGACGGCGTCCTCAACGCCGCCTACAACTGCGTCGACCGTCACCTCGCCACCCGCGGCGACCAGACCGCGATCATCTGGGAGGGCGACGACCCCTCGCAATCCAAGCGCATCACCTATCGCGAGCTGCACGACGAGGTGTGCAGGATGGCCAACATCCTGCGCAACCGCAACGTCAAGAAGGGCGACCGCGTCACCATCTATCTGCCGATGATCCCGGAAGCCGCCTATGCAATGCTGGCCTGCGCCCGCATCGGCGCCATCCACTCGGTGGTGTTCGCCGGGTTCTCGCCGGACTCGCTTGCCCAGCGCATCAAGGACTGCGATTCCAAGATCATCATCACCGCCGACGAGGGCCTGCGCGGCGGCCGCAAGGTGCCGCTCAAGGCCAATGTCGATGCCGCGCTGAACAAGGTCGACAATGTCGACTGGGTCGTCGTGGTCAAGCGCACCGGCGGCAAGATCGAGATGAACCCGAGCCGCGACCTCTGGTACCACGAGGCCGCGGAGATGGTGACCACCGAGTGCCCGTGCGAGCCGATGCATGCGGAGGATCCGCTGTTCATTCTCTACACCTCGGGCTCGACCGGCCAGCCCAAGGGCGTGCTGCACACCACCGGCGGCTATCTCGTCTACGCCGCGATGACGCATCAATACGTGTTCGACTATCACGACGGCGACGTCTACTGGTGCACCGCCGACGTCGGCTGGGTCACCGGCCACAGCTACATTCTCTATGGGCCGCTGGCCAATGGCGCGATCACGCTGATGTTCGAAGGCGTGCCGAACTATCCGGACAATTCGCGGTTCTGGAACGTCATCGACAAGCACAAGGTCAACACCTTCTACACCGCGCCGACCGCGATCCGCGCCCTGATGCAGGGCGGCGACGGGCCGGTCAAGAAGACCTCGCGCGCGTCTCTGCGCCTGCTCGGCTCGGTCGGCGAGCCGATCAATCCGGAAGCCTGGGAGTGGTATCACCGCGTCGTCGGCGACGACCGCTGCCCGATCGTCGACACCTGGTGGCAGACCGAGACCGGCGGCATCCTGATCACGCCGCTGCCGGGCGCGACCAAATTGAAGCCGGGTTCGGCGACGCGGCCGTTCTTCGGCGTCGTGCCGGAGATCGTCGATGCCGACGGCAAGCCGCTGGAGGGCGCGACCGAAGGCAATCTCTGCCTCACCCGCTCCTGGCCGGGCCAGATGCGCACCGTCTATGGCGACCATGCCCGGTTCGAGATGACCTACTTCTCGACCTACAAGGGCAAGTACTTCACCGGCGACGGCTGCCGCCGCGACGCCGACGGCTACTATTGGATCACCGGCCGCGTCGACGACGTCATCAACGTCTCCGGCCACCGCATGGGCACCGCCGAGGTGGAGAGCGCGCTGGTCGCCCACGCCAAGGTCTCGGAAGCAGCCGTGGTCGGCTATCCCCACGACATCAAGGGCCAGGGCATCTACGCCTATGTCACCCTGATGGCCGGCGAGCAGCCGAGCGAGGAGTTGCGCAAGGAGCTCGTCGCCTGGGTGCGCAAGGAGATCGGCCCGATCGCCTCGCCCGACCAGATCCAGTTCGCCCCTGGCCTGCCCAAGACCCGCTCCGGCAAGATCATGCGCCGCATCCTGCGCAAGATTGCCGAGGACGAGCCGGGCGCACTGGGCGACACCTCGACCCTCGCCGATCCCGGCGTGGTCGACGACCTCGTGCAGCACCGTCAGAACCGCAAGGAGAAGCAGGCGTAGGCACGCCATGCTCGGCGGGCGCGAGACGCGCTCGCCGCAGTCGTCAAGGCTCATCGCACTCCCGCGGCTGATTCCGCGGGAGTGTTGTTTTCAGGTCATTTACTTGCAGACGAAGTTTTTCTTTCCTCAAGCCATCCGCGTGCTCCCGGCCTGGGAGCGGGCACCTTGACGGCAGGTGAGGGGATGGCGATGCGGACTGGGGCGGGCAGGCTGACAATGAAGGCGGCGATGGTGGCCGCGTCGGTGGTCGGAGCCATAGTCACGACGGCCGACTCTGCGTCGGCCCGTCCCGAGCTGGTCGCCATCGCCGGCGACTATTCGCCGGGCACGATCGTGGTGAGGACCGGCGAGCGGAAGCTCTATCTCGTGCTCGATGGCAGCCACGCCATGCGCTACACGGTCGGCGTCGGCAAGGCCGGCCGGCAATGGGCCGGCACCACCAAGATCGACGGCAAGTACAGATATCCGGCCTGGGCGCCGCCGGCCGACGTCAAGCGCGACAAGCCCAACATCCCCGACGTGATCCCCGGCGGCTCGCCGCAGAACCCGATGGGCGTCGCCGCCATGACGCTCGCGGGCGGCGAATATGCGATCCATGGTACCAACGTGCCGAACTCGGTCGGCGGCTACGTGTCCTACGGCTGCATCCGCATGCTCAACACCGACATCACCGATCTCTATGAGCGCGTATCGATCGGCACAACTGTGGTGGTCACGCGCTGAGTCACCGCTGCGATCCGGGAGCGCGGCGAACGCGGGACCGACGAGCCCGGCGCCGAACCGCGAACGTCGCGCGCGGACATCCCGTCAGAAGTCCGAGATGATTCCCTTTTTCTCCCAGTCGCCGTAACGGGTCGGCTCCGGCCCTTTCGGCCCCTGCAACTCCGTCGGCATCGGCTTCGTCTGTTCTGCTGCCAGTCGGCGGCGTTCCTCAGCCTCGGCCAGCGCGCGCTGCGCGGCCGGCGTCAGCGGCTTGCGCGGATTGTCGTTGCTGGCGACCACCGACAATGCGGGCCTGGTCTCAGGCCCGCTCTTGGACTCACTCTTGGGCTCGTTACTCATCGTACCATTCCACCGTTGAACCGGATCGTTCCCGATATCATCAGATCGTGTGAGCGCACGCGATAAAACAGGTCTAAAAAATGCGGAGCCGATTCTTACATTTGGCATATTCCGGTGACAGAGGACCCGCAAGCTGATGGCATGCACCCGATCGTCGCGGAACTGCCTTTCTTCTTTCGCGAGTAATTCCCAGGCATGCCTCCGCCGCGTTTTGCGACCCCTTCCGAAGTCCCAGGCCTGGCGGCACGCCGCATCGCCGCCGACGTGGTTGACGGCGTGCTGCACAAGCATCGCACCCTCGACGATCAGCTCGACGGAACCGGCGCGCATCCCGGACTGAAGCATCTCGCCGACCGCGACCGCGCGCTGATGCGCCGGCTGGTCGCCACCACCCTGCGGCGGCTCGGAACGCTCGGCCACGTGCTGTCGCGGCTGTTGGATCGCGGCGTGCCGACCGACGCGCCGCGGGCGCAGAGCGCGCTCTTGATCGGCGCCGCCCAGATCCTGTGGATGGACGTCCCCGACCACGCCGCCGTCGACCTCTCCGTCCGCCTGGTCCAGGCCGACCGCCGCGCCGCGAAATATGCCGGGCTCGTCAACGCGGTGCTGCGGCGCTGCGCGCGCGAGGGCGCGGGCCTGCTCGACGATGCCACCGGCCAGCCGCTCGACATCGCGCCCTGGCTGCTCAAGCGCTGGATCGATCATTACGGCGAAGCGACCGCAAAGGACATCGCCGCGGCGCTCGGCCAGGAGCCGTCGCTCGACCTGACAGTGAAGTCGGACCCGGCGCAATGGGCGTCGCGGCTGCATGGTGAGGTGCTGCCGACCGGCACCGTGCGCACCGTGCTGCATGGTTCGGTGACAGTACTGCCGGGCTTCGCCGAGGGACAATGGTGGGTGCAGGACGCCGCCGCCGCCCTGCCGGCACGGCTGCTCGGCGACGTCGGCGGCAAGACCGTCGCCGATCTGTGCGCGGCGCCGGGCGGCAAGACGGCCCAGCTCGCCCATGGCGGCGCCCGCGTCACCGCGGTCGACCGGTCGCCGGCCCGGATGAACCGGCTGAAGGACAACATGACCCGGCTGCAGCTCACGGTCGAGACGGTCGTGGCCGATGCCGCCGAATGGCAGCCTGCCGAAAGCGGCGGCTTCGACGGCCTGCTGCTCGATGCCCCCTGCACCTCGACCGGCACCATTCGGCGCCATCCCGATGTGGGCTGGTTGCGCAGCGAGGCCGACATCGCCGCCCTGTCCGCACTCCAGGCGCGGCTGCTGACCCGAGCGAGCGGCCTGCTCAAGCCGGGCGGAACCCTGGTCTACTGTACTTGTTCGCTGGAGCCCGAGGAGGGCGAGCAGGTGGTCGAGCGCGTGCTGGCCGAAACCACCGAGCTGCGCCGCGTCCCCGTCACCCCTGGCGAGGTGGCAGGACTGGCCGAGCTGGTCACCCCGGCCGGCGACCTACGCACTCTGCCCTGCCATTTGCCACACCAGGACCCCCGGCTTGGCGGTCTCGACGGATTTTATGCGGCGAGACTGGAGCGGCGGCCGTGAGCGTGTCATCGTGCGCGCCGTGCGCCGGCCCTGCGTCGGTCGCGGGTTGAGGGCGTCGGCGTTGCGTTAGTCCGTTAAATCCTGATTTTGCACCAGATTCTGGTCCCGCGATGGTGCTGCACCGGGGCCAAAAATGGTGTATCGGCGGCAGTTGCGATCTATGAAGGATGCGCAACCGAATCCCCCTCTGAATCCAAGGCTTGGCGTGTCCGCCGCTCAACGCAGACGCATATCGACGCTGGTGATGGGCCGCTTTGCGCGCAGCCTGATGTCCAACGTCAGCGGTGTATCGGTATCCGTGTCCGGCTTGTGGCCCGGACGGGCGGACCGACTCATCATTGCGCCGCATGACCTGCGCACTTCGGACGCGACGCGGGCCGCCGAGATCTATGCCGGCCGCTTCGTCTTCGCCGGCAAGATCGTGACCTGCCATGGCCGCTCGATCTTCGACCTGGAGCCGCCATCGGAGGATTGGGAGGTCGCCCTGCTCGGCTTCGGCTGGCTGCGACATCTGCGCGCAGCCGACACCGCGCTGACCCGCGCCAACGCCCGTGCCCTGGTCGACGACTGGATCACCAACCAGATCGGCCGCCATCCGCTGAGCCGGCGCGCCGACGTGCTGGCCCGGCGGGTGATCTCACTGCTGTCGCAGGCGCCGCTGGTGCTGGCCGATTCCGACGGCAAGTTCTACCGCCGCTATCTTCGGGGGCTGACCCGCGAGATCCGCTATCTGCGCTATTCGACCATCGACATCCCGGATGGCGCGCCGCGGCTGCAGGTGCTGATCGCACTGTGTTACGCGGCGCTGTGCCTCGCCAACCAGGCCAAGCACATCCGCAGCGCGACCCGAAAACTCTCCGACGAATTGCAGCGGCAGATCCTGCCCGATGGCGGCCACGTGTCGCGCAATCCGGGCGCGCTGATCGAGCTGCTGATCGACCTGCTGCCGCTGCGGCAGACGTTTGCGGCCCGCAACATCGCCCCGCCGCCGGCGCTGCTCAACGCCATCGACCGCATGATGCCGATGCTGCGCTTCTTCCGGCACGGCGACGGCAACATGGCGCTGTTCAATGGCATGGGCGGCACCCCGTCCGACCTGCTGGCGACCCTGCTCGCCTATGACGACACCCACGGCACGCCGATGGCGAGCATGCCGCATTCCGGTTTCCAGCGGCTCGACGCCGGACCGATGACGGTGATCGTCGACACCGGTGCGCCGCCGCCGCCGCATCTGAGCCATGAGGCCCATGCCGGCTGCCTCGCCTTCGAGATGTCCTCCGGACCGTGCCGCATCGTGATCAATTGCGGCATGCCGTCCACCGGCCGCGACAATTGGCGCGCCTTCGCGCGCAGCACGGTGGCGCATTCGACGCTGACCTATCATAACACCTCGTCCTGCACCTTCGTCGAGATGTCGGCGATGAAGCGCCTGCTGCATGGCGCGCCGATCGTGTCGGGTCCGACGCGGGTCGAGAACTTCCGCGAGGTCGTGCCGGACGGCACCGTGCTGTCGACCTCGCACAATGGCTACGCGGCGAAGTTCGGCCTAGTCCACCGCCGCGTGCTGGTGGCGGCCGAGGACGGCTCCCGGCTCGACGGCGAGGACACCGTGACGCCGGCGCAAGGCGCCCGACTTCGCGGCGGCGGCTCGGACTACGCGCTGCGCTTCCATCTGCATCCGGCCGTCAAGGCCAGCCGGCTCAGCGACGGCCGCGGCGCCATGCTGGTGCTGCCCAATCGCGAGGTCTGGACGTTCGAGACGTTCGACGATCGCGTCGATCTCGAGGACAGCGTGTTTCTCGCCGGCAATGACGGTCCGCGCCGCACCACGCAGCTGGTGATCCGGCAGGACGCGCAGCAAGCCCCATCGATCCGCTGGAGCTTCGTGCGCTCGTCGGCGTCGCCGACCGAGACCAACGGACGCCGCAACGCGCGGAGAGAGCCGGAATTGCCGCTGTAACGCTTCTCACATCATCTCACACCACCGTTCGTCGAGCCGTCCGCCTTCGGCGGGCCCTCGGGACGCGGCCGATGTTCAGGCAAGACCGTGCACCCTCATGGTGAGCCGTGAGGCCAGGATGATCGTTCGATCGCCCACCCGTTGTCGCGGGCGGCAAAAGCTGATATGAGGCCCGCTCTCGTGCGACTGGCGACTTTGGATGGAGCACCATCGGGGAGCGCGGGATTGACCGCCGTGCGCCTGGGCAAATTGAACTCCTGCACAAGGACTCTGCCCATGACCAATCAGCTTCGTCGCGTTCACCGTGCCCTGTTATCCGTTTCCGACAAGACCGGTCTGGTCGAGTTCGCGCGCGCGCTTGCGGCGCGCGGTGTCGAGCTCGTATCGACCGGCGGCACCGCCAGGGCGATTTCCGAGGCCGGCCTGAAGGTCAAGGACGTTTCCGACCTCACCGGCTTTCCGGAGATGATGGACGGCCGCGTCAAGACCCTGCACCCCAAGGTGCATGGCGGCCTGCTCGCGATCCGCGGCAATGATGAGCATGCGGCGGCGATGAAGAGCCACGACATCGCGCCGATCGACCTGCTCGTCGTCAACCTCTACCCGTTCGAGGCCACGGTCGAGCGCGGCGCCGCGTTCAACGACTGCATCGAAAACATCGACATCGGCGGCCCGGCGATGATCCGCGCTGCATCGAAGAACCACGAGGACGTCGCCGTAGTGGTCGACGTCAACGACTATCACGCTGTGCTCGACGACCTGACGCGGCATGACGGCTCGACCACGCTACTGCTGCGCCGCCGACTTGCTGCCAAGGCCTATGCGCGCACTGCCGCCTATGACGCCGCGATCTCCAACTGGTTCGCCGCCACCATCCAGAACGACGCGCCCGATTACCGCGCCTTCGGCGGCAAGCTGATCCAGTCGCTGCGCTATGGCGAAAACCCGCATCAGCATGCGGCGTTCTACGCGCTGCCCGGCCGCCGTCCCGGCGTCGCCACCGCGCGCCAGTTGCAAGGCAAGGAGCTGTCCTACAACAACATCAACGACACCGACGCGGCCTATGAGTGCATCGCCGAGTTCGATCCGGCGCGCACCGCCGCCTGCGTCATCGTCAAGCACGCCAACCCGTGCGGCGTCGCCGAAGGGCCCGATCTCGTCACCGCCTACCAGAAGGCGCTGGCCTGCGATTCGACCTCGGCGTTCGGCGGCATCATCGCGATGAACCGCAAGCTCGACGCCGCCACGGCACGCGCGATCACCGGCATCTTCACCGAGGTGATCATCGCGCCCGACGCCACCGAGGAGGCGATCTCCATCATCGCCGGCCGCAAGAAACTGCGGCTGCTGCTCGCCGGCGCCCTGCCCGATCCGCGCGAGGCCGGCCTGACCGCGAAGACGGTGTCCGGCGGCCTGCTGGTGCAGAGCCGCGACAATGCCGTCGTCGATGACATGGAGCTGAAGGTGGTGACCAAGCGCGCGCCCACTGAGGCCGAGCTGCGTGACCTGCGCTTCGCCTTCCGCGTCGCCAAGCACGTCAAGTCGAACACCATCGTCTATGCCAAGGATTCGGCAACGGTCGGCATCGGCGCCGGGCAGATGAGCCGGGTCGATTCGGCGCGCATCGCCGCGCGCAAGGCGCTGGATGCGGCCGCGGAGCTGAAGCTCGCCGAGCCCCTGACAAAGGGATCGGTCGTCGCCTCCGACGCGTTCTTCCCGTTCGCCGACGGCATGCTCGCCTGCATCGAGGCCGGCGCCACCGCAGTGATCCAGCCGGGCGGCTCGGTGAAGGACGATGAGGTCATCAAGGCCGCCGACGAGCACGGCATCGCCATGGTGCTGACCGGTGTGCGGCACTTCCGGCACTAGCGAGGTCGTCATTGCCGGGCTTGACCCGGCAATCCATCGTCTAAAGAAGAGCCTGTCGAAGCGGGATGGATGCCCGGGTCAAGCCCGGGCATGACGGTCTGAGTTGACCCGCGCCAGCAACACCAGCCCCACCGCAAAGAACGGCACGAGCACGGCCATGCCGGCCTTCTGGCTCGCGGTGACCGCGGTGATGGTGCCGATCAGCAGCGGGCCGATGAACGACGTCACCTTGCCGGTGAGCGCGAACAGACCGAAATACTGCGCCACGTGCTCCTTCGGCACCATGCGGATCAGCAGCGAGCGCGAGGCCGCCTGCAGCGGCGCGCCGCAGGCGCCGATGATGCAGCCGAGCAGCAGGTAGGCGCGCTCCGGCAGCGAGGCGAACAGCGGGCCGCCGGGCGCAGCCGGCGTGACCGGAATGAACAGAATCGACTCGCGGCTCACCATGAGAATCGCGATGATCGCGAGCAGCAGCAAGGTCATGCTGCCGGCGATCACGCGCTTCGGCCCAAGAAAATCATCGAGCTTGCCGCCGAGCCAGCCGCCGAACGTGCCGGCAGCGGCGAGGATGATGCCGAAGGTGCCGATCTGGATCGTGTTCCAGCCGAACGTGCCGGCGGCATAGATGCCGCCGAACGCGAACAGCGACACCAGCCCATCGGTGTAGATCATGTTGGCGAGGAGAAAGAACGCAACGTCACGTTGCTGCGGCAGGCTGCGCAATGTCTCCTTCAACTGACCGATGCCTTCGCGCACGGCCGCGCCCAACCGGTGCCGCGCCGGAAAGTCCGGCGTGAACAGGAACATCGGCAGCACGAACACGATGAACCAGAGCCCGGTCAGCGGACCGGAGATGCGGTCGCCTTCATGGCTCACCGGATCGAGCCCGAACAGCGGCTTGAATCCAAACAGCGTGCGGCCGCTATCGGGATTGGCGGCGAGAAAGCCGAGCACGATGACGAGCGAGAGGATGCCGCCGACATAGCCGGTGGCCCATCCGGTGCCGGATAGCCGGCCGATGCGTTCCGGCGGCACCAAGGTCGGCATCATCGCGTTGTTGAACACCGTGGCGAACTCGACTCCAATGGTGGCGATCACATAGACCGCGAGCAGCGGCGGGATCAGCTCCGGCGCGCCGGGACGCCCGATCCACATCAGCGAGGCGCCGATCACCAGCATCGCGCCGAACGCCGCGATCCATGGCTTGCGGCGGCCGGTGGCATCGGCGATGGCGCCGAACACCGGTGACAGCAGCGCGATGACGATGCCGGCCGCGGCGGTCGCAAAGCCCCACAGCGCCTGGCCGCTCGCGGCGTCCGGCGCGACATGCGCCGCGAAATAGGGCGCGAAGACGAAGGTCGTGATCAGCGTGAAATAGGGCTGCGCCGCCCAATCGAAGAAGATCCAGCTGACGACGGCCGCGCGCCCGGGATAGATTCGGCCGTCGGCAGTGCCAGAGGTCTCGATCGTGGTGACGGCCATTCGAAGATCCTTTGCGATCACGGCGTCGCATCCTGCGACGATCACGGTGTCGCGTTTTACGCCGGCGACGCGGCCCTATAACATCTGACGATCCCAGGCGGATGTCAGCAACGGCGGAATTGCGATGACCACGTTCACGATTGATCGACGACGGCTCCTTGCGGGTTTCATGGCGTTGCTGGCCGGCTGCCTGCCGGCGCGGGCGCTGGATTCGCAAGCCATCGACATCCCGCAGCCACCCGGTGTCGCCGCGCCGGCGCAGCCGCCCGCGCATGGCATGGTGGTGGCACAGGAGAGGATCGCAGCCGAAGTCGGCCAGCGCATCCTCGCGCTCGGCGGCAACGCAGTCGATGCCGCCGTTGCCACCGGCTTTGCGATGGCGGTCACCTATCCCGTTGCCGGCAACATCGGCGGTGGCGGCTTCATGGTCATTCACATCGCCAGGACCAACGAGGACGTGGCGATCGACTATCGCGAGACCGGCCCCGCTGCCATCACGCGCGACATCTTCCTCGGCGCCGATGGCAAGCCCGACAATGCCAAGTCGCGCGACTCCGCGCTGTCGATCGGCGTGCCCGGATCGGTCGCAGGTCTCGCGCTGGCGCTGGAGAAATACGGCTCGGGCAAATTCACGCTGGCGCAGTTGCTGCATCCGGCGATCGTGCTGGCGCGCGACGGCATCCCGGTCACCGACGACGTTGCCGTCACCCTGCCGATGATGGCGCCGCGGCTGGCCAAATGGAAATCGTCGGCCGCGATCTTCATTCGTCCCGACGGCACGGTGCTGAGGGAAGGAGACCGGCTGATCCAGCGCGATCTGGCGGCGACGCTCACCGCCATTGCCGAGCAGGGCCCGCGCGGATTTTATGAAGGGCCGGTCGCCGACCAACTCGCCAAGGCGATCCAGGATGCCGGCGGCATCATGACAGCGGACGATCTCAAATCCTACCAGCCGGTGCTGCGCACGCCGGTGCGCGGCACCTATCGCGGCTATGACATCGTGTCGATGCCGCTGCCGTCGTCGGGCGGCACCGTGCTGGTCGAGATGCTGAACATCCTCGAAGGCTTTCCGCTCGCTGAGCTGAAGCAGGGCTCGCCCGCGTCGCTGCATCTGCTGATCGAGGCAATGAAGCGTGCCTATGCCGATCGTGCGCGCTATCTCGGCGACCCCGCCTTCGTCGACGCGCCGGTGCGCGCGATGTTGTCGAAGGACTATGCCGCGCGCCAGCGCGCCGGGATCGATCCCGCGCACGCCACCAGCGCCGGCGACGTGCTCAACACCACGCCGCTGCGGGAGGGCAGCAACACCACGCATTTCTCGGTCGTCGACAATGACGGCAATGCCGTCAGCAACACCTACACGCTGAACTTCCCCTATGGCGTCGGCCTCGTCGCCGAGGGCACCGGCGTGCTGCTCAACAACGAGCTCGACGATTTTACCGCCGCGCCCGGCGCCTCCAACGCCTTCGGCCTGGTCGGCTTCGAAGCCAATCTGCCCGGCCCCGGCAAGCGGCCGCTGTCGTCGATGTCGCCGACCATCGTGCTGAAGGACGGCAAGCCCGTGCTCGTCACGGGCTCCCCGGGCGGCAGCCGCATCATCTCGACCGTGCTGCAGGTGACCGTCAACGTGCTCGACTATCGGATGGACGTCCGACAGGCCGTCACCGCGCCTCGCCTGCATCACCAATGGATGCCCGACGAGGTCCGAATCGAGAAGGGTTTTGCCGATGACGTGCTCGCCGGTCTACGCGCCCGAGGTCACAAGATCGAGGAGCCGATGGGACGGACCTCGGCCAACTCCATCCTGGTGACGTCCGATGGATTCGTCGGCGCGCCGGATCCGCGCAGCAAGGGCGCCACCGCAGCCGGGCGCTGAGGCGCCGGTTCCCAGGCGATGTCGGACATCGTGGCCCCGGATGACGATTTGCCGCCGCCCGGCGGGGCCCTTCACCCGCTTCCCTCCGTTGGCGTGGTGACCGAGGCGCGTTAGAAGTATACCAGGGCGCAGCGAGGCTCGCCCGCGAGACGGTGTCGGACGTTCTGGTGCATTTGCGAAGATTCGTGGTCGGTCTGCTGGTATTTGCGGCCCTGCTGGTGGCGGGATGGCTCACCTATCGGCCTGACCGGGCGCTGCGCGTCGCGACCAGCGCGGTCGCCGAGATGATCTGCGCCAAGACCTACGTCTCCGGCCTCGATCCGCAAACGGTGTTTGCGGAGACCATGGAACGGCCCGGTCTGCGCCGGTTGCGGGCCGTGATGCGCTACCGGGTGGAGCCCGACATGCGCCTGGTCGAGGCGTCGCTGCTCGGCCTGCACGCCACCCGCGCCTCGTTTCACGACGGCCTCGGTTGCGTGACGCTCCAGGGCCAGAAGCCGCCTTACCTGCCGCACACCGACGTCGCTGTGCTGCGTGCTGCGGGGCCTGCTCCCGCCCTGCCCGACTTCGCGGAAAACACGGCGGTGGAGCCCAGCGATCCCGCGCTGAAGGCGGCGCTCGATCACGCCTTCGAGGAGCCGGCCAACCCGCCGTTCCGCCGCACCAAGGCGGTCGTCGTCGTCAAGGACGGTCACCTGATCGCAGAGCGCTATGCGCCGAGCATCGGCGTCGATACGCCACTTGTGGGCTTCTCGATGACCAAGACGGTCACCAATGCGCTGCTGGGCATCCTCACCCGGCAGGGCAAGCTGAGCCCGTCGATCCCGGCGCCGGTCGCGGAGTGGCGCGAGGCCAGAGATCCGCGCCACGACATCACGATCGAGCAGTTGATGCGCATGACATCAGGCCTGGCGCTGGACGAGACCAATTCCGGCTTCGATCCGTCGAGCCAGATGGACATCCACCGCGACATGGCGGCGTTCGCGGTGCATGCGCCGTTGATCGCGCCGCCCGGCCAGCGCTGGGCCTATTCGAGCGCGAGCGCCCAGATCCTGGCGCGCATCATCCGCGACGCCGCCGGGGGACCGGAGCAGACCATCGAGCTGGCCTGGCGCGAGCTGTTCAACCCGCTCGGCATGCGCAGCGCGACGCTGCAATACGATGGGAGCGGGACCGTTCAGGGCTACGGCAACATGCTGGCGAGCGCGCGCGACTGGGCGAAGCTCGGACTGCTCTATCTCGGCGACGGCGTCGTCGGCGACCGGCGCATTCTCCCGGAAGGCTGGGTCGCGATGTCGGCAACTGCGACGCTGGACACCGACTACGGCGCCGGGCTGTGGACCAACCGCAGCCAGCATTTTCACGCGCAGGGACGTGCCCGCGCGGGAATTCCGCCGGACGCGTTCTTCGCCTTCGGCCTGCTCGGCCAGCGGTTGGTGATCATGCCGAGCCAGCGCATGGTCGTGGTCCGGCTCGGCGATTCCGTGGATCCGAACGGCGACATCAAGGGCGTCGCCCGGCTGGTGCGCGAGGTGATTGCGGCGACCGCGGCGCCGGCGACGGCCACAAAATAGCGCTCAGCGGCCGACCTCGTAGGGCCCGCCCTTCTCCAGCGCGATCTTGTAGGCAGGCCGCGACTCGATGCGCGCGAGGAAATCCATCGCGCGCGGATGGCCCTGCTCCAGGCCGCCGCGCGATGCCGCCGCCTGCAGCGGGAAGCTCATCTGGATGTCGGCCGCGGTGAACGAATCGCCGGCGAACCACTCGCTTTTCTGCAGCTCGCTTTCCCAGAACGCCATGTGTTGCTTCAGCTGCGGATTGACCAGCGTGCTCAAGGCCTGGTTCGACACCTTGCGCACGATCGGACGGAGCAGCGCCGGCGCGCGCTTCGGCATGATGTTGAACAGCAGCTTCAGCAGCAGCAGCGGCATCGCCGAGCCCTCGGCGTAATGCAGCCAATAGGAATAGCGCAGCCGCTCCGGTGTCTTCGGCGGCGGGATCAGGCGGCCATTGCCGTAGGTCTCGATCAGATATTCGACGATGGCACCGGACTCCGCGACGGTGTTGCCGTTGTCGGTGATGACAGGCGACTTGCCGAGCGGGTGGATGGCGCGCAGCTCCTTCGGCGCCCGCATGTCGGGCTGGCGCTCGTAGCGGATGATCTCATAGGGCACGCCGAGCTCCTCGAGCAACCAGAGCACGCGTTGCGAGCGGGAATTGTTGAGGTGGTGAACGGTCAGCATGGGGTTTCCAGGGACGGATCGGGTGGCGGGCGCCGTTCCGTAGCAGGACAGGAAGGGTTCGGCGAGGCGCCGGGATCCTCACCCCGGCATGAAATAATTACCCGGGTAATATTGACTTTAATTTCACCCGGGTTTTATTAGGGTTATCACATGGGACTGCCGATATGAACACCTTCACCGCATTTGCCGGCCAAACCCGGGTTGCCGCCGGGCCGCTGCCCAAGGTGGCACTGGTGCTGAAACACGCCGCGCCGGGCACCGAGCCGATCGTGATTTTCAGCGACCGCACCGGACAGCCGATCGACCTCGATCTGCGCGGCAGCGACCGGGAGATCCTGGCGCGCCTGCCGGTCGAAGCCGGCGCGGCGGCGAACCAAGGGCCGACCGAGCCGCGTGGCCGCGGCCGGCCGAAGCTCGGGGTCGTGGCCCGCGAGGTGACCTTGCTGCCGCAGCACTGGGACTGGCTGAACGCGCAGCCGGGCGGCGCCTCGGTCGCACTGCGCAAGCTGGTCCACGACGCCCGCCGTGCCAGCGGCGACACCGACCGCGCCCGTGAGGCACGCGATGCGGCCTATCATTTCATGTCCGGGATCGGCAGCAACCTGCCGCAGTTCGAGGAGGCGTCGCGGGCGCTGTTCGCCGGCGATCTCGGCCGCTTCGCTGCCTTGATCGCGGACTGGCCGGCCGACATCCGCGACCACGCCGTCGCGCTCGCGCACCGCCACCGCGCCGAGTGAGATCGGCTGATTTCAACGGCCAATGAGAGCGGCCGTTCGCGGCGGCTCTCATTCCAATTCCTCGCAACGCGACCGTACTCCGAATGAAGAGCGGTCGACGGAGAAACATGCCGTGTCGCCGCCAACCGCCTCGCTGCGCAAGCCGTTCCTGACGTTCGTCGTTCCGATGATGCTGAGCAACATCCTGCAGTCGCTGTTCGGCACCATCAACAACGTCTATCTCGGCCAGATGATCGGCGTCGATGCGCTCGCCGCGGTCTCGGTGTTCTTCCCGGCGATGTTCTTCTTCGTCTCCTTCGTCATGGGCCTCGGCTCAGGTGCCGGCGTTCTGATCGGCCAGGCCTGGGGCGCCGGTGAGCCCGCGAAGGTGAAGCAGGTCGCCGGCACGACGCTGACCATTGCGCTGCTGCTCGGCGGCCTGATCGCGGTATTGGGCGGCGTGTTCAGCCGCCAATTGCTGACCGCGCTCGCCACGCCCGCCAACATCCTTGATGCAGCCGCGGGCTATGCCCGCATCATGATGATCACGATGCCGCTGACCTTCGCCTACATCCTGCTGTCGTCGCAGATGCGCGGCGTCGGCGACACCGTGACGCCGCTGGCCTCGCTCGCCGCATCGACCACGCTCGGGCTGGTGCTCACCCCGGTCTTCATCCGCGGCTGGCTCGGCGCGCCCGTACTCGGCGTCGCCAGCGCCGCCTGGGCCTCGGCGATCTCGACGTTGACGACGCTGGCCTGGCTCCATGTCCATCTGCGCCGTCGCAAGCATCCGCTGGCGATCGATGCGGCATTCCTGCGGGGCATGCTGCCTGATCCGAAACTGTTGCGGGCCGTACTGCGGCTCGGCATCCCCGCCGCGATCGGCATGATCGTGATGTCGCTGGCCGAGATGGTGCTGATTGGCCTCGTCAACGGCTTCGGCTCGGACGCGACGGCGGCCTATGGCGCGGTCAATCAGGTGCTCGGCTATGTGCAGTTTCCGGCGCTGTCGATCGCGATCTCGGTCTCGATCTTCGGCGCCCAGGCGATCGGCCGCGGCCAGGCCGAGCAGATCGGCGACATCGTGCGCACGGGCATCGAGATGAACGTGGTGCTGACCGGCGGCCTGGTCGCGATCGGCTATCTGTTCTCACGGGTGCTGATGGGACTCTTCATCACCGACCCTGCCGTCATCGAGGTGGCGCAGCATTCGCTGCACATCGTGCTGTGGAGCTCCGTGCTGTTCGGCATGTCCATCACGTTCTCGTCGGCGATGCGCGCCTCCGGGACCGTGTGGATGCCGCTGGCGATCTCGGCGTTTGCGATCGCCGCGATCGAGGTGCCCGCCGCCACCTGGCTCAGCCGCAGCATCGGGCTCGACGGCGTCTGGCTCGCCTATCCCATCACGTTCGCCGCGATGATGCTGCTGCAGATGAGCTATTATCTCCTGGTGTGGCGCAAGCGGACGGTGCGCCGGATGATCTGACGCACCACCGGCGTCTTCCGGCCGCTGGAATATGATGACCGTCATAAAACCCTGGACGGAGCTGCTGCGCTGGACCACAATGTGAAAAACCGAGGAGACCGCCCATGAGCCGTCCTGCGCCAGAATTCATGTTCGACTTCGGCAGTCCCAACGCCTATCTGAGCCATGAGGCGATCCCGGCGATCGTGAAACGGATCGGCGTCCAGTTCTATTATGTCCCGGTGCTGCTCGGCGGCATCTTCAAGGCGACCAACAACAAGTCACCGGCCGAGTCACTCGCCGGCATCAAGAACAAGCGTGAATTCCACGAGGTCGAGACCCAGCGCTTCCTCAAGCGCTATCAGGTGCAGCCCTGGGTCTGGAACCCGTACTTCCCGGTGAATACACTGAACCTGATGCGCGCGGCGATCGCGGCCCAGCTCGAGGGCGTGTTCGAGGCCTATGTCGACGCGGCATTCCACCACATGTGGCGCGAGCCGAAGAAGATGGACGATCCCGAGATCGCGATCGCCGCGATCACATCGTCCGGGCTCGACGGGGCCAAGCTGTTCGCCCGCGCCCAGGAGCCCGAGGTGAAGGCGAAGCTCGTGGAGAACACCCAGCGCGCGGTCGAGCGCGGCGCGTTCGGCTCGCCGACCTTCTTCGTCGGCAATGAGATGTTCTTCGGCAAGGAGCAGCTGCGCGATGTCGAGGAATACATCCTGGGCAAGTGATCGCCGTCATCGCGAGCGCAGCAACGCGATCCCGCCGCAAAGCAAGGCTGGATTGCTTCGTCGCTTCGCTCCTCGCAATGAGGCTGGAGTGAGATCGGGAGAGCAAGCATGCAACAGCGCAACGCTACCGTCGCGGTCGTCGGGGCCGGCGACTACATCGGCGCCGAGATCGTCAAGAAATTCGCGTCCGAAGGCTTCACGGTGTTCGCCGGCCGGCGCAATGGCGAGAAGCTCGCGCCGCTGGTCGCGGAGGTCGAGGCCGCTGGCGGGCGGATCGTGGCGCGCTCGCTCGATGCCCGCAAGGAGGACGAGACCACCGCCTTCCTCAACGACGCCGACAGGCATGCGCCGCTCGAGGTCGTGATCTTCAATGTCGGCGCCAACGTCAATTTCCCGATCCTCGAGACGACGGACCGCGTGTTCCGCAAGGTCTGGGAGATGGCGTGCTGGGCCGGCTTCGTCACCGGGCGCGAGGCCGCCCGGCTGATGCTGCCCCGTGGCGGCGGCAAGATCTTCTTCACCGGCGCCACCGCCTCGCTGCGCGGCGGCTCCGGCTATGCCGCCTTCGCTTCGGCCAAGTTCGGCCTGCGCGCGGTGGCGCAGGCGATGGCGCGCGAGCTGATGCCGCAGAACATCCATGTCGCCCACCTGATCATCGATTCCGGCGTCGATACCGCCTGGGTGCGCGAGCGCCGCGCCCAACTCTGGGGCAAGGAGGCGCTGGACAATCCCGACCTGCTGATGCCGCCGGCCTCGGTCGCGGGTGCCTATTGGCAGCTCTACCAGCAGCCGAAGAGCGCCTGGACCTTCGAAATGGAGATCCGTCCGTCTGGCGAGAAATGGTGAGAAGCGATGGCGAACAGGGAGTAGCGAGTAGGGCATGGTGGCCATCCCCATTCGCTACTCGCCATTCGCTATTCGCTCCTGCATGATGAGACCTCGCTGAGAGAGAGGACCTACCCATGCGTATTCTCGTCGTCGGCGCCGGCGCCATCGGCGGCTATTTCGGCGGCCGGCTGCTGCAGTCCGGCGCCGATGTCACCTTCCTGGTCCGCCCGCGCCGCGCGGCTCAACTCGCCAGTGCCGGCCTCGTGATCCGCAGTCCGACCGGTGACGTCACCCTCCCCAATCCGCCGACCGTACAGGCGGACACTCTGAAGCAGCACTTCGACGTCGTGCTGCTGAGCTGCAAGGCCTACGACCTCGACGACGCGATCACCTCGTTCGCGCCGGCCGTGGGTCCGAACACCGCGATCATCCCGCTGCTCAACGGCATGAAGCATCTCGACGTGCTCGACGCCAGGTTCGGGCGCGCGCGCGTGCTCGGCGGGCTCTGCGCCATCGCCGCGACCCTGAACGAGCAGCGCGAGGTCGTGCAGTTGCAGCCGATGCAATCGCTGAGCTTCGGCGAGCGCGACGGCGGATCGTCGGACCGCGTCCGCGCGATCTTCGAGATTTTCCAGCGCGGGAATTTCAATGCGTCGGCCAGCGACCACGTCATGCAGGACATGTGGGAGAAGTGGGTGTTCCTGTCCTCGCTCGCTGCATCGACCACATTGATGCGTGCGCCGGTCGGCGTGATCCTGACCGCGCCGGGCGGCAAGGACTTCCTGCTCGGCATGCTCGACGAATGCAGCGCCACCGCTGCGGCCGCAGGCTATCCCCCAGCCGGCGCGTTCTTCCAGCGCGTCTCCGGCATGCTCACCGCGGAGGGATCACCGATGACCGCCTCGATGTTCCGCGATCTCAGCGCCGGCCTGCCGGTCGAGGCCGATCACGTCATCGGCGATCTCGTCGCCCGCGCCGATGCCGCCAAGGTCCCGGTGCCGCGCCTGCGCATATCCTACACGCAGCTCAAGGTGTACGAGGCGCAGCGGCAAAGTTGACCGCAGTGGCCGGATAATCAGGCGATTCAGGTTGATCAGGCACAGTCCCGCGGCAAGTACAGGTGTCGTCCCTGCGAACGCAGGGACCCATACTCCGCGGCCGTGGTGAGGCAGGCAACTCGCAGCGAAGTCCCTCGATGGACTCCGCGGTATGGGTCCCGGATCGGCGCCCGCCTACGCTTCGCGTCGGCAGGCTTGTCCGGGACGACAGCTGTGGGTGTGGCGCGAGACCCCATCCCATCACCAGCAACTACAGATGCGCCAGATAATGCGCCAGCGCCGTGATCTCTTCGTCGCTTAGCGGATAGGCAACATCGGTCATCGCGGCCTGGCTGCCGCCGACGCGCTGGCCGGATTTGTAGTCGTGCAGCGCCTTGACGAGATATTCCTCGCGCTGGCCGGCGAGCCGCGCCACGCCCTTGGTGCCGGCATAGCTGTCGAGATGGCATGAGGCACAGCGCCGGCCGGCGGCGGCTTGCGCGCCTTTGGCCGACAGATCCGGATCGTTGTCCGGCGGCGCCTTGGCCGGCTGCAGCGAGGCGAAATAGGCGCCGAGGTTGCGGATGTCCTCGTTGGTGAGCTGATCGACGATCGGCTTCATCGCCTCGTTCTTGCGCGTGCCGGCGCGGAAGAACACGAGCTGCCACTGGATGAACTGATCCTGCTGGCCGGCGAGCGAAGGAATGTTCTCGGTCTGCGAGATGCCGTTCTCGCCGTGGCAGCCGACGCAGAGCTCGGCCTTGGCCTTGCCCGCTTCGATATCGGCGGCGTCGGCCGGAGGCGCCGCAAGCATGAGCATCAGCGCGGCGGCCATCACCTGGTGCATTCTGGAGGTCCCTGGATTCATCGCAGGCGTTCTCACTCCCATCATTGCTTTGGCGCGCGGACGATGCCCGAAGCCCGCGACCGGGTGCGGCACGTCGTCCTTGATCAACGCGCGACATTCAAAATAGTTGGGGCTGCGGCCGCCGTAAGGCAGCGCGCAGCCCCGCTTTCACGACGAGCTCATTTCTTCTCGTAGCTGATGCGATAGATCGCGCCGGCCCAGTCGTCCGCCACCAGGATCGAGCCGTCCTTGGCGAGGATGATGTCGTCGGGACGGCCGAGATAGCCCTGGTCGCCCTCGAGCCAGCCGGAGGCGAACACCTCCTGCTTGGGGTCCTTGCCGTCGGGGCCGACGATAACGCGCATGATCCGTGCGCCCTGGTACTTGTGCCGGTTCCAGGAGCCGTGCTCGGCGATCAGGATGTTGTTCTTGTACTCCGCCGGGAACTGGTCGCCGGTGTAAAACTTCATGCCGAGCGGCGCCACGTGCGGACCGAGGTTCAGCACTGGCGGTGTGAACTCCGAGCACTTGTGACCCATCGCGAATTTCGGATCCGGCAGGTCACCCTGGTGGCAATAGGGATAGCCGAAATGCTCGCCGATCTTCGAGATCATGTTGAGCTTGTCGCTCGGCAGATCGTCGCTGACCCAGTCGCGCGCATTCTCGGTGAACCAGTATTTGCCGGTGCGCGGGTCGACGTCGCCGCCGACGCTGTTGCGGACGCCGAGCGCATAGATCTCGGCATTGCCGGTGCGCGGATCGACTCGGCGGATCTGCGAGACTGACGTCGGCGGGATGCCGATGTTGAAGGGCGGTCCAAACGGGATATAGAACCAGCCTTCCTTGTCGACCGCGATGTATTTCCAGCCATGCGCCGCATAGGACGGCATGTCGTCGTAGACGACCTTGCCCTGGCCGAGATTGTCGAGACTGGCTTCGGCATTCTCGTATTTGATCAGCTTGTCGACCGCGATCACGTAGAGATTGCCATCCTGGAAGGCGAGGCCGGTCGGCATGTTCAGGCCCTTGAGGACCGTCTTGACCTCGCGTTTGCCGCCCTTGTCGGTGATGGCATAGACGTTGCCGAGCCCGAACGAGCCGACGAACAGCGTGCCCTTGTCGCCCCAGGCCATCTGCCGCGCGGCGAGCACGCCCGAGGCCCAGACCTCCATCTTGAAGCCGTCCGGCAGCTTCACCTGCTTGACGATCTTCGCGAGCTCGGCATCGGACGCGCCAGTCGGCGGGCCCGACGGCGGCGCCAGCCCCTTCTGCGCCTCGGTCTCGTCGCCGAGGAACCAGTCGTCCGGCGGATGCGTCCAGAACTCCTTGGTGCCGGATTCGTATTTCTTCAGGCCCTTCCCCTGATCGGATTGCTGCTGCGCGCCGGCGATGCTGGTGCCGGCGAGGAGACCTATTGTTGCAAGCGCAAGAATGCTTCGGTGAAAAGCCGATGTCATCGCTTCACTCCCATGAGGCAGCTCATGTGGCTGCGTCTACTTATCGGAACGTATCTGAAGACGTCCTTTGGCCGACCACATCAGTGGTCCTGCTCGAAAATGGTAGCACATCCTGAGCGGGTGAGAAGCGGATTGCTGCCAGGTTCGCGCGAGGCTCAAATGATGCCGCTCCACTCATGTCATGCCAGATGCGCATGTCCGTGCGCGTGCCTGCGCCGCATCGGCGATTGTCCGCCACGCGGCACGGGCCTGCCGCCATGCGCTGTATTCATATGCGCCGATCGGCCGGACGATTGGCGTATGCTTGAACAGCCGATAGGATCGGAACAACACGCTGCGGCCGTTCACCGCCCGGCAACGAGATCAAGTCGACAGGATCGATGAATGTCCGAGCGTTTCCCTGTGTCCACACCGAAGGCCGGTGCCGGCGTCCTCGACTTGCTGCGGCGGTTCGCAGCCGACCCCGCAGCGGCCATCGCCTATGGTGAAGAATGCCTGAAGAAGACGCAGGCGATCGAACCGCAGCTGAAAGCATTCGAATATCTGCCGCGGGATGTCGCTCCAAAGACCGGCCCGCTCGGTGGAATTCCCGTCGCCATCAAGGACATCATCGCCACCTCGGACATGCCGACCACCAACGGCTCGCAAATCTATCGCGATCACGTGCCGGATGCGGACGCCTGGGTGGTCGAACGGCTGCGCAATCTCGGCGCAACCATCTTCGGCAAGACGGTCTCCACTGAATTCGCCTGGCGTCATCCCGGTCCGACCGTCAATCCATGGAACCCCGAGCACACACCGGGCGGCTCATCGTCCGGATCAGCCGCCGCGGTTGCGGCCGGCCTCGTGCCGCTGGCACTGGGAACACAGACACTCGGCTCGGTGATCCGACCGGCGGCCTTCAACGGCGTCGTCGGCTTCAAGCCGAGCTTCGGCGCGATTCCACGCGACGGCGTGCATCCGCTTAGCCCGTCGCTCGACCATGTCGGCTTCTTCGCCCGCCGCGTCGACGACGTGGCCTTCGCCCTCTCGTTGCTCGCCGGCACCAGCGCAGATGATCGCCACGGCCGGCCGCTGCCGGGCTTCACCGTCGGCATCGACCAGGGCCTCACGCCGCACCGCACGCCACGGCTCGCGGCGGTGCGCTTCGCCAAATGGGAGCGCGCCGAGGCGGAGCAGAAGACCGTATTCGAGTCCGTCATCGACAAGCTGCGCAGCGCCGGTGCGACGATCATCGAGGTCGAACTGAGAGAGCTCGACGCGGTGAACTGGCATGCGATCACCACGATCATGCTCAGCGAGGCGACCACGATCTTCTCCGATCTGATCGCGCGCCATCCCGACCGGGTCAGCGAGGTCATGAAGGGCCACGTCGAGAGCGGGCGAAGCAAGACGGCCATGGAATATCTCGCCGCGAAGGCGGCCCAGGCCTTAAGGCAGAAGGCGCTCGCCGCTGAGCTCGACGGCTTCGACGCAGTGCTCACCTTGCCGGCGTTCGGCGAAGCGCCGCGCGGCTTGGATTGGACCGGAGACGCCGAATATTGCGCGCCCTGGACCTTCGTCGGAGCGCCGGCAGTCTCCTTGCCGGCCGGGTTGGGCAACAACGGCCTGCCGCTGGGCGTACAGATCGCCGGCCCCTATCGCAACGACCTCCATGTGCTCCGCGTCGCGAAATGGGCCGAAGCGGTGCTGGCGTTCGATCCCGGCGTGCCGCTCCTGGCGCGCAAATAGCCGCCACGAACCCGAGCAAGGATGCCGCTGCGCCACGAGGGCCTCCTGCGACAAGCCCAGTGGCGGGTTTGCGGCCAGCGCTGTAAAACGATCACATGACAGTCACAGACATCGCGAGCAGAACCTATAATCACGGTTGGCGCCTCGATCCGATCGTGCGCAGCCTGCTCGACACCGATTTTTACAAGTTGTTGATGCTGCAGATGATTCGGGAGTTCTACCCGAGTCAGCAGGTGACCTTCTCGGTCATCAACCGGACCCGGCGGGTGCGGCTCGGCGACGTCATCGACGAAGGCGAATTGCGAGCGCAGCTCGATCACGCCCGCACCATCCGCTTCGCCAAGAAGGAGCTGATCTGGCTGGCCGGCAACACCTTCTACGGCAAGACCCACATGTTCTCGCCGGAGTTCATCGCCTGGCTCGCCAATTTCCGCCTGCCCGAATACGAACTGCGCAAGTCGGAGGGCCAGTACGAGCTGCATTTCCACGGACCCTGGACCCACACCACGATGTGGGAAATCCCGGCGCTCGCGATCGTCAACGAGCTGCGCTCGCGCCAGGCCATGAAGGGACAGGGCCGGTTCGCGCTCGACGTGCTGTTCGCCCGCGCCAAGGCCAAGCTGTGGGCCAAAGTGGAGCGGCTGCGCAAGCTCGAGGGGCTGCGGCTGTCGGATTTCGGCACCCGCCGCCGCCACGGCTTCCTGTGGCAGCGCTGGTGCGTCGAGGCCGTCAAGGAAGGTCTCGGCTCGTCGTTCACCGGCACCTCCAACGTGCTGCTGGCGATGGACAACGATCTCGAAGCCATCGGCACCAACGCCCATGAGCTGCCGATGGTCGCGGCGGCGCTCGCCAAGGACGATGACGAGCTGCGCTTCGCGCCGTATCGCATTCTCGACCAGTGGCGGCAGACCTACGCAGGCAACCTGCTGATCGCGCTGCCCGACGCGTTCGGGACCAAGGCCTTCCTGCGCGACGCACCCGACTGGGTCGCCGACTGGACCGGCTTCCGTCCCGACAGCGCGCCGCCGATCCAGGCCGGCGAGGAGATCATCGCCTGGTGGAAATCGAAGGGGCGCGATCCCAAGCAGAAGCTGCTCGTGTTCTCCGACGCGATGGACGTCGAATCGATCGAGCAGCTCCATCATCGATTCTCCGATCAGGTGCGGCTGTCGTTCGGCTGGGGCACCAACCTGACCAACGATTTCGTCGGCTGCTCGCCGGACGGCTCGGTCGACCTCGATCCGATCTCGCTGGTCTGCAAGGTGACGTCGGCAGACGGGCATCCCGCCGTGAAGCTGTCCGACAACCCGGAGAAGGCGACCGGCGATCCCGCCGAGATCGCCCGTTATCTCCGCGTGTTCGGCGATGCCGGCCGGGTGCGCACGCCGGTGGTCGTCTAGGCCGCCCGACAGCCCACGGCGATTTCTCTTTCCTGCCACGTTTCTTGTTCCTGTTTTGTTCGAAATGCGGTAAAATCGTCGCACAAGCGCGCAGATCGGGTGACAGGAGATCGTTGGCATGCGTCGGGTGATCGGCCGAGTTGGACAGCTACTATCTGCAGCCATCCTTGTCGTCGGTGCGTTCCTGATCTCGACCGGGCCCGCTGCCGCCGACAAGCGCGTGGCGCTGGTGATCGGCAACTCCATTCACGAGCGCGCGCCGCTGCTGGACGAGCCGGCGGCGGATGCCCGGCTGATCGCCGACAGCCTGTCGCGGCTTGGCTTCACCCTGAGCGGCGGTGCCGCGCAGATCGACCTCGACAGGCGAGGCTTCGATCGCGCGCTTGCCGAGTTCAAGGGCAGGATCGCCGACGCCGACGTCGCGCTGATCTATTATGCCGGCTATGGGCTCAACCTGGGCGGCGCCGATTATCTCGTCCCGGTCGACGCGGCACCGGCGACAGCTGCGGATCTCAACACCGAGCTGCGCGACCTGACTGCGATTCTGCGCGAGCTGGGCGGATCGACCCCCCGGCAGAACGTGATCATTCTCGACGCCTTCCGCTCCAATCCGTTCGCCGGGCGCGGCATCGCCGGACTTGCCGCCGGCCTCGTCCCGGTCGACGTTTCCGCACGGACCGTGATCTCCTTTGCCGCACAGGCCGGGACGGCAGGACAGCGCGGCCCGGACGGCCACGGCGTGTTCGCCGCAGCCCTTGCAGAGGCGCTCCAGCAGCCTGGCCAACGTCTGATCGAGATCCTCAACCAGACCGACGCCGCGGTGGAGCGCGCCACCAGCGGAGCGCAGCGGCCGCTCGTGATGTTCACGTCGATAGACAGCGGCGCTCAACTGAGCGCCGCCGCCGCGAAGCCGACGCAGCCGGCCGGCCCTGACGCCGCCCGGAGCAGCGCTCCCGTTTCGAGCCCGACCGCCTCGTCCGACGCGGCAGATGCGCGGACGCCCGGACTTGCCGTGCTGTATGATGAGGATCTCTCTGACCCCAAGGGTAGGCGCTATTCCGGCTCGATCACCTGGCGGACCGAGACGGTCAAGAACGCACAATCAGGACGGCTCATGCCGGTGATCCGTGGCGAGATCGACATTCCCGAGCGCAAGCTGAAGGTCAGCCTGCAGCTGCGCCGCAACGACGATCCCAGCCTGCCGGCCAGCCATGTCGCCGAGCTCACATTCAGGCCCGCTGCCGACTTCGTCGGTGGCGGCATCAGCAGCGTCCCGGGAATGCTGATGAAGACGGATGAGAAGTCGCGCGGGACGCCGCTTGCCGGGCTTTCCGTCAAGATCACCGAAGGTTCATTCCTGGTGGGCTTGTCCAACGTCGAGGCCGATCGCGCGCGCAACGAGGAACTCCTCGCACGGCGCGAATGGTTCGACATCCCGGTCGTCTATGCGAACCAGCGCCGGGGCATCCTCGCCATCGGCAAAGGTCCCAGTGGAGATCGGGTATTCGCCGACGCACTCGCGGCCTGGGACAAATCCCCGCCGACGAAATGATGAGGCATAAGGCGAGAGGGGAACGGAGCGGAATTTTTGGAGCGGGCGAAGGGGTTCGAACCCTCGACCCCGACCTTGGCAAGGTCGTGCTCTACCACTGAGCTACACCCGCATCCGTGACGCCTTGGCGGCGTGGCCGCCAGCGACGGGCAGACCTATGCCAAATGCCGCGGACGAATGCAACAGGTCTGCGACAGGTTTCGTACGCCGACGACGTTCAAATTTTTGCGGTCGGGGCCGGCCGAACCGGGCCCAAACCTGCCCATCACCGGGCCGCGATGGGCGCTGATTGAAATTTCCAGCTGGACCGCCACTTAAAGTGAGAGAAAACGTGTATTGAGGCGCGGCGGCGGCCGGTTCCCGGTCGCCGTCCATCGGAATTTTTCGGACGAGGGACCCCGTGACCATTGTTGAGCAGGGCGGCGGAGCGGCGCCGCAGGTGCCGGATCTGATCAAGGACACCACGACGCAGAGCTTCGTGAAGGACGTCATCGAGGAATCGAAGCGGCAGCCGGTCCTCATCGACTTCTGGGCGCCGTGGTGCGGACCGTGCAAGCAGCTGACGCCCATCCTGGAAAAGGCCGTCAAGGCCGCCAACGGCAAGGTCAAGCTGGTCAAGATGAACATCGACGAGCATCCGGCCATTCCCGGCCAGATGGGGATCCAGTCGATTCCGGCCGTGATCGCGTTCGTCGGCGGACGGCCCGCCGATGGCTTCATGGGTGCCGTGCCCGAGAGCCAGGTCGCCGCCTTCATCGAAAAGATCACCAAGGGCGTTCCGGGCGTCGGCGAGCCCGACATCGCCGAAATCCTCAAGGAAGCCGAAGCCGCACTCGCCGAGGGCGATGCGGCTGGCGCGGCCGAGATCTATGCCGAGGTGCTCGCGGTCGATGCCGCCAACATCCCGGCGATCGCCGGGCTTGCGAAGTGCCAGGTCGAGCTCGGCGCGATCGACGAGGCCAAGCAGACGCTTGCGATGGTCCCGGACGCCAAGCGTAGCGATTCGGCGGTCTCCGCCGTGCAGGCCGCGATCGATCTGGCCGAGCAAGCCCAGTCGCTCGGGCCGGTCGGCGAGCTCGAACAGAAGGTCGCCGCCAATCCGCTCGACCACCAGGCGCGTTTTGACCTGGCGACGGCGCTGAACGCCGCGGGCAAGCGGAAGGAAGCCACCGACCAGCTGCTCGAGATCGTGAAGCGCGACCGCAAATGGAACGACGACGGCGCGCGCAAGCAGCTCGTGCAGTTCTTCGAAGCCTGGGGCGGCGCAGACGAGGCCACCATCGAGGGCCGCAAGCGGCTGTCGACGATCCTGTTTTCGTAACCCGGCTGGACGGGACGCGCGCTCGTTCCAGCGGACACGAGGTATCGCATGCCGATCAATGCCGAATATCGCGGTCCCGCCGAGCTGCCGGAGATCGTTCCGGTGTTTCCATTGGCGGGAGCCTTGCTGCTGCCGCGCGGCCAAATGCCGCTCAACATTTTCGAGCCGCGCTATCTCGCGATGGTCGACGATGCGCTTCGCGACGGCCATCGGCTCATTGGCATGATCCAGCCCGACGTCACGCATTCCTCCAGCGAGGAGCGGCCGGTGCTGTTCAAGGTCGGCTGCGTCGGCCGGATCACGCAGCTCGCCGAGTCCGGCGATGGCCGCTACATCCTCGAGCTCACCGGCGTGTCCCGCTTCAAGGTGGTCGAGGAAATGACGGTGCTCACGCCCTATCGGCAGTGCAAGGTCGATTATTTCCCGTTCGTCGATGATTTCACGGCGCGCAAGGGTGAGGACGCGGTCGACCGCGAGGCGCTGCTCGCGGTGCTCACCGACTTCCTCAAGGCGAACAATCTCAAGGTCGACTGGGCCGGCATCGAAGCGGCGCCGAACGAAGCGCTCGTGAACGCGCTGGCGATGATGTCGCCCTACGGTCCGGCGGAGAAGCAGGCGATGCTCGAGGCGCCGGACCTGAAGACCCGCGCCGAAATCCTCATCGCCGTGACCGAGATGGATCTCGCCAAGAAGCGGACCTCGGGTGATCCGCCGCTGCAATGATCATTCGGCGGCGGCCGCACGCGGCGCTGGCGGCGCCGCCGTGAGACGCATCAGCGCGATGGTGGCGAGGATCACCCCGATGTAAACTGCGAGCTGCATCGCGGTGGGCTGATCCGTATAGCCGATCAGGGCCTTGAGGGTCCGTCCGGCGACGCCACGCTCGGGCAGAACCGCGCTCGAATCCCACACCACCTGGTCGAACGATGTCAGCCAGTTGGCGCGCGCGAGAAAGAACACCGCCTGCGCGGCCATTCCCGCCGACAGCAGGGTGATCAGCACGGTGGTGGTCTTGAACAGCGCGCGCGGCGGGATGCGCATCAGACCCAGATAGGTCGCGAGACAGACGGCGACGCCGAGCAGCAGGCCGAGGACGCCGCCACCGAGCAGCGCCCGCCCGCCGCCGTCACCGGAGGCCGCCACGCCATAGAGAAACAGCGCGACCTCGCTGCCCTCGCGCAACACGGCGATGGCGATCACGGTCGCCAGCGCGACCAGCGGCTTGGCGCCTTCGGCCACCGCTTGGCCCATCGTCCGCAACTCGTTGCTCATCTCGCGGCCGTGCCGGGCCATCCAGACATTGTGCCAGGTCAGCATGATCACGGCAGCCGACAGGACCCCTGCATTGAACAATTCCTGTCCCATGCCTTCGAATAGCTGAGTCAGCGTGCCCGCGAACGCCGCGACGATGCATGCGCCGACCAGGCCGGCAAACAGCCCCGCGCCGATCCAGCGCAGGCGATGCGGGACCGCGCTGGTGACGGCGAGCACGATGCCGACGATCAGGCCGGCTTCGAACACTTCGCGGAAGACGATGATCAGGGCGGCGAGCATGGGATCTGGACCTATTGGACGTTGACGAAGCCGCGGGCCTTTTCGTTGAAGTCGTTATAGAACTCGTACCGCCCGGACTTCATGGCGCGGACGTTGAGCACCGCCTCGCTGTTGGCCGCGATCACCTTCTCGACCTTCAGGGTCTCGCTCTCGAACTCGATGGCCTTGCTCTCCATGTTCTTGACGCGGATCGTCAGCGGCGCGTCGGCAGGAACGGTCGGCTCCTTGGGCTCGAATTGACCATTGGCATAGGTGAGGCAGATCTCGTTCGATTCCCCGGCGTGCGCCTGCGCTGCCATCAGCAGCATGCCGACGCTTCCACCTACGACGACCAACTTCCGCACCACGTCGACCAACATCGATCCGTCCCCTCTCCTATCCCGACAAGCAAATCGGAGAACGGTTGCGCGCCCGGATCGATGTCGACGCCGGGCACCCGTTCGCGACGACGAACAGCTAAGCGGCTCGCCGCCGTGTCTGCAAAGAGACTCCTTCTAAGTTAGAACCATTCTTGGCGAATGTGTCGTGGCAGTGGCCCCGCGGTGAACGGAGTGCGGCCGAACGGCAGTTAAGGCGATGCAGCGGTTGCAAAGCGTCGCAATGCCGTCATCTCGCCGAGTTTGTGCCGCGGCGATGTCGACCGGATTCGCAGCGTCAGTAGCCGGCGATGGCGAGGAGGACCACGCCGGCGAGCATGATCCAGCCGAAATGCCGCGCGCGCGTCGCCAGCGCATTGGCGCCTGCAGCGAAGGTGAACACGACGATGACCGTGACCACCGTCCAATGCCGCGCCGACTCCGACGCCATTCGCGGGGCGGCCGTGAGCAGCACGCCACAGCCGATCCACGCCACCGTGCCCGTTTGCCAGACCAGCCGCAGCAGGGTTCGCAACCGCTCCGGCGAGATGGTGGCACGCGCGAACACCATCGTCTCGCCGAACACGCCATGGATCACGGCGACGGTGATCGCCATGAGCCCCGCGGTTACGAGCAGCGCATCGCGCATGGCACGCCTCCATACAGTTATGTATGGAAGATGCACGAAGCCCTGGCGGCCGTCAATACAGTTATGTATGGTCGTCCTGATGGTGACGACATGACCGATCAGCTCTCTGCGGACGATTGGCTGACACAGGGATTGAAGGTGCTGGCCACCCGGGGCTTCACCGCGCTGAAGGCGGAGCCGCTGGCGAAAGCCATGGGCGTGTCACGCGGCAGCTTCTACTGGCATTTCGCCGATGTGGCCGCGTTTCACGCCGCCCTCCTCAAAAAGTGGCGGGAGATTGCGGCCGAGCAGATCATCACCGGGGTGGAGGCGAGCGCCGGCGACCAGCCGGCGATTGCCGTGCTCCTCCGGCGCGCGTTCACCGTCAGACTCACCCTGGAGCGCGCCGTGCGCAGCTGGGCCGGATCCGACCCCGCCGCGCGCCAGGCCGTCCAGGCCATCGACAGACGCCGGCTGGGCTATGTCGAGAGCCTGCTTTCAGCCGAAGGACTGATGCCGGCGATCGCGCACGCACGCGCCCAGGTGCTGTACTGGGCCTTCCTCGGCCACGCGCTGTCGGATCGGCCGTTGCCGGCCCAGCAACTGGACACGGTCATCGAGGAGCTGATCCGGATCGCCCTGCACAAGCCTTGAAGGACGACAACCAGGCGGACGATATGCTACAGAGGCGCCCGCCGGAGACCCTTGCCATGAACGCCCCGCTCGAACGCCCCGCCAATTCCGTCGATCCCAAGCTGCTCGAGATCCTGGTCTGCCCGATGACCAAGGGCCCGCTGGAATACGACGCGGCGAAGCAGGAGCTGGTCTCGCGGTCGGCGAAGCTCGCCTACCCGATCCGCGACGGCATCCCGATCATGCTGCCGGAGGAAGCGCGGAAGATCGACTGACCGATGCGGCCCGTCGTGATCCGCTGCGCACTCGCCGTGGCGCTGATGGCCCTCACCTCGGTGGTCTCGGCCGAGGAGAGCGCCGTCCGCGTTGGCGCACTCGACGCCGTCTTGACCACGCCAGCGGGCGTCGAGCGCCCTCCGGTGGCGCTGCTGATCGCCGGCTCCGGGTCGACGGACCGGGACGGCAATGGGCCGCAGCTCAAGCCGGCGACCTTGAAGAAGCTCGCCGAGCGGCTCGCCGCCCAGGGCATCGCCAGCCTGCGCTACGACAAGCGCGGCGCGCGCGGCTGGAAGGCGGAGTTCGGCCGCCCGGAAGACTTCCGCTTCAAGGATTATGTCGGGGACGCCGCCGCGCTGGTCGACTTCCTGCGCGGCAAGTTCGCCCGGATCGTCCTGGTCGGCCACAGCGAGGGCGGCCTGGTCGCCATCCTCACCGCCCGTCGCACCCCGGTCGACCGTCTCGTCCTGCTCGCGTCGTCGGCGCGGCGGCAGGGCGATCTGCTGAAGGCGCAGTTCGAGAAGAAGCTGCCGGCCGCGAAGATGGAGCCGGTCGCCAAGGCGATCGATGCCATCATGGCCGGGCAGATCGTGGACCCGCCACCGCCCGAGCTGCCGATCGCCCCGAGCATGCAGCCCAGCATCGGCTCCGCCTTCGCCGAGGATCCGATCGATCCGCTCAAGCAGCTCACGATCCCGATCCTGATCGTCGGCGGCGCCCGCGACCACCAGATCGCACGCCTCGACATGGTCGCGCTCGCCGCCGCCGCACCGGCCGCCAAGTCGCTGTGGCTGCCGGAGATGAACCACGTTCTGGTCGACGTCGCCAACGAGGACGAGAACCTCGCCTCCTACAACGATCCAGACCGCCCGCTCGACCCCGACATGATCGACGCCGTCGCCGGTTTCATCGCCGCCGCAGGCCCGCGCTGAACCTCAAAGCGCCTCGCCCTTCAGCAGCCGCGGCATCTCGCCGGTGAGCCCCGCGGCCTGCTTGATGAACAGCTCCTTCAACGGCGGCGCGCGATCGACGATCCCAAGGCCGATGTCGCGCACGGCCCGCAACAGCGTCGATTTATTGGAGAACAGGAAGTTCAGCGAGTTGGTGGCGACGCCCATCGCCATCGTGTCGAAGCGGCGCCAGCGCTGATAGCGCTCGAGGACATCGACCTGCCCCGGGTCGATTCCCACTCTTGCCGCATCGACCACGACCTCGGCCAGTGCGGCGACGTCCTTCAGCCCCATGTTGAGCCCCTGCCCCGCGATGGGGTGGATCACATGGGCGGCGTCGCCGACCAGCGCCAGCCGCGGCGCGATGAACGAGCGGGCGACGAAGTAGGACAGCGGAAACGCGCGCGGCTGGTCGAGCACCTTCAACTCGCCGAGATGCAGGCCGGCGCGCTTCTCCAGCTCGGCCTGGAATTCATCCGCGCTGAGCGCGACGAGGCGCTTCGCCTCGTCGCGCCGCTCGGTCCACACCAGCGAGGAGCGCTTGCCGGTCAGCGGCAGGATCGCGAATGGTCCGGGCGGAAGGAAATGCTCCTCGGCGCGGCCGCCATGGTCGCGCTCGTGACCGATGGTCACGACGATGCCGGACTGGTCATAGTCCCAGCCATGGGTCTGGATGCCCGCGCGCTCGCGCAGCTTCGAGCGCGCGCCGTCAGCAGCAACCAGCAGGCTCGCGTCGAGCTGGCTGCCGTCGCCCAGAGTCACCGCGATGCCGTCGGCCCGCGTCGCAAAGCCGGTCACCGGCATCGCCTTGAGCTCGACGCCTGCGGCCTCCGCATGCCGGACCAGCGCGTCGATCAAGAGCCGGTTCTCGACCATGTGCGCGAACGGCTCGCCGGCCTCGACCTGGCCCGCAAAGGTCAGGAACGCCGGGCGGATCGCATCCTCGGGCTTGGAGTCGGTGATGACCATGTCGAGGATCGGCTGCGCCTCGGGCGCGACATCGGCCCAGACCCCGATCGCGTCAAACAGCTTGCGGCAGGCCGCGACGATGGCGCTGGCGCGCGGATCGCGGCTCGGCCGGTTCGCCAGCGCCGGATCGGCCACGATCACCGGCACCTCGGGCCCAAGCCCCTGACGGAGCGCCAACGCCAGCGCCAGGCCGGCAAACGCCCCGCCACAAATGACAATGCTTCGCTGTGTCGTCATGCCGCCCTGCTCACGGTTACTCTTGCGAGTGGAGTATAGCTGGGCGAAACAGGGGCGTGAAACAAGGTCTGCCCTCCGAAACCGTCATTTCCGGATGCCCGATCCCGCTGGAACGGGGCCGGAGCTGACGGCCGAGCCAGCGAAAGCACCACGCCATGTCCAAGGGACTGATCGACCTGATCTCGATCCTCGATCTCGAGCCGATCGAGGTGAACCTGTTCCGCGGCAACAGCCCGAAGACGAGCTGGCAGCGCGTGTTCGGCGGCCAAGTGATCGGCCAGGCGATGATGGCGGCGTGCCGCACTGTCGAGGGCCGGCTGCCGCATTCGCTGCACTGCTACTTCATCCTGCCCGGTGACCCGCAGGTGCCGATCATCTACCAGGTCGAGCGCCTGCGCGACGGCAAGAGCTATGCGACCCGGCGCGTCACCGCGATCCAGCACGGCAATGCGATCTTCTCGATCATGGTGTCCTTCCACAGCGACGAGGACAGCGCATTCAACCACCAGGACAAGATGCCGGACGTGCCGCCGCCGGAGAAGCTGACGGCGGAGGAGATCTCCAAGCAGCCGATGTTTCAGGAAGTCTTCCAAAGGATGCCGGACTTCATCCGCCGCTACTACGAATCCGACCGGCCGATCGAGCTGCGCCCCGTCGAGCTGAACCGGTACTTCGGCCATAAGATCGAGGATGGCCGCATCAACGTCTGGATCAAGACGGCGGCGAAGCTGCCCGATGATCCGGCGCTGCACATGTGCGCGCTGGCCTATGCGTCGGACTTCTCGCTGCTCGACGCGGTCATGGCGCGCTATGGCCGCACCTTGTTCGACAAGCGCATGATGCCGGCCTCGCTGGATCACGCGATGTGGTTTCACCGGCCGTTCCGCGCCGACGAATGGCTGCTTTATGCGCAGGATTCGCCGAGCGCGCAGGGCGGCCGCGGGCTCACCCGCGGCTCGATCTTCAAGCCCGACGGCACGCTGGTCGCCTCCGTCGCGCAGGAGGGCTCGATCCGCGAGCGCCGGACGTAGCAGCCTCACACCGGCTGCGCCGTCCGCGGCACGACCGCGAATTGCGACACGTACCAGGCGCTGTACCAGCTCAGCAGCCACGGGATCGGAATGATCACCGAGCAGCCGAGCACGAACGCGAAGGTGCGCCACAGCACCTGCAGGCCCGAGCCGGTGAACACGACCTCGCGCCGCGTCCCCTGGATGTTGCGGCAGACCCAGCGCATCCAGGCGGTCAGCACCCAGGCCCAGCCGATGATGGTGATGCCCGACACGATCATCAGCAGGTACCAGCCGGCATAGACGACGGGGCTGCCTTCGAAATGGATCGGCAACCGCTCGCCATTCGAGGCGATGTTGCTCAGAAGCCAGCGCAGCACCATCCAGCCCAGGAACGCCGGAGCGACCAGCGAGATCAGGTTGAGGATCGGCCGGTCGCTGAGGCCGACATAGGTCAGCACGCCCATCGCGATGAAGACGTACCAGATGTCGAGCGGCTGGCCGGTGAAGGTGAGGTTCGGCCGGCCGGGCACCCTCATCCGCTCGATCACGTAGCGGTAGAGGTAGACGGCGGTCCACGGCGTGATGACGATCAGGAACTGGCCGACGACATACAGCAAGGTCCAGCCGAGATAGGACCAGGTCTCGAGCGTGACCGAGAGCGCGCCGGCCGAGGCGGCGCCGCCGGAATCGAACGCGGGCGGCGTGGCCGGCGACATGCTCGGCACGCCCGACATCAGGCCGGGAATGTGCCCGGCCTTCTCCCAGCCGGCCATCCCGTCGCTCCACAGCAGCGTCTCGGCCGTGACGACACCCCGGGCGATCAGGTCGCGCAGTTCGTCTTCCGAAATGGGGCCCTGTTGCTGGCCTTGCGCCGCGTAATACCAGGAACGATTCGACATGGGATGTCCTTGAGTGGAGGATGGCAGGAAAACGTCTTCAGTCTGTCGGGCGATGTCGCGTTCCGTTCAGTGATATCCGTCACTCCTTGACGTTTTCGCTTAACGCTGCGCTGATTTTGTGCCATTTGCCTAGGAACAGGCCACAACAGCCGTTCGACGCCTGCCTCAGAAGCAGGCTGCCCAGACCCGAGGAAACCAAGGCCCGCCCATGAAGCTCGTCGTCGCGATCATCAAACCCTTCAAGCTCGACGAGGTGCGCCAGGCCCTCACCGCGATCGGCGTCCACGGCATGACCGTCACCGAGGTGAAGGGCTACGGCCGCCAGAAGGGCCATACCGAGATCTACCGGGGCGCCGAGTATATCGTGAACTTCCTGCCCAAGCTGCGCATCGAGATCGCGGTCAACTCCGACATCGCCGAGAAGGCGGTCGAGGTAATCACGACGCACGCGCGCACCGGCCAGATCGGCGACGGCAAGATCTTCGTGACGCCGATCGATCATGCCCGCCGCATCCGCACCGGCGAGACCGACACCGACGCACTCTAAGCCCGTCAAGCAGCCGCAACGGCTGCACGCCCGCCGCAACGGCGCGGCGAACTGCAAGATCCTAACATCTGACATGCCGGGGGGACTGTCATGGAGACCTGCGCGTCTCGTTGCCTGCGCGCGTCTGCAGCATTGGCTGCAGCGGGCGCGATTGCCTTCACCACGCCAGCAGCGGCCGCAGCGCCGTCCACGATCGAACCGGCCGACACCGCCTGGATGATCGTCGCCACCGCTCTGGTGCTGATGATGACCATTCCCGGTCTGGCGCTGTTCTACTCGGGCATGGTGCGCAAGAAGAACGTGCTGGCGACGATGGCGCAGAGCCTCGCAGCCGTGATGCTGATCTCGATCCTGTGGGTCGCATTCGGCTACTCGCTGGCCTTCGTCGGCGACGGCACCTGGATCGGCTCGCTCGACCGCGCCTTCCTCGCCGGCATGGGCATGGACAGCGTCCATCCCGGCGCCAGGACGATCCCCGAGTCGCTGTTCATGCTGTACCAGATGACGTTCGCGATCATCACGGTGGCGCTGGTGGCGGGCTCGGTAGCCGACCGCATGCGCTTCTCGGCCTACCTCCTGTTCAGCATCGCATGGTTCATCTTCGTCTATGTGCCGCTGGCGCATTGGATCTGGGGCGGCGGCTTTCTTGCGCAGGCCGGCGTGGTCGACTTCGCCGGCGGTCTCGTCGTGCATCTCTCCGCGGGCACCGCGGGATTGGTCGCGGCGCTGGTGATGGGACGCCGCCAGGGCTACGGCAGCGAGAACCTCTCGCCGTTCGATCTGTCGCTCGCGGTAGTCGGCACCGGCCTGCTCTGGGTCGGCTGGTTCGGCTTCAATGGCGGCTCGGCGCTCGGGGCGAATGCGCATGCGGTGATGGCGATCCTGACGACGCATCTCGCCGCCTGCGCCGGCGCCGTCACCTGGGGCGCGCTGGAATGGTCGACGCGGCGCAAGCCGTCGGTGCTCGGCATGATCTCCGGCGCGGTGGCCGGCCTCGGCACCATCACGCCCGCGTCCGGCTTCGTCGCCCCCTGGCATGGCCTGGTGATCGGCGCGCTCGCCGGTATCATCTGCTACTGGGCCTGCACCTCGCTGAAGCACCGCTTCAACTATGACGATTCGCTCGACGTGTTCGGCGTCCACGGCATCGGCGGCCTCACCGGCACGCTGCTGGCCGGCGTGTTCGCGACCGCCGCGATCGGCGGCACAGCCGGGCTGATCGAGGGCAACCCGAAGCAGCTTGCGGCCCAGCTCTACGGCGTCGCCGTCACCCTGGTGTGGTCGGGCGGCGTCACCTGGGGGCTCCTCAAGTTGGTCAGCGCCTTCGTGCCGCTGCGGGTGTCGCGCGAGCACGAGCTGGAAGGACTCGACATCTCCCAGCATGGCGAGGCGCTGCAATAGCTGCAGCAATTGGCGCCAATTGACCTGTTCGGCGTCGCGGGATTCTGCCCGCGCGGTGAGCAGCATTGTGTCTTGAGCCTGACATGCGTAACTTTTGCGCATGCCTGCCCATTCCTTGAGCGCGACGGAATAGCGCAGCCTTTGATGCCCCCGGTGAGGGGTGAAAAGGTCAGGATTCACCGCTCGTTAGCCCTGACCAGCCGTCTGGCACGGCATTTGATTCTATCGCTCCCGGCTGTGCCCGCGTCGTGAAGCTCTCTCCGCGTGGTGAACCTCAGTCGACAGGAAGCGCTCGGTAACGTCCGTGCCGGGCCCAAGCGGGGATAGGACCCATGAAAATTGTTATGGCGATCATTAAGCCATTCAAGCTCGAAGAAGTCCGGGACGCCCTGACCGCCATCGGCGTTCATGGTCTCACGGTGACGGAAGTGAAGGGGTACGGCCGTCAGAAAGGTCATACGGAAATCTACCGCGGCGCCGAATATGCGGTGAGCTTCCTGCCCAAGATCAAGATCGAGGTCGCGATCCCCTCCGACCAGGTCGACAAGACCATCGATGCGATCAGCTCGGCCGCCAAGACCGGCCAGATCGGCGACGGCAAGATCTTCGTCATCAGCCTCGACCACGCCGTGCGCATCCGCACCGGCGAAGCGGACGCTGCGGCCCTTTGATTTCGCGCTCAAACCAGAACACTTACGGAGTACAATAAAATGACGTTCAAGCGTCCAACCAGCGCGGGATGGGTTACGCTCGCAATTGCAGGGCTCTGCGTCGCAGGCCTCGCCGATGTGGCGTTCGCCGAGGACGCGCCTGCCGCCGCTGCCGCAGCCGCCCCCGTTCCCAACAAGGGCGACGTCGCCTGGATGCTCGTGTCCAGCGCGCTCGTCCTGATGATGTCCATCCCCGGCCTCGCGCTGTTCTATGGCGGCCTCGTCCGCACCAAGAACATGGCCTCGGTCCTCACCCAGGTGTTCGCCATCGTTGCGATGGTCGGCGTGATCTGGACGCTCTACGGCTACTCGCTCGCCTTCACCGACGGCGGCAGCATGACCTCGTGGGTCGGCGGCTTCTCCAAGGCCTTCCTGCACGGCGTCGACGCCAACTCGACCGTTCCGACCTTCTCGAACGGCGTGGTGATCCCGGAGCTGGCCTACTTCGTGTTCCAGATGACCTTCGCGATGATCACCCCGGCCCTGATCGTCGGCGCCTTCGCCGAACGCATCAAGTTCTCGGCGGTGATGCTGTTCATCCTGCTCTGGGTGACCTTCATCTACTTCCCGATCGCGCACTGGGTCTGGTTCATCGCAGCTCCCGATGACATCGCTGCTGCTGCCAAGGCTCTCGCTGCCGCTGGCGACGCTGCCGCCAAGACCGCTGCCCAGGCCAAGCTCGACGAAGTCACCGGCGCTGTCGGCTGGCTCGCCGGCGCTGGCGCCCTCGACTTCGCAGGCGGCACCGTCGTCCACATCAATGCCGGCATCGCCGGGCTGGTGGGCGCGGTCCTGATCGGCAAGCGCACCGGCTACGGCAAGGAGCTGATGGCTCCGCACTCGCTGACCATGACCATGATCGGCGCCGCGCTGCTGTGGGTCGGCTGGTTCGGCTTCAATGCCGGCTCGAACCTGGAGTCGAACGGCGTCACCGCGCTGGCCTTCGTCAACACCATGGTCGCCACCGCCGGTGCGGCGCTGTCCTGGCTGCTCTGCGAATGGGCGGTCAAGGGCAAGCCCTCGCTGCTCGGCATCTGCTCGGGCGCGGTTGCCGGCCTCGTCGCCGTCACCCCGGCCTCCGGTTATGCCGGTCCGATCGGCGCGCTGGTGCTCGGCCTGATCGTCTCGCCGGTCTGCCTGTTCTTCGTCTCCACCGTGAAGAACGCGCTCGGCTATGACGACGCGCTCGACGTGTTCGGCGTGCACTGCATCGGCGGCATCATCGGCGCCCTGGCCACCGGCATCCTGGTCAACCCGGCTCTGGGTGGCGTCGGCATCACCGACTACACCAACATCACCGGCAACAACGCTGGCACCTACGACTTCGCCACGCAGATGCTGGCGCAGCTCAAGGCTGTCGTCGCCACGCTGGTGTGGTCGGGTGTCGGCTCGGCGATCCTCTACAAGGTCGTCGACGTGGTCATCGGCCTGCGCCCGACCGTGGAGCAGGAGCGCGAGGGTCTCGACATCACCGACCACGGCGAGCGCGCCTACAACTACTGAGTTCTCCCGGGACTTGGTCGTACGCGACCAGGTCCGCAACTTCGGTTCGGGCAAATACCCGGCAATGCCCTGACCGTTGAGGGGCTCCAGCGCAAGCTGGGGCCCCTTTCTTTTTGTTTGGATCGTGAGGGCCGAGCGCGCGCCAAATAACCGGTGTCGTCCCTGCGAACGCAGGGACCCATACCGCGTGATGTTTGTAAGAGGCAGGCTGCTGGTCCCGTGCAAGACAACTGAACCCTGTGGTTATGGATCCCGGGTCGGCGCGCTTCGCGCTTGCCCGGGACGACAGCTGTGGTTGGCGCGCCCGGCGTTGCCTCCGAGAAGCAGCTCGAAGGCGAACAATCTCGTTCTCGCGACACGATGCGCCCGAGCTGTGCTGAAACTCACCGCCCTCGGAAAACAGAGGGCGCAGGGAAGGCCGGGCGCTGGCCGCGCCCGTGGCCCGCCAGCGAAAGAAAATGCTGGCGGCAGGTACCACAGGTCTGGCCGAACACACCCGGCCCTCCCTGCGCAACGGTTTTAACGGCTGCTTCGCGTTCTCCTTGGCGCGCCGGGCTTGTTGGCCACCATCACGAGCGCGACACGTTAGCATCAGCACCCGCTTGATATCAGCATCGGGATATCAGGACCGCGCGACTTGACCGTGCGTGCATCGCCGTTCGTCCGCGCAGACTGAAACTACGCTGCGGCAACACACGCCCATCGCCTCCCACTGCCAACGGTCCGTGACGGTCGCGAAACGCCCCTCATGCGGCAACAGGATGCGCGGAAATGTGAAGGTGATTTGCCCGTCGACACAAGCCGGCGCGGCTGCGGCAAACTAACTCGACGGGCAATTGGCGCATGTCGGGAATGCGGAAACTGCCCGACGGGCAACCGAGCAGGCTTTGATCCGCACAATAGCGCGGGGGATGCCAATCCGGTTGCAGCGGCAGAAAACACAGCTTAGCAATACTGTTCGCTGGCTCCGGCTGATTTTAAGAATTGGAGCCCGGCCGTAACAGCGATCGCCGCTGCAGCCGGCACATGGGGGATCAGGATGAAGCATCGCTGTCGGTACGTAGTCGTCGCCTCCGCCATTTGGCTCACCGCCGCAGCGCCGCCATCGGCAAGAGCCCAAGCGACATCACAGGAGTCCTTGGCGGCCGCGAAAGAGCTGGTCTCCGTGATGCATATGAATGACCAGGCGACAGCCCTGTTGCCGATCGTTCTGAAGAACCTGAGACCGACGATCGTCCAGGGGCGCGCCGAGGTCGCTCTGCAATATGATGCGTTGATCCCGAAGTTCACCCAGGCCTTTCAGGGCAGGGTTTCCGAATTCTCGGATGCGATCGCGGTCATCTATGCCAGGAACTTCTCGGCGGACGACCTCAGGACCATGGCTGAGTTCTACAGGACCCCGACAGGTCAAAGAGTCCTGCAGAAGCTGCCGTCCGTCACCCAGGAGTCGAGCATTGCCGGGCAGAAATTTGGTCAAGCTCTCGGCGAAGAGATCAGGAAGCAGATGGTCGATGAACTGAGGAAGAAAGGTCTCGATCTCTGATCCGAACTCCCGATCGTCATGCAGCGGCGCTGCCCTGCGACATAACCGGCGCGACGGGCAATTTCCGTATGACAGGCTTGTGGTCCGTCCCGCCTCGCCATCCCCCGGGAAGCCGAACCGAGACGTCCACGGTCATGCCCCCGATGGCGGGCACGACACCGGATTGCAGGCTCAAACCTTGCCGCGGCCGATAGTCCGGCGAACGACAACGCAAGTCGATGGTCAGCTCATGCGCCTTCGAACTTGAACGACACGTTGAGCTTGGCCCGATAGGCTTCGACTTTCCCCTTCGCATCGAGTTGCATGTCGAGCTTGACGACTTCTGCAACGCGCAGGTCCCGGAGTGTTTTCGCAGCTTGTTCGACCGCGTTCGCGGCCGCCTTTTCCCAAGATTCGCTGCTGGTACCGATCAGCTCGATGACTTTGTAGACGCTGTCAGACATGTCGGTCTCCTGTTCGGTATGGAGCAGGAAGCAGGTGCTCCCTGCTACAACTGAACGTAGCATCATAGCGCGGCGCCTGAAAGGACGCAGCCTGCCCATGGCAGCCGCAGGTCCGGAGCTACCACGAATGGCGCTAACGCCTTGCGCGTCTCACAAGCCCTTGCGCCCTACACGCCGCCCAGCTTGCAGATGTGCTTCCACTCCTCCGCCGTCACCGGCTGCACCGAGAGCCGCGACTGCTTCACCAGCGCCATCTCCGACAGCTTCTTGTCAGTTTTGATCGCGGCGAGCGTCACCGGGGTCTTGAAGGGCTTGTGCGCCTTGATGTCAACGCAGACGAACTTGCCCGTCTTGTCGGTCGGGTCGGGATAGGCTTCCTTGATGATCTCGGCGATGCCGACGATCTCCTTGCCCTCGTTGGAATGATAATAGAAGGCGAGCTCGCCCTTCTTCATCGCCACCAGGTTCTGCCGCGCCGTGTAGTTGCGCACGCCGGTCCAGGCCTCCCCCTTCGCGCCCTTCTCCACCTGCTGGTCCCACGACCATACCGAGGGTTCGGATTTCACCAGCCAGTAGTTCATATGTGCAAGATCCTCAGATCACGTTGCGCCAGTCTCGAGCGGAATACGGCCTCGCTCGGCGGCCGGATCAAAGAAGACGACAACGGCCGGGTCAACACCTTAGAGCCGGGGCGCTGCGCTTTTGCCCAGCGATGACGCGGCGCCGGTCTCTGCGCTCAACCCTCATGGTGAGGAGCGCCGCAGGCGCGTTCAGGCGATGCTCTCGCATCGCCCCGAGAACCATGAGGCCGGATCAGGGCCTCCCCCTTCGAGACGCCCGCCTGCGGCGGGCTCCTCAGGGTGAGGGGTGAATGTGGTGCGCAGCCAGAACGCTCACTCCTCCGCCTTGAACGGGCGCATCATCAGCGCCTCGATCGCGGCATCGATCGTCACGGTGCCGGCGAGAATGGCGGCCACCGCCTGCGCCACCGGCATCTCGACGCCGCGCGACGCGGCGAGCTCGACCAGCACCGGCGCGGTGTATTGTCCCTCGGCGAGCTTGCCAGCAGGGAGCGGCTCGCCGCGGCCGAGCGCGAGGCCGGCGGCGAAGTTGCGCGATTGCGGGCCGGCGCAGGTCAGGATGAGGTCGCCGAGGCCGGACAGGCCGGTGAGCGTTTCGCTGCGGGCGCCATAGGCGCGGCCGAGCCGCACCAGCTCGGCGAAGCCGCGCGTGGTCAGCGCCGCCAGCGCCGAGGCGCCGAGCTTGCGGCCGGAAACGATGCCGGCAGCGATCGCCAGCACATTCTTGGCGGCGCCGCCGATCTCGACGCCGCGCACGTCGGTCGAGTGATAGGGCCGGAAGGTCGGCGAGCCCAGCGCATGGACGAGATCAGCCGCGAGCGCCTCGTCGGGCGCGGCGAGCGTCACTGCGGTCGGCAGGCCGCGCGCGACGTCGTCGGCGAAGCTCGGGCCCGAGAGGATCGCGGGGATGCAGTTGGGCGCGGCTTCGGCGATCACTTCCGTCATGAATTTATGGGTGCCATGCTCGATGCCCTTGGCACAGGCGATGAGCGGCGTGCCCGGACGGAGCAGCGGTGCGAGATGCATGACGGCGCCGCGCAGATGCTGGGCGGGGACGACGATGAGAACGGCGTCGGCGCGGGCGGGCTCGGCAAGATCGGCGGTCACGGCGATGCGCGACGCGAGGGGAATGCCGGGCAGGCGCGGGTTCTCACGGGCAGCGCCGATGCGCGCGGCGTGGTCGGCATCGCGGGCATAGAGCGTGACGTCACGCCCTGCGCGCGCCGCGACAGCGGCGAGCGCCGTGCCCCAAGCACCGGCGCCGATGACGGAGATCGTTTGGAAACGAGTCATTCGCCGCGGATTCGGCTGCGCTCCCTCCCCCCTTGCGGGGGAGGGTTGGGGAGGGGGGTGCCACGAGCGAGAATCTTTATGGAGCCACCCCCACCCCCGACCCCTCCCCGCAAGGGGGAGGGGAGCGCACCGCGTGTGGTGCAGGAGCTTGCCACATCACAGCCGAGGGCGATCCAGCCGCTTCGTGCAGAATGAAAAAGCAATTCCATCACCCTCAAAACCCCGCGCGCGTATTCGCGAACTTGCCGGGCACGCTGGCATTCGCATCCAGCAGCCAGCGCGCCCGCGGGGCGGCGTCCATGCCGTCGACGAGGCCGAGCGCGAGCCGCTCCAGTCCGGCCCAGGCGATCATGGCGCCATTGTCGGTGCAGAGCGCGGGCGGCGGCATGATCAGCCGCGTGCCGGCCTGCTGCGCGACATCGTCGAGCGCGCCGCGAATGGCCTGGTTGGCGGCGACGCCGCCGGCGGCCACCAGCGCGGTCGGCGCGCCAAAACGCTGCTTGAACAGGTCGAGGCCGACGCGCAGGCGGTCGGCCGTCGAGTCCAGCACCGCCGCCTGGAAGCTGGCGCAGAGGTCGGCGATGTCCTGCTCGCTCACCTTGTCGAGCCGGCCGATCTCGTTGCGCACGGCCGTCTTCAGCCCGGACAGCGAGAAATTGGCATCGCTGCGGCCCAGCATCGGACGCGGGAAGGCAAAGCGCGCGGCGTCGCCATTGCGCGCGGCCTGCTCGACCTGCGGTCCGCCCGGATAGGGCAGGCCCAGCATCTTCGCGACCTTGTCGAACGCCTCGCCCATCGCGTCGTCGACGGTGGTGCCGAGCCGGACGTAGTCGCCGACGCCGGCGACTGCGACGATCTGGGTGTGGCCGCCGGAGGCCAGGAACAGGCAATAGGGGAAGTCGATTGCATCGGTGAGGCGCGGCGTCAGCGCATGCGCCTCGAGATGGTTGACCGCGATCAGCGGCGTGTCGTGCACCATCGCGATCGCCTTGGCGGTGGTGAGGCCGACGATGACGCCACCGATCAGGCCGGGGCCGGCGGCCGCCGCGACGCCGCCGAGCGCGGCATAGTCGATGCCGGCCTCGCGCATCGCCGCGTCGATGAGATGGTCGAGCATGTCGACATGGGCGCGCGCCGCGATCTCTGGAACCACACCGCCATAGATGGCGTGCTCGTCGGTCTGCGAGCGCACCACGTTGGAGAGGATCTGCCCCTTGCCGTCCGAATCACGCGCCACCACGGCCGCGGCGGTCTCGTCGCAGGTGGTTTCGATGCCCAGCACGAGCGTTTGCGATTCGTTACCCAATCTCAACCCTTTTGGTCATTATGAGTGCGCAGAACCGCCTAACACCACGAGGTCGCCAGGTGCAATCGTCCGTCCGTTGCAGCCCGGCCGATCCGTGTTCGACGGGAGCATAGCACATGGCCGTGCTGGTGACCCGTCCCGCCCCGGACAATGAACGCACTGCGAGCGCCCTGCGCGCGCGCGGCTTCGAGGTGCTGCTGGCGCCGATGCTGCGCTTCGAGCCGGTCGCGCTGCCGCCGGACGCGGGCCACGACGCCGCCGGCGTCATCGTGACGTCATCGAACGCGCTGCGCGCGGTGGCGCCGCAGCTCAGAGGGTCCGCATTGCTTCGCCTGCCGCTGTTCGCGGTCGGCGACCGGACCGCCGCAGCCGGACGCGAGGCCGGCTTCACGCAGGTGATCTCGGCCGCGGCCGATGCGACGGCGTTGCGCGACCTGATCGCAGACAGCGGCGTCATCGACGCCAAGGCCACCCTGCTCTATCTCGCCGGCGCCGACATCTCGCGCGACCTCGCTTCCGAGCTCGCCGAGCGCGGCTTCGATGTGGTCACCCAGACCGTCTATCGGATGGCGCCGGTCGCGGCGCTGCCGCGCGGCGTCTGCGCGGCCTTCGCAGCCAACCGGATCGAGGCGGTGCTGCATTATTCGCGGCGGAGTGCCGCGGCATTCGTGGCCGCCATCCAGACCGATGGCGTCGAAATCTCGGCGCTGGCGGTGCCCCATGGCTGCCTGTCGGCCAATGTCGCCGAGGTGCTGCGCGAGGCCGGCGCCACCCAGGTCACAATCGCGGCGCATCCGGATGAAAACGACATGCTGGAGGGCCTGACCCGTGCGCTACGGTCGTGAATGGCGTAAGAGGGCCTGCTCAATCTTGCCTCAGCCAGGGAACTTCCGCCATGGTCGATGAACCCGACACCGCTGCACCGGCCTCCGACACCGGGCGGCCGAAACGGCCACCGCCGACCATCGACCTGGAGCCGACCTCACGCGAAGAGCGCCCGTCGGCCAGCGAGAGCGCGGCCGAGCGGCCGACCGCCTCGCCATGGTCCGCGCCGGCGGCAGCCATGGCCGAAGGCTCGTCGGAGACCGCCGCCGAATCCCACCCGCATATGGCGCCGGACGCCGAAGCGGCTGCTGCCGCCGATGACAGGGTCGAGGAGACCATTGCCGCCGCCGAGCCGCCGCGCATGGCGCCGCCCCCCTCCCGGCCGGTGTCGCCCTGGATCATCGCGCCGTTCTCCGGCGCGGCCGCGGCCGCGCTGGTCATCGGCGTCGGCTGGATGCTGGGCTGGCCGCAGGTCGCACCGCCGTCGGCGATCTCGCCGCAGGCCACGGCGGTCGACGAGCTCACCTCCCGCGTCGCCGGGCTGGAGCAGCGCGTCGGCAAGCCGGATGGCGCCGTGACCGGCCGGCTCGATGCCGCCGACAAGGCGATGGCAGCGCTGCGTAACGACATCGCCGGCCTGCGCGCGCAGGCCGACAAGACCGTGGCCGCCCTCAACGACGTCCGGGCGCAGCCGCGCGACGGCTCCGCGCCGGCGCCCGCACCCGAGCCGGTCGATCTCTCCGGCCTGACCGCACGCATCGACGCGCTGGAGCGGGCGAGCAAGAACCAGAGCGCGGCGCTGGCACAGGAGCGCGCCAGGATCTCCGAGGCGGCAGAGGCGGCCAAGCCGGCCGACGACGCGCCGCTGCGCCGCGTGGTCGCCGCGACCCTGCTCGATGTCGCCGTCCGTCACGGCGATCCCTATGGAGCGGCGCTGACCACCGCCAAATCTCTGGCGCCCGACGCGGCCGCGCTGAAGCCGCTGGAGGCGTTCGCCACGACCGGCGTGCCGAGCCCTGCGGCACTGAGCCGCGAGCTGCTCACCATCGTGCCGAAGCTCTCGCCGCCGGCGCCCGAGAGCACCACCGGGACCTCGATCCTCAGCAAGCTCTCGGCCGGCGCCTCGAGCCTGGTCAAGGTCGAGCGCACCGACGGCGCCGGCACCGATCGCGGCGCGGTGGTGGCACGGATCACCGCGGCGGCGCTGCGCAACGATTTCGCCGAGGCCCGCCGCGAGCTGAAGGGTCTCTCGCCTGGTGATCGCGCCCCCGCCAATGACTGGCTCGCACGCGCCGATGCCCGCGACGCGGCGCTGTCGGCCGCCCGCAAATTCGCCGACGACGCGATGACCGCGCTCGCCAAACCCGCGCAATAGGACGCCCATGTTCCGGATCGTCATTTTCCTCATCCTGGTCGGGCTCGCCGCTGCGGGCTCGGCTTGGGTCGCCGAGCAAACGGGCGACGTCGTCTTGAATTGGGGCCCGTGGCGGATCGCCATGACCTTGCCGGTGTTCGTGCTTGCGCTCGGCCTGACCATCGCGGCCTGCGTCGCGCTGTGGAACCTGATCAGCGCGCTGCTGCGGGCGCCCGGCCGCATCCGCAAGGCGCACCGCGCCCGCCGGCATCAGCGCGGCCGCCACGCCATCACCCACGGCCTGCTGGCGATCGGCCACGGCGATTCGACCGCGGCGCGGCAGCACGCCGACACCGCCAAGCGGCTGGCCGGCGATGATCCGCTGACGCTGCTCCTGCACGCCCAAGCGGCTCAGCTCGAAGGCGACCGCGACGGCGCCCGGCGCGCCTTCCGCGCCATGGCCGAGCGCCACGATACCCGCCTGCTCGGCCTGCGCGGCCTGTTCATCGAGGCGCAGCGCGCCGACGATGCCTATGCCGCGGTGATGATCGCCGACGAAGCGCTCAGGCTGGCGCCCAACGCCACCTGGGCCTCGCATGCCGTGCTCGGCTTCCGCTGCGCCGAGGCCGACTGGGACGGTGCGCTGGCGATCCTCGACAGCAACTACACCGCGGGGATGATCGACAAGCCGACCTACCGCCGTCAGCGCGGCGTGCTGCTGACGGCGCGCGCGCTGGCGCTGGAGACCGGGGATCGCGACCTGTCGCGCACCAGCGCGATGGAGGCGGTGAAGCTGGCGCCGACCCTGGTGCCGGCCGCGGTGCTGGCGGCGAAGTTCGAGAGCGAGGCGCACCAGGTGCGGCGCGCGATGAAGATCATCGAGGCGGCCTGGGCGGCGTGTCCGCATCCGGATCTCGCCGATGCCTACGCCCATGTGCGGCTCGGCGATTCGGCCACGCAGCGGCTGGCGCGGGTGGAGAACCTGGCCGCGCGGACGCCCGGCCATGTCGAGGGCGCGCTGGCGGTGGCGCGCGCGGCGATCGACGCCGCCGAATTCGGCCGCGCCCGCGAGGCGCTGGCGCCGTTCACGGAGGACCCGACCCAGCGCGTGGCGATGCTGATGGCCGAGCTGGAGCGCACCGAGCATGGCGACGCCGGCAAGGCGCGGGAATGGGCGCTGCGCGCGGTGCGGGCCCGCCACGACCCGGCCTGGACCGCGGACGGCTATGTCAGCGACCGCTGGCAGCCAATCTCGCCGGTCACCGGCCGGCTCGACGCCTTCCAGTGGCAGACGCCGGTGGCGAGCCTGCCCTCGGAGCGCAGCAGCGTGATCGAAAGCTCGGCCTTCGCCGAAGCCGTGCTGGCGCCGCCGGTCCGCCCGGCCATGGCCGAAGCCGCGGTCGAGCCGCCGCGCGAGGCCGCACCCGCGCCCGTGGTGATCACGCCGGCCGTGCAGGACAACGAGCCGCCGCGGCCGGCGGCAGCCGCCGAGCCCGAGCAGGCCGAAAAGCCAGTCGAGGCAGTGGACAAGCTTGTCGACAAGCCCGTGGATATCCCTGTGGACACGGCTGAGGACGGCAGGCTGATCGAGGCCACGGCCATCGCCGCCGAGCCGGCGCCGCCGCTGCAGGCCGCGGCCCCCGCCGAGGCCGAATCGGAGCCGGAGGCCGAGCCGGATGCCGTGGCCGCCAAGCCGGCCGAGACCGCGGCCACCGCGCCGACGCCGCTGTTCCGCACCCGCAACGATCTCGCCAGGCCGGCGGAGACGCCGATCCAGGCGATCGTCCCGATCATGCGACCGCCGGACGATCCCGGCGTCGATGACGACGACCAGCCCCGCGACGAGTTCGCCGAGCAGCTCGCGCCCAAGGCCCAGGCCGGCGGCTGGCGCGGGTTCTGGTCGCGGTTCGGCGGCTGAGGGCAACCAGCCCCGCCGTTCCGGGTCACACCGGTTCGTTTCCGCGCCGCGGCGGCGCGCGTTGTCCTTGCCAACGGGCCGTTCGCCCGATATCAGGAGCGCGATCGCGTCGTCCGTCCCCGTGCCGGGCGCTCGCCGCTATGGTTCGCCGCAATAGCTCAGCTGGTAGAGCACGTCATTCGTAATGACGGGGTCGGGGGTTCGAGTCCCTCTTGCGGCACCACGCTTCGCCCTTCGGGCTACGCGTGGCGCAGCCGCGCAGGTGCCCGAAGGGCGAGGCGTGCCCGGCGTAGCTTCTTGGCGAAGCCGGGCGTTTGAGCCCCCCGGTGCTCCGGCTAAGCCCCGCGTTCTGATCCGATCAACCCTGTCAAACAGCCCACCGCTCGTCGCAGCCTTGCTCACGCGCATACCACCGCACCCTCGCGGCCGGTTCGGCCCGGGCTCTGCTGCAATCTGGCGTCCTCTTGAATGAGAGGGCGCAGGGAAGGCCGAGTGCCGACTGGCACCCGCGGCCCCCGTGCGAAGAAAATGCACGGGGCAGGAACCACAGGCTCAGCCGGAAACAACCCGGCCTTCCCTGCGCAATGGTTTGAACGGCTGCTCCGTGCTCTCCCAGGGGACCGGGCTTGTTGCCCCCGTCATCGACATCGTCGCCGACCAAGACACCAGCGTCGGGGTGTCGGGACCACACGGCTTGACCGTCCGCACGACGACGTTCGTCCGCACCTCCAAGGAGACGCTGCGTCGCCCCGCGGCCACCGCTCCCCGCCGCAACGTCCCGTGACGATCGCGATGCGCCCCTCTCAGTGCGGGCGGGATAGCCGGATCAAACCACTGATTTGGGGTCGGCGTCAACAGCATTTCTGGTATTCGGAATTATCGCCCTGCACTGCTCCGGTGCTGCGCACACCGTCAATGGTTCCGTGGCCACGATCAAACACGATATTGAGGCGAATTGGCTCCCGAGCGTCACCGAAATTCCCGCTCTGTGATGGCACCAGCCTGGTCGCCGAGGATCCTGAGCTGCTCGCCGTCGGCGCAACGCGAACCACATGGCCGTCGCGCGGCAATGCGACCAACTGGCAAACGGACGCGGAGGCTATGTCCCTCTGGCGTCTCGCCACGGCGCAGCGGGGCCGCAGGTCCGATGAGCAGCTTCGGGTCCGCCAAACCCTTGGCGCGGGATTTGTCTGTGATGTTCCTCGGCGACGTTCGCAGGATGGGGTGTCGCCAGGCCCGCCGAAGTGTTAACCATTCCGACCTACAGTTCGAACTCCAAAACGCAGCGCGCCCGTGTCCCGAAGTGATCTTCTTCTCTCGATTGTCCGCGCAGGAGCAACCGGCGATCGCAATGCCTTGCGTTCGTCAGTCGAGGCGATTGTCGCTGAGGAGCGGGGCAAGAATCACCACATACTGGCTGACCGTCTACAACGCGCGTTGAACGCGGTTACGGTGAGTTCGCCAGTTATCAAGCCGTCAGCGAGTCAATCAGGCAAAGACACCATCCTCGAGAGCACGCCTCGCCGCCGCCTCGACGAGCTGATCCTGCCGCTGCCGGTAGCCGAACAGGTCAAGCAGCTTGTGGAGGAGCAGCATCGCGCTGACCTGTTGCGCGCTAACGGCATGCAGCCAAGACATAGAGTGCTGCTGTCGGGTCCCCCGGGAAATGGCAAGACTTCGGTAGCCGAAGCGATAGCCGAAGCCCTCGCGGTGCAATTCTTCACAGTACGTTACGATGCACTTGTTGGCTCTTATCTGGGTGAGACCAACACGCGGCTTGCGCGATTGTTCGACTACGCTCGCACGGTGCCGTGCGTGCTTTTCTTCGATGAGTTCGACTCGATCGGCAAAGAACGGGGCGATGTTCACGAGACCGGTGAGATCAAGCGTGTCGTATCCTTTTTGTTAATGCAGATCGATCAGTTGCCGAGCTATGTGGTTACTGTCGCAGCAACGAACCATGCTGAATTGCTGGATCGCGCCGTGTGGCGTCGGTTTCAATTGCGTCTGGCACTGCCGCAACCATCAAATGACGCGCTTTCCGTTTTTCTCGACCGCCAGTTCGAGTCATGGCCCGAGCCGGCTGGTATCGAGGCAGGCAAACTTGCCAGCTCCTTGGGTTCCGTCAGCTTCGCCGAGGGCCTCGAGTTCTGTCAGACTGTCCGTCGCCAGCATGTATTATCCCTGGGCAACCGCAAGCTAAGAGAAATATTGAGCGAGCAATTGCATTTCTGGACCGCCAGAGTGTCGCCGGAAGAAACCAATGCCGCACGATCTGGAGAAACCGCTGCTTCGCCTGAACGACCCAAGAGAAACGGGAAGACGCAGAACGGGAGGCGGCGGGGGCCAGGCGAGGACATTTGATCGAGCGACGCAAGGGCGAGCTCACGGTCCGATTTTTCAGCGTCTGCAGTCGGTTCTTAACCGACCCGACGCAGCGCTACAGCTGCGATCCGACGCGAACTCGCTTGCGCCAGAGCGGCTTTTGGTGTTCGAGGTCACCGGCTCGGTTCAAAACTTCGTCAATGCCGTGTCGCGCATTCCAGGACTGGAATTTGCTGGCGAAGAGGAATTGGTCGCTGACGAATTAGATGCCAATCCGGAATTCTATCTCCTGGTCCCGCAGCTCGATGCATTGAGCCAGATCGTTTCATTGTGGAATACGTGGCAGCGAAGTGGAACGGTTCCGAGGAATTACACGCCTTGGCGAGACCTGTTTTCTCAATTGCGAAGCGTACGTCCCTGGGGACCGGCTGATCGCGTCTCGCCGTCGAACCGGGAGTATTTCCGTCACAGCGTGGAGGGCGCTCCTGATAGCGAGGTAGTTCGTATCGAAATCGAATTGGTGTTCCGCGCGGGTGAGGGGGACGCGCAAGCCGCCGAAGCAACTGTGGCGGAGCACGTCGCGCGCAAAGGTGGCAAGATAATCGACCGCTCGAGGCGGCCGGAATTTGCCTACCATGCTGTACTAGCCGACGTTCCAGCAGGCGAAATCCGGCTTATCGCAGACCTCGACCCCGCCTCGCTCGCTGGCGCTGATCCCGTAGCATCCATCGTGCCGCAGAGCGTGGGCACGCCGATTGATGCGGATGATCGCACGCCTGTGACAGAGGTGAGGCCAAACGTCCTTCTCGACGATCCGATCGCCGCTGTCTTCGATGCTGTTCCTGTTCAAGCTCACCCGCTTCTCACCGGCCGGCTGACGATCGAAGATCCCGCAAATCTCGAGGCTAAAGCCGTGGGACTGCGCGTGCACGGTACCGCCATGGCCTCGATCGTGCTTCACGGCGATCTCAATGATCCGGCTACGTCGATCAGCCGCCGCGTCTATTTTCGGCCGGTAATGTACGCACCTTCATTGGGTGATGAAATCTTCGACGAAAACAAGCTGGTCGTCGACGTCATTGTTGAAGCCGTAATTCGGATGCGCGCGAGCGGAGGCCCGAATGTCATCGTGGTCAATCTATCGCTCGGCGATCGCACGAAGCCATTCGCCGGCAAACTCTCGACCTGGGCACGGGCTCTGGACTATTTGGCCTTCACCTACGGCATTCTCTTTCTGGTCAGTGCTGGCAACGTAGATGACGGGCTGCCCATGCCCGAGTTTGCCGATGCTGCTGCCTTCGAGGCCGCACCCACAACTGCGCGGGCAGAAGGAGCTTTGCGGGGATTGGATGCCATGAAAGCGGATCGTCGGCTGCTTGCCCCTGCAGACAGCCTGAACGCTCTCACTATTGGAGCATGGCATCGAGACTCCTCAACCGAAGTCTTTCGCGGCACAAGCCCCTTTGTTCCCTACGAGGGCCGGGAGATGCCGAACTTGTCGTCGCGCCTTGGACCGGGGCTGCGTCGGAGCACGAAACCCGAGGCTCTGTTCGCCGGGGGAAGGCAGCGCGGTCGGCTCGCGCCGGCTGCCTCGCCGCCAATCTTGCTAAGCCATCCGCTTCCGAGCAGATCCTATGGGGCGGCGGGTGGTCAAGAAGGGTTAGGATTGGATTTCCGAACCATCCGGCCCTCGGAGGATCAAG
>NZ_JAUHJM010000009.1:0-256970 GCF_032381235.1 Bradyrhizobium sp. SZCCHNR1053
TGGCTCGAAATTGCACCGCGCCGAGCCCTCTCACCCCCCTAATTCGGATTCTTGCCCAGCCTCGTCGGGCAAATCACATCCACATTTCCGGCCATCCCGCCTCGATGAAGAGGGACGTTTCGCGATCGTCACGAGCGTCGAGTCGGGGAGGCGATGGGCGCGTTGCTCTGCAGCCGGGTGTAAAAGCCCGCGCCGACGAACAGAGTGATGCGACGGCGAAGTGGTGTGGTCCTGGCATCGCGGTGCTGATGCCAAGCCGGCGGTGATGATGATCCGCCGGCGACGGGGGCAAGACAGCCGATCCCCGGGGAGAGCGCCTATAACCCGTTCAAACCGTCGCGCAGGGAAGGCTGGATATTGGGCTGAACCTGTGGTTCTGCCGCGTGCTTTTTGTTGCACGCGGACCGCGGGTATCAGTCGATACCCGGTCTTCCCTGCGCCTCTTCTTCTCAAGGAGAGGTTCACTCAGACAAAACTTGGGCGGAGATCGCCGCGAGATCGCGAAGCCATGCCTGCTGTTTGAAGCGTGGAGAAAGGTTGCCGCACGATGTCGTTGCACAGGGCATCAGAACTTCGCCGATGTACTGGTCGATGTTCGCTTAGAAGGCCGTTCATTTCGCCCACTGTCATTCCGGGTTCAATCGCCAACGCGCCGCCGCTTCGCGGCTTTGCACTGGCGATTGCCCCGGAATGACGGCGAGGACCGCGGCGGATCTGCTCCTTGTGACGGAGTACGAGCAGAGTCAGTCAGGAGTGCAGTGCCGGCTCCGCATGATGGCAGGCGACGTGATGTCCGGCTGCGGCGGCGCGCAGCGCCGGGTCCTGCGTCCGGCAGATCTCGGTCGCGATCGGACAGCGCGGCTGGAAGCGGCAGCCGCCACCGACACTGCGCGGATCGGGCAGGTCGCCCGGCAGCGGCGCGGCGTAGCGGCGGCGCGTCGGGTCGGGCACCGCGTCGATCAGCGCCTTGGTGTAGGGATGCAGCGGCCGGTGCCAGATCTGCGCATGGCTGCCGCTCTCGACGATGCGGCCGAGATACATCACCAGCACGCGGTCGGAGAGATAGCGGACGACGGACAGGTCGTGCGAGATGAAGAGCAGCGACAGATTGAGGCTTTGCTTCAGCTCGGCGAGCAGATTGAGGATCTGCGCCTGCACCGAGAGATCGAGCGCCGACACCGGCTCGTCGCAGACGATGAGGTCCGGTCCCAGGATCAGCGCGCGGGCGATGCCGATGCGCTGGCGCTGGCCGCCGGAGAATTCGTGCGGATAGCGGCCGGCGCTGTCCGGCGGCAGGCCGACGCGCGCCAGGATGTCGTCGACGCGGCGCTGCCGCTCGGCGCGCGGTGTGATACCGTGGACTGCGAGCGGCGCACTCAGGATCTCGCCGATGGTCTGGCGCGGATTGAGCGAGGCGAACGGATCCTGGAACACCATCTGCAGCCGCTTGCGCCGGCTGCGCAGCGCCCGTTCCGGCAGCGATGTGAGGTCCTCGCCGTCGAACAGGATGCGGCCGCCCGACGGCTCGACCAGCCGCAGGATCGTCTTGCCCAAGGTGGACTTGCCGCAGCCGGATTCGCCGACCAGGCCGATGGTCTCGCCGCGCGCGATCTCGAGCGACACGCCGTCGACGGCATGCACGGCGCTGCGGCCGGACGTGTAGGTGGTGGTGAGGTCAGAGACGGACAGCAGCGTCATGAAGCGATGGTCCTGTTGCAATCGGCGGCGTCACGGCATGGCAGGCGACGCTGCGGCCGAAGCCGGCCAGTTGCTGATCCGGGAAGGCAGTGCGGCAGACGTCGCGGCGCGACGGGCAGCGCGGCACGAACGGGCAGCCTTTTTCCAGCACCGCGGAGCTGATGCTGCCGGGAATTTCCGACAGCCGGCTGTTGCGATAATGCAGGTCGTCGTGCAGGCGCGGCGAGGCTGCGAGCAGCCCTTGGGTGTAGGGATGCAAGGGATCGTTGAACAGCGGCTCGGGCCGTGCCTCCTCGACCTTGCGTCCCGCATACATCACGACGACGCGGTCTGCCCATTGGCCGACGACGCCGAGATCATGGGTGATCAGCAGCAGCGCCAGCGACAATTCGCGCCTGAGACGGTCGAGCAGCTCCAGCACCTGCGCCTGGATGGTGACGTCGAGCGCGGTGGTCGGCTCGTCCGCGATCAGGAGCTTTGGCCGGCAGGCCACTGCGATCGCGATCATCACGCGCTGGCGCATACCGCCGGAGAGCCGGTGCGGATAGTCGTCGAGGCAGCGGTCGGGAATGCGGACGAGATCGAGCAGGTCGCGCGCCTCGCGCCGCGCCTGGGCGCGCGTCAGCCCGCGATGCAGCCGCAGTACCTCGACGATCTGGCGCCCGATCGTGAGCACCGGATTGAGCGAGGTCATCGGTTCCTGGAAGATCATCGCGATGTCGCGGCCGCGGCGCTCGCGCATCGCGGGCTCCGGCACGGTGACGAGATCCTCGCCGGCGAAGCGGATCGATCCGTCAGTGATACGCGCCGTCTTCGGCAACAGCCGCATCAAGGCGAGCGCGGTCAGCGACTTGCCCGAGCCGGATTCGCCGACGATCGCGAGCGTCTCCGCCTCGGCGATCTGGAAGCTGAGGTCCTTGACCGGCGTCGCGTTGGGAAAGCGGATTGTCAGCCCTTCGGTGTCCAGCAGGGGCGCCATGGTCAGCGCTTCACGCTGGTGCGCGGATTGAGCACGTCGGTCAGGCCATCGCCGATCAGGTTCAGCGACAGCACGGTCAGGACGATCACCACGCCGGGCAGGGCGGTCAGATACCAGGCGGTGCGGATCAGCTCGCGCCCGGAGCCGATCATGCTGCCCCAGCTGACGACGTTGGGATCGCCGAGACCGAGGAACGACAGCGCGGCCTCCATCAGGATCGCGGTCGCGACCATGACGGACGCCGTGACGATGATCGCCGGCAGGGCGTTCGGCAGGATCTCGCGGATCACGATGCGGCCATGGCCGAAGCCGAGGCTGCGCGCGGCCATCACGAAATCCTTCTCGCGCAGCACGCGGAATTCGGCCCGCACGAGACGCGCGATGGTCGGCCAGGTGACGAGACCGATCGCCCAGGTCACGGTCAGGATCGACGGCTGCGCGATCGCGACCAGCACGACCAGCAGGATGAAGCTCGGCACGGTCTGGAACAGCTCGATCACGCGGACCAGCACATCGTCGGTCCAGCCGCCGCGATACCCTGCGGTGGCGCCGACCAGGATCCCGACGCTGACGCCGATCGAGGTGGCGACGACGCCGATCAGCAGTGACACCCGCGCGCCATGGAACAGGCCGGCGGCGACGTCGCGGCCGAGCGAGTCGGTGCCGAACGGAAACGCCGTGGTCTGGCCGGGCCACAGCAGCGGCCGCGCCACCATCGACAGGGGATCGCCGGGATACAGCCAGGGCGCCAGCGCTGCGGCAATGATGATCAGCGACAGCAGCGCGCCGCCCGCTGCCACCGACGGATTGCGCACCAGACGGAGCACGGTCAGGCGGCGAACATTGTGGCTGGTCGCACTGATCACATGGGTGTCGGCGGCGTGCAGGTTGGGCCAGGACAACGGACTGACTTCGGCCGAGATGGCAATCGGCGACGTGTCGGCTTCCGGCTGAAGAAGGGTCGTGCGCGTGTTGATCTGGAGCATCAGTGGGTCTCGATACGCGGGTCAAGCCAGGCCTGCACGAGATCGACCGTCACATTGGCGATGATCACGAGCAGGGACGAGAGCAGGAGAATGCCGAGCAACACGCTGAAATCGCGGCTCATGACCGCCTCGAAGGCGAGGCGGCCGAGCCCGGGCCAGCTGTAGACCGTCTCGACGACGACGGCGCCGCCGAGCAGACCGCCGAGATGCATGCCGGCCACCGTCGTCACCGGCAGCAGCGCGTTGCGCAGCACGTGGCCGAAGGTGATCGCGAACGGCGACAGGCCCTTGGCAGCGGCGGTGCGGACATAGTCCTGGGTCTGCGCATCGAGCATCGCCGCGCGCGTCAGCCGCGAATAGATCGCGATGTAGAACAGCGCGAGCGACAGCGCCGGCAGCACCATGTAGCGTGCCTTGTCGATCACGAGCGCGATGCCGCTGATATTGGTGCCGATGGTGCTGGAGCCGCCGCTCGGCAGCCAGCCGAGCTTGACCGAGAACAGGAGGATCAGCATCAAGCCGATCCAGAAGCCGGGGATCGAATAGAACAGCGTGATCCCGACCGAGATCAGCCGATCCGGCCAGCGCCCGGCGTAGGTCGCCATGACGGTGCCGAGCGCGATGCCGCCGGCGAGCGCGAGCGTGAGCGCGGTCAGCATCAGGATGACGGTGCCAGGCAGCCGCTGCGCGATGATGTCGGAGACCGGCAGATTGTAGCGCGGCGAGAAGCCGAGGCTGAAATGGGCGAGATTGTCGAGATAGGCGATCAGTTGGACCAGCACGGGCTGATCCAGCCCGAACCGGGCGCGCAGCGCTGCGACCGTCTCCATGGTCGCGGATCCCGACTCGCCGGCGAGCACGTCGGCGGCGTCGCCCGGCGCCAGCTGCAGCAGCAGGAAGTTGAGGATGACGATGCCGATGACGGTCGGCACCGCCTGCAACGTCGTCCGCCGCAGCACCTTGGTAAGACGGGTCACGTTCGACATGTCGTCCCCCGGACAATCTCGTGCATTCGCATTATTTCGTTCACCCCCACGCCAGCGCTTGAGTGTCGAGAGTGAATGACGCTCCATCTGATTTTTGAGCACGACGCGATCCGCTTGAGGCGCCGATAGGTGGTGATCGGTCCGAGAAGGGCTACGATATCGCGGTGCTCAACGATCATCACTTCATGTCATCTGACAGTCGGTTGCACGAGTAATCCATCGAACATCTGCCAAATCAATCCACTTTGGAGCTTAGATCGATAATGAAAAGATTACGGCTGTAAAAACTGGCTACAGCGAACGTGTTCACGCGTGCGCTTCACCAACAAAAAAAGCAAATTCTCTGAAGCCCGTGCGTATCATGGCGCATCTGACGTTCCAGTTGCCAGGCGATGCGCGGCGCAAAGAGCCTGAATGGCAGCTCCGCCGATCTCTGTGATCAATTCCTCAACCTGAACTGACCATTTCAACCTCGTCTCGGAGACTCCGGATGGCTCGCCGCAAAGACAAGCTTTCGCTCGGTGCATTTCTTCTGTTCACGGGCCATCACGTCGCGGCGTGGCGCTCCAAGGATGCCTCCGACAGCCAGACGCTGCAGGACTTCGTGCAATTCGCCAGGCTTGCCGAGGACGCCAAGTTCGACGCGGTGTTCTTGGCCGATCAGGTCGGCGTCAAGATCGACCGGCTCAATGCTGCGAGCCGCAAGGCGCATACTGGCGTGTATCCGTTCGAGCCGCTGACCCTGCTGTCGGCGCTGTCGTCGGTGACGTCGCGGATCGGTCTCGTGGCGACGGTGTCGACCAGCTACAACGAGCCGTTCAACGTGGCCCGGCAGTTCGCCTCGCTCGACCGGCTGAGCGGTGGGCGGGCTGGGTGGAATCTCGTGACCTCGACGGATGCCTCGGCCGCGCTGAACTTCAATCATGACGGCCTCATCCCGCATGCGGATCGCTATGCGCGCGCCGAGGAGTTCGCCGATGTCGTCGACGGGCTCTGGGACAGCTGGGACGACGACGCCTTCCTGCGCGACCGCGCCGACGGCGTCTATTTCGACGCAGCCAAGCTGCATGTTCTCGATCACCGCGGTCGGCATTTCAAGGTGAGGGGACCGCTCAACATTCCGCCGTCGCCGCAGGGCCGGCCGGTCGTCGTACAGGCCGGGTCGAGCGAGCCCGGCAAGGCGCTGGCGGCGCGGACGGCGGAAGCGATCTTCACCGCGCAGCAGACGCTCGCCGATGCCGTCGCGTTCTATGCCGACGTCAAGGGCCGGCTGGCCAAGTTCGGCCGCGAGCCCGACGACCTCAAGATTCTGCCGGGCGTGTTTCCGGTGGTCGGCGAGACCGAGAGCGAAGCCGAGGAAAAGTTCGACTATCTGCAATCGCTGATCTCGCCCGAGGTCGGCCTCGACCTGCTCGCGACCTTCCTCGGCACGACGGAGATCTTGAACGCCGATCCCAACGGGCCGGTGCCGGCCTTGAAGGAGACCGAGGGCGGCAAGAGCCGGCAGGCCCTGCTGGTCGACCTCGCGCGCCGCGAGGGCCTGTCGCTGCGCGACCTCTATCTGCGCATCGCTGGCGCCCGGGGGCATTGGCAGGTGGTGGGCACGCCGAGCCAGATCGCCGATCAGCTCGAGGAGCGCTTCGAGAATTACGGCGCCGACGGTTTCAACATCATGGCGCCGACCCTGCCGACGGGCCTCGAAGACTTCATTCGCTTGGTCGTGCCGGAGCTGCGCCGTCGTGGCCTGTTCCGCGAGGAGTATGAAGGCCGCACCCTGCGCGATCATCTCGGCCTGCGCCGGCCCCAGCGTCAGGTGCGTGCGGCTGTTGCGGCGGAGTAGCGGCTGGACAGATAGATCGGCCTCACGAAGGCTCGCAACTCATCATAGCATACCATGACGTGCTCGCGAAATGCGGGCCGCTGTGACAGTCGCTCGTAATAGGCATGGATGGAGGGATGAGGGCGGCGTTCGATGCCGATATCGAAATAGCAAAACAGGATGTGTCCGAACTGGATATCTGCCAGCGTGATCACATCGCCGCACAGGAAATCGCTCCGCGCCAGCCGGGCCTCTGCGATATCGAGCGCACGCGACAGATCTCCGATCGCGCGGCGCACCACAGGCCAGTCGATGTCTGATGGCGCGGTCCGTACTGTAGCGCCGAAGACCGGTCCGGTGAACGCGAGGGCGATGTTGAGTCTAGCCCACTCGGCCCACATGTCGATCTTGGCGCGATCTGCCGGGACGGCCGGCCAGAATGACGGGCTGCCGTACCGGGCGGCGAGATAGCGCAGGACCGCTCCCGTTTCCCAGATCGGCCGATCGTCCTCGTCGACCAGCACGGGGATCGTGCCATTGGGATTCATGGTCAGGAATTCCGGCGTGTCGGTTCCGCCGTAGCGATGGCCGACGTCATGTCGCCGATATGTGAGCCCGAGCTCGCCGATGCACCACATCAGCGCCTGGACACTCGAAGAGGTCTTCCGTCCCCAAACGGTGAGCATGAAAGGTGCCCCTGCAGCGCGCGGCGGTCCAGTCTCGCCCGAGTGCCCATCCTGCACCCAACCAGACGGCAGCTCAACGCATCAATCGTCACTGGATCGCTCTGCTTCTGAGAAGAGTCGAGAATGCGCTGGAATTTTTCACGTTGAGTATCCGCTTCGATCGCTCTCTTTAGGTGCGAACGGGCTGCAGAGAAAGAAGCACACCACGCTCTTCGTGCGCGAGAAACGATCCTTCCCTGGTCGCGGCCAACTTTGGTTGCGCGTTTCATTGTCAGCGCAGGCTTTCGTCTCCACTATCAGCGTCGTTCAATGCGATCTGTTGGAGACCAAGCGACATGAAACGTACGCTGCTTTCGATCCTCGCCGGACTTGTGCTGTTTGCTGTACCGGCGTTTGCCGATCAGAAGATCAAGGTTGGAATCTCCGGCGGCGATGCCGAGATTCTCTGGGCGAAGGTGAAGGAGATCGCAGCCAAGGACGGGCTCGACGTGTCCGTCGTCGTCTTCAACGACTATCTGCTGCCGAATGCGGCGCTCGACTCAGGCGATCTCGACGCCAATGCGTTCCAGCATCGGCCGTTCCTCGACAACCAGATCAAGACGCGCGGCTACAAGATCGTGCCGGTCGGCACTACGATCATCGCACCGATCGGGCTGTACTCGAAAAAGGTGAAATCGGTCGACGAGATTAAGCAGGGCGCTGCGATCGGGATTCCGAACGATCCCTCGAATGGCGGCCGGGCGCTGCTGCTGTTGCAGGCCGAGAGGCTGATCAAGGTCAAGGAGGGCGCCGGCCTGCTGCCGACTGTGCTCGACGTGGTCGACAATCCGCGCAAGCTGCAGTTCCGCGAGATCGATGCCGCGCAGCTGCCGCGCAGTCTCGGCGATCTCGATGCCGCGGTGGTCAACACCAACTACGCGGTGCCGGCCGGTCTCATTCCGGGCAAGGATTCGATCGCGATCGAATCGCCTGCCGAAAATCCCTACAGCAACTTCATTGCGGTGCGCGAGCGCGACAAGGATGCACCGTGGGTGCCGACGCTGGTCCGCGCCTTCCAGAACGACACCATCCGCCAGCTGATCAAGGACCGGCTGCCGGGACAGATTCCGGCGTTCTGATCGCGCGTCGAAAGAAACGGTTGGGTCGGCCGCAGTCGATGTCGGGGAGGTGCGCATGGCGAGACAGCTTCATCTGAATCTCAACTTTCTCAACGCCGGCACGTTCGGCGCCGCCTGGCGCTGGCCGGCGTCCGATCCCACAGGCTTCTTCGACATCGACTATTGGGTCCGCACTGCGAAGCTCGCCGAGCGCGCGACGTTCGATGCGGTGTTCCTGGCGGATTTTCCGTCGCTGTCGGACAGTCCTGAATTCCGATCGTTCCAGTCGCTCGAGCCGAGCATCGTGCTCACCGCCATCGCCGCGGCGACCACGCATGTCGGGCTGATCGGCACCGCATCCTCGTCCTATAACGAGCCATATAACATCGCCCGCCGCTGGGCGTCGCTCGATCATATCAGCCGCGGCCGCGCCGGCCTCAACGTCGTGACCACGGCTGATCCGGCCGCGGGACGCAATTTCGGTGCGGATGTGCGTCCGGCGCACGACGCGCGGTACGAAAGAGGTGCCGAGTTCACCGAGGTGGTCGGGGCACTCTGGGACAGCTGGGACGATGACGCCGTGCTGGGCGACAAGGCGGCCGGGCGGCTCACCGATCCATCGCGGGTCCACGCGATCAATCATCGCGGCAAGCACTTTTCCGTCGCGGGACCGCTCAACGTGCCGCGCTCACCGCAGGGGCGGCCAATCGTGGTGCAGGCCGGCGGCTCCGACGCCGGGCGCGACCTTGCGGCGCGCTATGCGGACGCCGTCTTCTCCGTGGCGCTCACCCTCGATGAGGCCGAGGAGTATAGCAACGATCTGCGCGCGCGGACGGTCGCGCATGGCCGGCGCGCCTCCGATATCCTGATCTTCCCGGGGCTCGTCACCGTGATCGGCGGCACCGAGGCCGAGGCGAGGCAGCGCGAGCAGGAGCTGTGGGAGCTGTTGCCATTCGAATATGGTCTGCGGCGGCTTGCCGGCACGCTCGGCGTTCCCCCTGAGAGTCTCGAACTCGACAAGCCGTTGCCACCCTTGCCGTTGGCGGCCGACGGCATCCAGACCTTCTTCAAGGGCGCTGTCGCGACGGCCCAGCGCGGCAATCTGACCGTGCGCCAGCTGATCCGCGCGCAGGGCGGCGGCACCAGCCATCGCATCGTGGTCGGCACGCCCGAGCAGATTGCCGACGGCATCGCGGACTGGTTCGCCACGGGCTTCGTCGACGGGTTCAACGTCATGCCGGACGTGATCGCCTCCGGCTTCGATGCGTTTGCGGAGCAGGTGGTGCCGCTGCTGCGGCGCAAGGGCATCTTCCGCGAGCACTATGAGGGCGCGACGCTGCGCGACCATCTCGGGCTTGCTCGCCCCGTGCGTCGTGCCGCACCGGGCGAGACGCGCTTCGGCTCGCCGACCAATGTCGCGGCGCTGCGGCCGTAATCTCAGTCGTGGAAGGTCTGGAGACATTGCGATGAACGCACCACTCGTATCGATCGCGCCGTCGCGCTTTCCGAGCATCGATGTCGATGCCCTTGCGGCCTGCCTGCATGAGAATGCCGAGCTGGCGCTCGTCGATGTCCGGGAGGAGGGGGGGATTGCCGGAGACGGCCATATCATCTTCTCGGTCCCGCTGCCGCTGAGCCGGCTCGAGCTCCGCGCCGGCAGCCTGCTCAAGCGACGAGCGGTGCCGATCGTCGTGACCGATAGCGGGCCGGGCGACCTCGCCGCGCGTGCGGCCGCGAAGCTCGCGGAGCTGGGCTTCGTGGACGTGTCGCTGCTGAGTGGCGGTGTAGCCGCCTGGGCCGCCTCGGGCCGCGAGGTCTATACCGGCTCCGGCGCCTATTCGAAGGCCTTCGGCGAATTCGTCGAGCACGCCTACGGTACGCCGCACATTTCGGCTGAGGAGTTCAAGGGGCGTGTCGATGCCGGCGAGCGCATCGTCGTGCTCGACGGCCGTACGCTGCAGGAGTTCGAGAATTTCTCGGTGCCCGGGGCCCATGCGGTGCCCAATGCCGAGCTGCCGCTGCGCGCCCACGATCTGATCACATCGCCTGATGATCTCGTGGTCGTCAATTGCGCCGGCCGGACGCGGTCGATCATCGGCGCGCAGGCGCTGATCAATGCCGGCCTGCCCAATAAGGTGGTGGCGCTCGAGAACGGCACGATGGCCTGGCTGGCCAACGGCTGGAGCCTCGAGCACGGCCGGCAGGCGGAGCTCCAGCCGCCCAGCAATGCCGCATTGGCGCAGGCGAAGGCCGCGGTCGCGCAGCTGTCACACCGCTTCGCGCTGTCGTGGATCGACGAGGCGGCGCTGGATCGCTTCCGCAGCGAAGCTGAGCAGCGTTCGCTCTACGTCTACGATGTCCGCAGCAAGGCCGAGTTCGAGGCCGGCCATCTGCCTGACGCGCATTGGGCCGAGGGCGGCCAACTGGTCCAGGGCGTCGACCGCTGGGTCGGTGCGCGCAACGCCCGCATCGTCGTCGTCGACGACGAGGTGGGCGTGCGCGCCGCGATCACCGCGAGCTGGCTGGTGCAGCTCGGCTGGGGCGAGGTGCACGCGCTGGCGGTGTGGCAGACCGGTGAGGGACGGTTGGCCGGGCCGGATCGTCCGCCCTTGCTGCGCGCGCCGCCTTCGGTGGAAACGATCGCGCCTGCCGCGCTGAAGCACGAGCTCGACGCGGGCGCGGTCACCGTGATCGATCTCGACACCAGCCTCGCCTATGCGTCCGGCCACATTCCCGGCGCAAGATTCGCCGTCCGCGCCAGGCTCGATGTTTCGCGCGACATCGAGGGTGGTTCTGCAATCGTGCTGACGTCCGCCGATGGCATCCTCGCAGCCTTTGCCGCCGCGGAGCTTGCGCCGCGGACCGGACGATCCGTTCGTGTGCTGGCTGGCGGCACGCAGGCGTGGCGCGCGGCAGGCCTTCCGCTGGAGACGGGCGAGACCGCACTCATCCATGACGCCGACGACGTCTGGCGTTCCCCTTATCAGAAGTCCGGCGACAGGCTTGCCGCCTTCAAGGCCTATCTCGATTGGGAGATCGGCCTGCTGGCGCAAATCGAGCGTGATCCCGATCTGTCGTTCAAGGTCTTTCCATGAGTCTGGCGGGATCGCCCATGGCCGCCGTCGACGTCGCTGGCCACGAGCCGCGTGACGCTGCGGCGCGTGTGCATCTCGTCGATCTCGGCGCCGGTGATCCCGCGGTCGGCCGGCACGCGTGGATTGCGAGCGGCCGCGGAGCGCTCCGGGCGCTGGTGCCGGTCACGCTGTTGGCGGTGTGGCAGGCGGTGTCCGGCTTCGGCCTGGTCGAACCCACCGTCCTGCCGTCGCCGCTGACCGTGCTCGAAGCATTCGCTGAGCTGATCACGACGGGTGAGCTGCAGGCGGCCATTCCGGCCTCGCTCCGCCGCGCGCTCGGCGGGCTGGCGCTGGGGGCTGGCACCGGTCTGGCGCTCGGCTTGTTCGCCGGACTCTGGCGGCTCGGCGAGGAGCTGTTCGATGCACCGCTGCAGATGCTGCGCACGATCCCGTTCATCGCGATGATTCCGCTCTTCATCATCTGGTTCGGCATCGGCGAGACCGCCAAGATCGCGCTGATCTATGGCGCGACGATCTTCCCCGTCTACCTCAACACCTATGCCGGCGTGCGCGGCGTCGATCCCAAGCTGATCGAGGCCGGCAAGGTGTTCGGCCTCGATCCGCGGCAGATCGCGCTGCGGGTAATCCTGCCGACCGCGTTGCCGTCGATCCTGGTCGGCATCCGTTTCTCCGCCGGTGTGTCGCTGCTGGCGCTGGTCGCCGCCGAGCAGATCAATGCCCGCTCCGGCATCGGCTACATCCTCAACAATGCCAACCAGAACCAGCGCACCGACGTGATCATCGCCGGCATCATCGTCTATGCGCTGCTCGGCATCGTGATCGATCTCGTGATGCGCTGGGTCGAACGCGTAGCGCTGCCATGGAGGGCCTCGCTTGTCTTTGCATGATCTGGCCAGCGTACGCTCGATCTCACCGGTCGCGTTCGAGACCGGGCAGGGCGCCGTCGACAACGACTTCGGTCCCGAGACCGTGCGGCTGCGCGGCGTTCGGCGCAGCTTCACCGGCCGCGCCGTGCTCGACGGTATCGATCTTTCGGTGCGCAAGGGCGAGTTCGTTGCCCTGCTGGGGCCGTCCGGCACCGGCAAGACGACACTGCTGCGCATCCTTGCCGCGCTGGACCGCGCCGATGCGGGCGAGGTCGCGGTGGCAGCCTCGCGCTCCGTGGTGTTTCAGGAGCCGCGGCTGGTGCCGGCGTTGAAGGTCTGGCGCAACGTCGTCCTCGGTCATCCGCGCAATGCCGCGACCCGCACGCTTGCGGCGACCGCGCTCGCCGAGGTCGGTCTGGCAAGCCATGCCGATGCCTGGCCGCGCACGCTTTCCGGCGGCGAGGCGCAGCGCGTCGCGCTCGCACGGGCGCTGGTGCAGGAGCCAGACCTGCTGCTGCTCGACGAGCCGTTCGCCGCGCTCGATGCGCTGACCCGGATTCGCATGCAGGGCCTGGTGCATGAGCTGGTGCGGCGGCATTCCCCGGGCGTGGTGCTGGTGACACACGATATCGACGAAGCGCTCGCTCTCGCCGATCGGGTCGTGGTCCTGAATGGCGGCCGGGTGCGCCTCGATGAACACATCGGCGCGCCGCGGCCGCGGGCGCGGACCGATCGCCATATCGAACTGCTGCGCCAGCGACTGCTGGCCGAACTTGGTGTCGCGACCGACGCGGCGCCGATCTGACAGGCTTCATGAGGATGATGATGAAAACAGCTCTCTCGACAGGTCTCCGCACATCGCTGGTTGCGGCGGCTGTGCTGGCGATCGGCTTCGCGACCGCAGCCTTTGCTGAAGGCGCCAAGCCGGTGCTACTGGTCGGCTTCCAGGATCAGACGTTGCCGGAGACGGTCGCCGCGTCGAAAGTGCTCGAAGGCGCGCCCTACGAGGTGCAATGGGTCACCCTGACCGGCCCGGCGGCGCAGCTCTCCGCGCTGTATTCGAAGGCGATCGATATCGGGCACATGGGCGACACGTCGCTGATCATCGAGCAGGGCAAGGCCAAGGAGGAATGGACCGCGGCCAACGTCCCGCTACAGATCGTGGCCGGCTGGCGCACCGCCGACAAGAAATACCCGCCGATCGTCACCGTGGCGCGGGCCGGCTCCGGCGTCGAGACGCTGGCCGATGCGAAGGGGCATTCCTGGTCGCATAATTTCGGCGGCTATAACTATCTGCAATATGTGCTGTCGCTGGTGAAGGCCAGACTGACCGAGAAGGACATCGAGGCGGTCCGCCTGCAGGACACCACCACGAGCGCTGCCGCCTTCAACTCGGGCAAGGTCGACATCTTCTCCGGCTCGACGCTGGGCGTGATCGATGCGATCGAGGCCGGCAAGGCGAAGATTCTCGTCAACAGCGACGAGCTCGACATTCCCGCCCTCAACGTCTTCACCGCCCGCGGCGACGTGCTGCGTGATCCGGCGAAGAAGGCGCAGATTGCGGACTTCCTGACCCGGCTCAAGGCCTACTGGGCCTGGTATCCGGATCACAAGGCAGAGATCGAAGCCATCTTCGTCGAGAAGCTGAAGCAGACGCCGCAGCGCGCGAAATTCGTCGCGGCTTTTCAGCAATCCTCGTTCGTGGCGTTCGACGATGCGCTTGTCGCGCGCGAGCAGCGTATCGCCGAGGTATTGCTGACGTCCGGCGTCATTCCGAAGGCCATCAATGTTGCCGTGGAGTTCAATCGCGACTTCAACGCGGCCGCGGTGGCGCAGCGCTGAGCCCGACAGAGGAGAACGAGCATGACGCAGATCGAACTCGGCTGGGGCAGTGTCCCCAGCGCGCGCTACGAGCAACTGGCCGAGCCGTTCCGGCCGCTGTTCCAGAAGATCCGGGCGAGCGCCGTGGAGCGGGATCTCGAGCGGAAGCTTCCCTATGACGAGATCAAGGCGTTAAGGGCGGCGGGCTTCACCGCGGTCCGTGTGCCCACGGAGTTCGGCGGCGGCGGTGCGACCTTGCCGGAGCTGTTCAACCTGCTGATCGAGCTGTCCGAGGGCGACTCCAACGTCACCAACGCGGTGCGCGCGCATTTCGGTTTCACCGAGGATGTCCTGAACTCGCGCAATTCGCAGCGCCGCGCGCTGTGGCTCGGCCGCCTCGCCGAAAAGACGTACTTCGGCAACGGTCATACCGAGATCGGCGATGCCAGCCTGAGCGCCTTCTCGACCGTGATCTCGAAGAAGAATAGACGCGATGTCCTCAACGGCCGCAAATACTACACGACGGGCACGCTGTTCGCCGACTGGATCAATGTCGCCGCGCAGCTCGAGAACGGCGATCCGGTTGGCGTCGTCGTGTCGCGCCACGGTGGCGGCGTCGAGGTGCTGGACGACTGGAACGGGTTCGGCCAGGCAACCACCGCGAGCGGCACTGCGATCTTCACCGATGCGCCGATCGAGCCGGACCAGATCGTTCCGGTCAGCGAGCGCTTCAAATACTCCAATCCGTTCTACCAGCTGGTGCATCTCGCGACCTTGGCCGGCATCGGCCGCGCCGCGGCCGGCGACGTCGCCCGCCTGGTCCGCGAGCGTAAGCGCGTCTTCAGCCACGGCAATGCGCCGACTGTCTCGGCAGATCCGCAGATCCTGCAGATCGTCGGGCGCGTTCGCGGCAATGCCTATGCCGCAGGTCTGATCGTGCTCAAGGTCGCCGAGGCCTTGCAGCGCGCCTATGAGGCGCATCTGACCGGGGACGACGAGCGTGCCGCCAGCGCCATCGCAATTGCGGAGATCGAGCTCGACCAGTCGGTCACCGTCGTCTCCGACCTGGTGCTGCAGGCGACCACCATCCTGTTCGACGCGCTCGGCGCCTCCTCGGCCGCGAAGCCGCTCGCGCTCGACCGCTACTGGCGCAACGCGCGGACCATCATCTCGCACAATCCGCGGGTCTATCGCGACCGCATCGTCGGCGACTTCGCCGTCAACGGCACGCCGCCGCCCGGCCAGTACCGGATCGGCACAGCGGGGGTAGGGACCGCCTGCAATGGTCTCATCTCCCCGGTGCGAGCCTCATCGCCTATGCGCCGACGAGATGGAGTTCACATGCCCGGACAATCTCGGCGTCCGTCCCGGAGAAGGTCGAAGTGAGGAACATTCTCCTTCGATCCTTATCGGCGACTGCTTCATTCCATTTCAGCTTGCCAAATTGCCAGCAAACTTCGCGTTTCCTCGCATAAGTTGCGGGAAAATTCTTCGTTAGCAGCCGTCCGGCATAGCTCGGAACGATGCGGCTCACCAGTTCAGGAGATTGATCATGTCGGATGGTCTGCGAACCCCGGCTGGACCTTCAACGCGGAGCGGACGGAATACGTCTTCAAGCTGCGCAAAGGCGTGACGTTCTCCGACGGCGCGCCGCTCGATGCCGCAGCCGTGGCCGTTCTATCGCATGGCGGGCGACGTCGATTACATGCTGCGCGTGGTCGTTGCTGACATGCAGAGCTATGATCTGTTCTACAAGAAGCTCATCGGCTCCGTCGCATTGAAGAATGTGACGTCGCGGTTTGCGATGGAAAAGATCAAGTCCGTGACGGCGTTGCCCGTTCCGCCCGTCGAAACGACGTAGCGACCGATCGTGACAGCGATCGGAGGTGAGAGCGGCTCGTCGAGCTGATCCCCGGTCACTCCGCCGCGTCGGTCCTTTCCGGCGTGAGCTGCTGCAGGAGAGCAGGATCGCGATGGCGCGCGCCAGGATGCGTTGCATGCAGGAGAGGCCCGCGGCCGGGAAACAGCTTCTCCCGCAATGTCCCGTCGCGATAGGCGGTCTTGTAGACACCGCGCGACTGCAGCTCCGGCACCACCAGGTCGACGAAGGCTTCGAGGGATTCCGGCGCCACCAGGCGGAACAGGTTGAAGCCGTCGACGTCGGTCTCGTCGGCCCAGGCGATCAGCTCGTCGGCGACGTCCTGCGGCGAGCCGACGACGAAGGGTGAGCGGGCACCGGCGCGGCTCAAGGCGGCGAGATCGCCGGTGCGGACCGGCCGTTCGCTGCGCACGGTAAAATTCTCGACCATCGACTGGATGGCGTTGCTTTCGACATATCGGATCGGGTCGTCCGGATTGTAGGTCGAGAAATCGATGCCCGCCCAGCCTGAGAGCAGCGCAAGCTGTCCGGCCTGGTCGACATGCGCGGCGTAGTCCGCGAGCAGGTCGTTGGCCTCGGCCTGCGTCGGCGCCACGATGACGGTCGCGCCGGCGAACAGGCGGATGTCGTAGGGATCGCGGCCTGCGTCTTTCGCCGCCTCCCGGATCTCGCGCACCGCGCGCGCCAGCACCGGCCGGGTCTGACCGTTCAGGAAAATGGCCTCGGCATGGCGGGCGGCGAAGACGCGGCCGCGCTTCGACGTGCCCGCTTGGTAGAGCAGGGGCGTGCGCTGCGGCGAGGGCTCGGCGAGATGAATGCCGTCGACCTTGAAATGGGCGGCTTGATGCTGGACCCGATGCACCTTGGACGGATCGGTGAACAGGCCTGTGGCGCGATCACGATGAACCGCGCCGGGCTGCCAGCTGCCCTCCCAGAGCTTGTAGACCGCGGCAAGGAAATCCTCGGCCGCATCGTAGCGGTCGTCATGGGCGTGATTTTTCGGCAAGCCCATGCCGCGCGCGCCGCTGTCGAGATAGCCGGTGACGATGTTCCAGCCGATCCGGCCGCTGCTCAGATGATCGAGCGTCGAGAAGCGCCGTGCGAACTGATAGGGGTGCTCATAGGTGAGGTTGGCGGTGATGCCGAAGCCGAGATGCCGGGTGACGAGCGCCATCGCCGAGACCAGCAAGGTCGGCTCGGCATTGGGCAACTGGATCGCTTGCGCCAAGGCGGTGTCAGCGCTGTTGCCGTACACGTCGTAGACGCCGAACACATCGGCGAGGAAAATGCCGTCCAACAGGCCGCGTTCGGCCGTCCTGGCATAGTCGACCCAGTAGTCGAGCGTGTTGTAGTTGATGGACTGATCGCGCGGGTGTGACCACAGCCCGCCCCAATTGTGGCTCGGGGCCATCATGTTGAAGGCGTTGATCCTGAGCTCGCGCGGTCTGGTCATCGTTCGACTTTCGAGAATCGTGATCGGAACTGAATCGTCCAGCGGATAGCGCTGGCGATCGGATTCGACGATAGCAGCTCGGCCGGAGCACGTTGTTTTCATTTGAGTAGCACGGCGGATCAATCGTTCTGTCGCGACATGTCGGAGCGATATCGTTTCACTGCCGTCTGTGACGATTCTAACGAGTCTTCCGGGCAGTTGCGCTGCCTCGCGCGCAACACGGCGCACCGGTCATCCTCCGGAGCAACTCTGAGCTGGACAACAAACGCGTGCTTCGGCGGCGTGAACGGGAAAGAAACGAACCCCACGAGGCACGGCCACAGGACGTGCATCGTTTTTTCTCGCGGGCGCTCGACAGCGGCGGCGCCGCTGCACATCATTCTCAGCTCGATAGTGATGGACTATGAAAACAAGGATTGGATGTTGATGAAGATGCTGTTGCGCGTGATGCTCGTCATGGGCTTGGTGTCGGGCCTCTCCGTCGGTAGTCGCGCCGACGAGCCGTTGAAGATCTCGACCAGCGCCGGTCCGATCGGCCAGCTGGTCGGGTTTGCCGCCAAGCTTGCCAAGGAGAAGGGGCAGGACGTCAAGGTAGTCGAGCTGTCGGACTGGGTCGCGATCAACGAGGTCGTGAATTCGGGCGACGTCGACGCCAATCTGTTTCAGCACGCCACCTATCTCGGACTGCAGAACAAGCAGCGCGGATACAATCTGGTCCAGGTCGACAAGGTCGGCGTGATCGCGCCGGTCGGGCTGTTTTCCAGGAAGATCAAGAAGCTCGATGAGGTGAAGGACGGCGATTCCGTCGCCATTCCCAATGAGCCGCTCAATGGCGCGCGCGGGCTGATCCTGCTGGAGCGCGCCGGTCTGATCAAGCTGACGCCCGGCAAGGGCTTCTCGGTCTCCAAGTTCGACATCATCGAGAACCCAAAGAACCTGAAGATCGTCGAGCTCGATCCGGCGCAGACCTACCGCTCGCTCGATGACGTCACGCTGGGGCTGGTGAACATCACCTATCTGATCCCGGCTGGCGGCGATCCGAAATCGGCGCTGATCATCGACCGGACCATCGACGACGGCCTGGTGCTGCGCTTCACCGCGCGGGCCGACAAGAAGGACAATCCGAAGCTGAAGGCCTTCATCGAGGTCTTCAAGTCGCCCGAGGTCAAGCAGTTCATCGAGGAGAAGCTGCCGGCCTTCATCCCGGCCGGCTTCGACACCAAGGCGTCGTGATCCCAGCGGCTCGGCATCGAGTGGGAACTTGTCGGTTCTCTCCGTGGGAGACGAAGCCATCCCTCTCGATGCCTTGCCGAGGCACGCCAGATCAGCAGAAGGACAGGAGACATGATGTCGACGCGCAGGCAATTCTCGATCGGGCTTTTGGCGGCGCTGAGTCTCGGACTGCTCGGCCAGGCCGCGGCCGCCGCCGAGCCGCTGACGGTGCGGATCGGCTTCGCCTCGGTCGGCGCCGACAACCGGCAGTTCTCCGGCGGCTCGTCCGCTGCGATTGCTCATTCCGAGCGCTATCTCGAGCGGGAGCTGCGTGATCTGCCGGACGTCAAGGTCGAATGGTCGTTCTTCAAGGGCGCGGGTCCCGCGGTCAACGAGGCCTTCGCCAACGATCAGCTCGATTTCGCTCTGCAGGGCGATCTGCCCCAGGTCATCGGCCGCGCCAACGGGCTGAAGACGAAGATCCTGCTGGCCGCCGGCGCGCATGCTCCGATCTACCTCGCTGTCCCCAAGGACTCGCCGATCCGCAAGGTCGCCGATCTCAAGGGCCGAAAGGTGTCGATCTTCCGCGGCACCAACAACCATCTCGCCGCGGTGAAGGTGCTGGCGGGCTACGGCCTGCAGGAGAAGGACGTCCAGGTCATCAACATGGACACGGCGACGACGAACGCCGCCCTGACGTCGCGCGACATCGATGCGGCCTTCGGCAACTTCCCGCTCGCGAGCCTCGCCGAGAAGAACATCGCCGAGATCATCTACACGACCAAGGGCGACAACCCGGCCTATGAGCGGCACTCGAGCTTGATCGGGCAGGAGGCGTTTATTGCGGCCCATCCCGACGTGACGCAGAAGATCGTCTCGGCGATCGTGCGCGCGGCGCGCTGGTCGTCGGACGAGGCCAATCGCGAGGCGTTCTTCGAGATCTCGGCGCGCTCTGGTTTCCCGGCGTCGGGCTATCGGTTCGACTTCAAGGATCAGGAGCTGAAATACCGCAACACGCCGATCATCGACGCCTCGATCATCGAGAGCTATCGTGTTCAGGCGAAGCAGGCCAAGGAGTTCGGCCTGCTCCGCCGCAGCGTCGAGATCGACGGCTGGTTCGACCGCAGCTTCCTCGACAAGGCGCTGAAGGAGCAGGGACTGGCCGGCTACTGGCAGGAATTCGGGGCCGACGGCAAGCCGGTGGCGGCGGGTCAATGAGCCTCGCGGTTGAGCGGGCAGATCGCGCTGAGACGCCGGCCGCAACCGCCCGCGGCCGGCTGGAGGTGCGCGGCGTCTCGAAGAGCTTCACCGTCAATGGCGCGCCGATCGCGGCCCTCGACGACGTCTCACTGACCGTCACGCCAGGCGAGTTCGTGGCGCTCCTTGGCCCCAGCGGCTGCGGCAAGTCCACCTTGCTGCGCCTGGTCGCCGGGCTCGATCGCGACTACAAGGGCAGCATCGTGCAGGGTGGCGAACCCGTCACCGGCACGAGCCTGGAACGCGGCATCGTGTTCCAGGAACCGCGGCTGTTTCCCTGGGCCACGGTCCGCCAGAACATCGCGCTCGGTCTGAAGAATGCGCCAATCAGCGAGGCTGACAAGCGCGAGGCGGTCGCAGCGCATATCGCGCTGGTCGGCCTCGACGGCTTTGCCGACGCCTATCCGCATCAGCTGTCGGGCGGGATGGCGCAGCGCGCAGCGATCGCGCGCGGTCTGGTCAACCGGCCGCGGCTGCTGCTGCTCGACGAGCCGTTCGGCGCGCTCGACGCGCTGACGCGGGCCCGGCTGCAGACCGAGCTGCAGCGCATCTGGGCGCATGAGAAGATCACCATGATCCTGGTGACCCACGACGTCGACGAAGCCGTGTTTCTCGGCGACCGCGTCGTCGTCCTCGCCCCGCGCCCCGGCCGCATCTCGCGCATCTTCGATGTCGCGGCGGCCCGGCCACGCGCGCGCAGCGACGACGACCTGGTCCGGCTCCGCAACGAGGTGCTGCGCACGCTCGAGCATGACGGCGCAACTGATCCCAGGGCGAGCCAAGGCAGCCGGAGCGATGCATGAGCGATGCGGTTCTCGAGACTGATCTGAGCCCAAGTTTGAGCTCAAGGCGCGCGCTCGGCGCGCGTGTGTGGCGCGAATGGCCGGCCCATGCGCTGGTCTCGGTTCTGGTCGTGCGCGCAAAGGCCGCGGCGTGGCTGCTGATTTTCCCGGCCGTCGCGCTCCCGGTCTGGATCATCGGCAGCGAGCGCGGCTGGCTGGCCGAGCAGATCCTGCCGCGGCCGGCCGACGTGCTGCATGCCTTCAACGAGATGCTCGCGAGCGGCGAGCTGGCGCAGCATGCCGGCATCAGCCTGCTGCGTGTGCTCCTGAGCTTTGCGGTCGGTGCCGGGGCGGGGCTGGTGCTCGGCGCGGCGATGGGACTGTCGCGGCGGGTCGACGATCACGTCCGCCCGCTGTTCACCGCGATCGCGCAGGTGCCTGCACTCGCATGGATCCCGCTGGCGATGCTGCTGCTCGGCATCGGCGAGACGTTGAAGATCGTGGTCATCGCCAAGGCGGCGTTCGTGCCGGTCGCGATGAACACCAGCGCCGGGATCGCCAATGCGCCGCGCGCGCTGGTCGAGGTCGGCGAGACCTTCGGGTTCTCGCCGCTGCAGATGCTGCGCCATGTCGTGCTGCCCGGCGCGGTGCCGCCGATCTTCACCGGCCTGCGCTACGGGCTGACGCATGCCTGGATCGCGCTGGTCAGCGTCGAACTGCTCGCCTCGTCGGAAGGGCTCGGCTATCTCCTGGTCTGGGGCCGGCAGATGTTCTGGCTCGACACGGTGCTGGTGGCGATGATCGTGATCGGCGTGATCGGCTTCGCTAGCGACAAGCTGCTGGCGAGCGTCGAGGCGCGGCTGCAGCGGTGGCGCACCGATGGCGTCTGAGAACATCGCGGCGTCATCGGCCACGACCGTCTTGCGGCGCGGGCTCGTGCTGCCGCTGCTGCTGCTCGTCGCCTGGGAGGTCGGCAGCCATTCCGGCTTCGTCAATCCGCAATTCCTGCCGCCGCTTGAAAAGGTGGCTCGGGTCGCCTGGCAGGAAGTCGCGAGCGGCGAGCTGCCGTACGCGCTGGCGGCGAGCCTCAGGCGTGATCTGCTCGGCTTAGCGCTCGGCGCCGGCCTCGGCATCCTGGTCGGCCTGCTGCTCGGCCTCTCCAGCATCGCCGACCGCATCTTCACGACCTGGTTCAACGGCCTCAAGCAGATCGCGCTGTTGGCCTGGATTCCGCTGATCTCGCTCTGGTTCGGCTTCGACGAGGCCGCCAAGATCGTATTCATCGCGCTGGCCGCCTCCATTCCCGTCATCCTCAACACCGTCGAGGGTGTCCGCTCCACCTCGGTCAAGCTCAGGGAGGTCGGCGAGGTCTTCCGGTTCAGCCGGCTACAGCTGGTGTGGTCGCTGTATCTGCCGGCGGCGACGCCATCGGTGCTGACGGGACTGCATCTCGGCCTGATCTATGCGTGGCTGGCGACCATCGGCGCCGAGTATTTCATGGCCGCCGGGCCCGGCATCGGCGGCCTGATCATTTCAGGGCGCGAGCGCTTCGAAATGGCGCTGGTGATGCTCGGTATCGTCGTCGTCGGCCTGGTCGGCTTCATCGTGGATCGCAGCGCCAGCGCGATCGAGCATTGGCTGGTGCGGTGGCGGAATGTCTGAGCAAGGGTGGAAGATCCAGCTCAGGATCGCGACAACCTGAGTGAAGGCGTGTGTTGTTCTAACTCAGGCACCGCGCGGCAATTGTCTCTTTCTTTGCAACTGACAAGTTTGAAAGCCAATTCTGCGGGCTTGCGTATAGCTTTCGTCTGACGTCGCTGACCGGCCTCCGCAATTGGCGGCGCAACAACCAGCGACGTAACACACCAGAAACGCATCGGGAGCCTGCCATGGCCAGCGTCCACTCAGTTCCGCAATCAAGTCCGACCGCAGGGCGGTCGATCCAGGCATCCGACGTTTCCAGGCTGTCGGCCCGGATCGGCGCCGAGATCCGCAATGTGAAATTGTCGGGCGATCTGCCTGATGCGCTCGTCAAGGAGATCAACGATCTCCTGCTGCAGCATCGCGTCGTCTTTTTCCGCGGCCAGGACCATCTCGACGATGCCGAGCAGGAGCGCTTTGCCAAGCGGCTCGGCGATCTCGTCCCGCATCCGACCGTCGGCGCCATCAAGGGCACGGCGTCGATCCTGGAGCTGGATTCGGGCCGCGGCGGCGGCCGCGCCGATTCCTGGCACACCGATGTGACCTTCGTCGATGCCTATCCCAAGGCGGCCGTGCTGCGCGGGGTCGTGATCCCCGAATTCGGCGGCGACACGATCTGGTCGAACACGGCTGCCGCCTATCAGGACCTCCCCGCGCCGCTGCAGCGTCTGGCCGATGAGCTGTGGGCCGTGCACAGCAACGCCTACGACTATGCCGCGACCCGGAGCCGGGCGACCGAGGCCGACCGCAAGCATTTCGAGGAGGTGTTCACCGGTACGGTCTACGAGACCGAGCACCCGGTGGTGCGTGTGCATCCGGAGACCGGTGAGCGCACGCTGCTGCTCGGCAATTTCGTCCAACGCTTTGTCGGCATCCGCAAGACCGACGGTCAGAAGCTGTTCGACCTGTTCCAATCCTACATCACCGCGCCGGAGAACACCGTGCGCTGGCGCTGGAAGGCCGGCGACATTGCGATCTGGGACAACCGTGCGACCCAGCACATCGCCGTCAACGACTATGGCGATCAGCACCGTATCGTGCGGCGCGCGACCATCGATGGCGACATTCCGGTCGGTGTCGACGGCCGCAAGAGCGTGACCCGGGTCAAGGCGCCGAAGCCGGTCAATCGGGCTGCATAACGTCTGTTATCAGAATGCGAGAGGTGGCCCGTGACGAGCGCGGGCCGCAGTTCCGCTGAGTCAACTGCTATTCTCATCGGCTATTTCTGGAGCGTCAGTTCCACCGTCATTCCGGGGCAAGGCCGCAGGCCTTGAACCCGGAATCTCGACCTTGTCTTGCATCAAACCATCTCGAGAGTCCGGGTTCATTCGCCAACGGTCAGCCGCTGCGCGTCTGCCCATTGCCGAATGCCCCGGAATGACGGTGTTCGTGACGTGGTTCGACTATTCGGGCTTGCGTGCGAAGGCGTAGCGCAGGTAGCGGGCCAGCTTCAGGCCTTCGGGAGTCCGATGCGCCTCCACCAGCTTGGCAAAAGCGGCGCGGATCTGCTTGCCTTCGGCATAGGAGAAGCCGTCCAGGAAATTGCCGAACGCGCTGCTCTCGGACCAGCCGAGCAGCTCATCGGCACTGCCATGTGTCTCGACCAGGGTCCGCAGCTCGCTGCGATAGTCGACGAATCCCGTCCGGTCGAACAGCGCGCGCAGCTCGTCGTCGGTCGCGGCATGAACGCCATGAGCGGTCAGTCGTCCGGCGTCGAGGCCGACCTCTGCCACCGCGCGCCGCAGCAGCCGGCGGGATTCATGCGGAGCCGTCGTATCCTGAATCGTGAGGCCGATGCGGCCGCCCGGCCGCAGCACCCGTTCGGCCTCGGCCAGAACCGTCCGCTTGTCGGCGATCCAGTGCAGCACGCTGTTGAAGTAGATGATGTCGAACTCGCCGGCGGAGAAGCGGGAGAGATCCTCGGCGCGGCCGGTGTCGAAGACCAAGTTGGTCGATTGGCGCAGGCGCGCGATGGCGATGCGGCTCTCCAGCGGATCGACGCCGACGACGTGACCCTTGGGGCCGACCAGATGGGCCGCGAACTCGGCAAGACGGCCGGTTCCGGTGCCGACGTCGAGCACCCGCTCGCCCGCTATCAGCGCCAGCGGTTCGAGCAGCAGCTTGCCATGGTTGAACTGGATGACGCCAAGCTGCTCATAGGCGCGGGCGAGCTCTGGGGTATCCTGTTGAAGACTGATGACGGCGAGGGGATCTGACATGGTGATATCCGTTCGAGCGCTGCAGCTCTCTGAAGTGAGGTGAACAGGCTGAGCAATATAGAAACTCTAGCGGTGCCGTCCTGATGCTGTCGATGAAATGGATTTGCATAGTTGCAGGCGAGGTGAGAAGGAACGCGTCGCTCGCAGCGTTTCCAAACGAGACAGCTTAAACGCCTATTCGGGTCCGAAAGCAGATGATGACCGGTGACGTCAGACGGGCGAGCTTAGTGCCTGAGGGCGGCGCATAGATTGTTTCTCGATCGCCGTTCTCATCAGTCGATCATTGCAACAACACGGAAACAAAGCGCGTTCTGTTTCATTGACCACTTTGCGATCGCTTCTAGGATGAGACGAATACGTCGGTCCTTTTGGTGATAGAACGGCATGAGCGGCGATCGGCTTTTCCTCCTCGCACCCGGATTTCGTGACGTCGCGCATCCCGGACGCTTCTTCGTATGTCCGCACTGCAATGCGATCGAGGGATTGCTGGGATCATTCCCTGGCCTCGCGACGCAGATCGAAGTTCATCGGTTGCCGTTCGAGAGGCCGCGCGAAGCGGTCGTGACGCTCATCGGCGAGCAGCATCAGTCCCTGCCTGTCCTGATCTTCGCCGACGACAAGCCGGTCCCCGCCGACGCGCAGATCGCGAACGGCCGGCGCTTCATCGATGATCCCGGCCGCATCCTCCTCTATCTCGCGGAACGCTACGGCTTTCCGCACATCCACTGACAGCCAATTCCGGAGACGACAGATGTCCCAACCCAATCTCGACGCGACCGCACGCGAGACGCTGCGGCTGATCGGGCCGGATCCGCAGAACTGGGTGCCTGATCGCGACGGTGTCGACCACAACGTGGTCGTGGTCGGCGGCGGTCATTCCGGCAGCACGTTTGCGTTCGCGCTGCGCCGTGCTGGAATTGGCAAGGTGACGGTGATCGATGCGGCAAAGGATGCTGCCGGCAGCGGCATCTGGCTTACGACCGCACGTATGAACAAGCTGCGCACGCCGAAGACTCTGCCGGGGCCCGAGCTCGGGCTCCCTGGTCTGAGCTTTCAGGCCTGGTACGAGTCTCGCCATGGCGAGGCGGCCTATTCGGAGATCGACCGCATCGCGCGGGTCGATTGGGCGGCCTATCTCGATTGGTACCGCTCGGTCCTGAACATCGAGGTCCAGTACGGCACGCGGTTGCTGCGGATCGAGCCGGCCGACGGCCATCTCAAGCTGCATCTGGAACGTGACGGTGCGGCGCGGGTCGAAACGACGCGCAAGGTCATCCTGGCGAACGGCTTCCTCGGCGCGGGCGGACCTTACGTGCCCGAGGTGATCGCGCACAAGCTGCCGCCCTCGCTCTATGCCCACACCTCGCAGGCGATCGATTTTGCGGCGTTGCGCGGCAAGTCGGTCGCGGTGGTCGGAAGCGCGGCCTCTGCGTTCGATGCGGCGGCGGTTGCACTCGAGAGCGGGGCGAGCGAGGTGCACCTGTTCGCGCGCCGCCACGAGCTGGCCTCGCTGCCGGTGATCCGCATCCGCGGCTATCCCGGCGCCTATGACAATTACGGGACGATGCCGGATGCGATCCGCTGGCACCAGGCAATCCGCTTCCGCCAGGCCGGTTCGACGCCGCCGCCGGACGCGATCACGCGTGCGGTGAAGCACCGCAACTTCCACCTGCATCTGTCGTCGCCCTGGACGGATGTGCGAACTGACGGAGCGCAGGGGATCGCCGTGACGCCGCGCGGTGAGTTCAAGTTCGACTTTGTTATCGTCGGCACCGGCTTCACCGTCGACGCGCATCGCAGGCCGGAGCTGGCCGACTTCGCCGACGACATCCTGCTGTGGCGCGATCGCTTCACGCCGCCGGCCGACGAGCAGGACGACAGTCTCGGTGGCTATCCCTATCTGGGCGCAGGTCATGAGTATCTGGAAAAAAAGCCGGGACGGGCGCTATTCCTGAAGAACATTCACGTGTTCAATCCGGCTGCCTTCGTCAGCTACGGCCTGCCGGTCGGCGACGTCCCGAGTTTTCGGCGTGACATTCCAGGCGTGGTGTCGCGGATCAGCCGCGACCTGTTCCTGGACGATCTGCCGGCGCATGAGGCGCGCATCAACGGCACGGTCGATCCCGATTTCGGCGGCGAGCTCTACGCGTCGGCGATCTGGCGCGGGCCGCTCAACGTCGCGGCGGAATAGACGTGAGGGCCGGCGCGCTTCGGCGCGCCGGCGTCTTCAACGGCGATATGCGTGCAGCCGATCAGGCGGCCGTGATCATCGCCCGCGCACGGGACTGCGGCACGCGCGCGGCACCGGCCGCTCCCGAGGGGATCGAAGCGAGCAGCGCGCGCGTATAGGGCTCGCGGGGCGTGTCGAAGATCTCGCTCACGGTGCCATGCTCGACGATCCGTCCGCGATGCATCACCGAGACGGTGTGGGCGAGCTGGCGCACCAGCGCCAGATCATGCGAGACGAACATATAGGTCAGTCCGAGATTGGCCTGCAGCGACAGCAGCGCCTCGACGATGTCGGCCTGAACGGTGACGTCGAGCGCAGAGGTCGGCTCGTCGAGCACGATCACATCCGGCCTCAGCACGAGCGCGCGGGCGATCGCCACGCGCTGGCGCTGGCCGCCTGACAGCGCGCCTGGCTTGCGCGCGAGCAGATGCTCGCCGAGCCCGACATCGGCCAGGGACTGCCGGACCTGCGCGATCCGCGCCTCTGGTGTGCCGATCTTGAAGCGATCCAGCGGCTCGCGCACGAGCTGCTCGACGGTCCAGGTCGGGTCGAGCGAGGTGAACGGATTCTGGTAGATGAGCTGAAGGTGGCGCCAGGCTGCGCGCAGTTCGTCCGGCGACCGGCCACTGAGCGTGTCGCCGGCAACAGTGATCGTGCCGCTGTTGGGCTGCTCGAGCCCGAGCAGCAGCCGGATCGTCGTCGTCTTGCCCGAGCCGGACTCGCCGACCAGGGCGTGGGTAGTGCCGGCCGGTACGGTGAACGACACGCCGTCGACGGCCGTCAGCGTCTTGCCGTCGACGGTGAAGGTCTTGGTGACGGAGCTGACTTCGATCTTCGCGGTCGCGCCCTGCTTGAGGCTGCGGAAGCCCGGGTCGCGCAACTCAGCGTAACGATCGGGGTTGAGCGCCGGGACATCGGCGTGCAGCTTCCGCGCATAGGTCGAGGCCGGCGCGGAGAACACTGATGATGTCCGGCCGGCCTCCTGGATGGTGCCGTCCTTCAGCACGACCAGCGCATCGGCGCGCTCGGCGGCGATCGCGAGGTCATGGGTGATCAGCAGCAGGCTGATGTCGAGCTCGGATTGCAGCCGCGACAGCAGGTCGAGGATGCGCTTCTGGATGGTGACGTCGAGCGCCGAGGTCGGTTCGTCCGCCACCAGCAGCGATGGTCGTGGCAGCACCGCGAGCCCGATCAGCACCCGCTGCAGCATGCCGCCGGACAGCTGATGCGGATAGGAGTCATAGACGCGCTGGGGATTGTCGAGCCCGACCTGGGCGAACGTCTCCAGGATGCGCTGCCTGCGGACTCTGTTGTCCGGCTCGTCGAGCAGCACAGCTGCCTCCATCGCCTGGGCGCCGATCGTGCGCACCGGGTTCAGCGCATCGCCGGGATCCTGCGGCACGAAGCCGATGGCGCGGCCGCGCAGCGGCCGAAAGCGGCGCTCGGAGAGCGCGAGCACATCCTGGCCGTCGAATGCGACACGGCCGGTCGCATGTCCGCCGCTCGGCAGCAGCCGCAACACCGCGCGGGCGATCGTCGACTTGCCCGAGCCGGACTCGCCGATCAGCGCGAGACTCCGGCCGCGGCCGAGCTCGAAGTTGACGTCGGAGACGACCTGCTGTTTGCCGTAGAACACCGACAGGCCGTCGACGTGGAGCAGGGGAGCTTGCGGCTGCAAGCCCGGCGCATCGATGGTGTCGCGGCTGAATGTGGCGCTCAGTCTGTCCGGCGAAGCCATCGGCTGATCCTGTTCAACGAGAGCACGGTCCCGATCGTGACGAAGGCGGGCGCGTAAACCAGCCATGGCCATTTGAGGTAGTCCTTGCCGATCGAGATCAGGAGACCCCAGTCGGAGGCGGGCGGGGGGTCGCCATAGCCGAGGAAGGCGAGGCTGGCGATCACCAGGATCGACAGGCCGAACTGCAGCACCGCGAGCGGCAGCACCGAGCGCGACGCGTTCGGCAGCACATGCCGCAACAGGATGTGCCAGCGCGAGCCGCCGAGCAGGAACGAGGCCTCGACGAACGCGGCCTGCCGGGTCTTGATCACCTCCGAGCGCATGACGCGGGCGAACACCGCCACCGCCGAGATGCCGGTGGCAATCGCCGCGTTGGTCGTGTCGAAGCCGAGCGCGGTGACGACGATCACGGCGAGCAGGAAATGCGGGATCGCCAGCAGCACGTCGACGAGGCGGGCCAGCACGATGTCCACCCAGCCGGCGAAGAAGCCGGCGAGCAGGCCAATGAGGCCGCCGGCGACGGCGGCGATGACCACAGCGATCAAGGCGGAGCTCACCGACGAGGCCGTGCCGTGGACGACGCGCGCGTAGAGGTCGCGGCCGAGATGGTCGGTGCCGAACCAATGCGCGGCGCTGGGGCCGAGCAGCTTGTCGGCGGGCACGCCGTTGATCGGGCTATAGCTGGTGAACAGGCCCGGCGCGACCGACCAGGCGATGACGAGCGTAATGACCGCGAAGGAGAGAAGGACGGTCGGCGGGACCTTGAGGGCCACCAGCCGGCTGGTCGTCGGGACGAACGCGGAGGAGGACAGGAGGCTCATGGCGTCACCGCCTGGGAAGCGCCGACGGCGTCGTCGTCAGCCGTGGTCGGGCGCCGGCTGGCGGCGCCGACCAGCTTCACACGCGGGTCGAGGAGGGGATAGACGAGATCGGCGATCAGGTTCACGAGCACGAACACGACGGCGGCGAGCGAGACCACCGCCTGCAGGACGGGAAGATCCTGCGTGCTGACCGAGCGCTGCACCAGACTGCCGATGCCGGTGCGGCCGAACACCGTCTCGGTGATCAGCGAGCCACCGAGCAGCTCGCCGAGCGTGAGCGCGATGATGGTGACGACCGGCAGCGAGGACGGCTTGAGCAGATGCTTGGCGAACAAGCGAACCGGTCCGAGCCCGCGACTTCGGGCGACGGCGGCGTAGTCCTGCGCCCGCTCGTGGTCGAGATTGGCGATCAGCACCTCCGCGATCTGTGCCGACACGGGAATGCCGAGTGCGATCGCGGCGAAGAACGTCGCCCAGAAGCTGTTGGGCGCGATCACCTTGAACAGCCCGAGCTGAAAACCGAACAGGTGGATCAGCACCAGGCCGATCACGAAATTGGGCACCGACAGAAACAGCGACGGAAAGCCTCGTAGCAGGCCCTGGCCGGACCGCTTGGGCACGAACTGCGTGCCGTAGGCAACGGTCGTCGCGAGCAGCAGCGCGACGGCGAAGCCGGATGACGCTAGGATCAGCGTCGAGGGCAGAACTTCGCCAATCAGCGTCGTCACCGGCCGGTTGGAGCGCATCGACAGTCCGAGGTCGCCGGTCAGGAAATGGGTCAGCGACGTCCAGAGCTGGACCAGGACCGGCTGGTCCAGGCCTTGGGCCGCGATGATCTGCCGGATCTCATCCTCGGTGAACCCGTTCTGCGGATCGCGCAGCACGTTGGTGATGGGATCGCCCGGCAGGATGCTGACGACGACGAAGGTGAGAACGTAGGCCAGCAGAATGACGATGATGGCCTGGGCGAGGCGCCTTGCGGCAAAGCCGATATAGGCATTGCTCATGCCGGTGGCCTCCTCACGTGACCTGTCCGCAACGCCGGCTACTCACCTTTCGTCGCCGTGTAGTAGCTGGCATAGGCGATGCCGTTATAGACTTCGCCCTTGAGCCGCGGTGATTGCACGTAGATGCGCTGGACGATCTGCGTGCGCGGGATGAAATAGCCCTGCTCGAGGACGTATCTCTGCAGCTCGTTGAGCAGCGGGGCACGGACCTCGGTGGTGCCGGCGCCGGCGATCTTGTCACGCAGCTCGTTGAGCTTGGTGTCGCTCTCGCCGAGCGCGAACCAGTTTTCGCCATTGTTGGCATCGGTGAGGATGCTGGCAACCGTGCCGGCGTCGATGAAGCTGCGTGTCACCTCATAGGCGGGCACGGCCGGGCCACCGAATCTGACCTTCTCGCCGAAGGTTACGACGTCGTAGGCGCGGATGAAGACCTTCCAGCCGATCTTGCCGAGCTGCTGGGCGATTAGCTCATCGACCGGTTTCGCCGTCGCGAGATAGGGATTGGAGTAGAGCGTCAAGGTCAGCGGCTTGCTGTCCTTGGTGCGGACGCCGTTGGCGCCCTTGATCCAGCCGGCCTCGTCGAGCAGCTTGCCGGCCTTGTCGGGATCGTAGGCCAGCAGCGCGCTCTGGTCGGTGGCGCCGGGCACGTTGCTCTGGATGAACGAGGTCGCGAGCTTCCACTCCGGCGTATAGACGGTGTCGATGATCTCCTGGCGATTGATCGCGGCCTGCAGCGCCTGGCGCACCTTCACGTCGTTGTAGGGTTCCAGCTTGGTATTGATCGCCCAGCCATTGACGAAGCCGAGATAGCGCGGCGTCGCGACGGTGAAGCCGGCCTCCTTGAGCGATTTCAGCTCCTGCGGGGACGCGTTGTAGGCGACGTCGGCCTGGCCGGACTGCACCGCGGCGACGCGCAGCGACTGTTCCGCCACGAGCTTGTAGGTGATCGAATCGAGGAGGGCAGGTCCAGTGTGGCCGACCGCCGCCGGCCCCCAATTGTAGTCCTTGCGCTTGACCAGCTTGACGAAGTCGCCTTCCTTCCAGGATTCGACCACGTAGGGGCCGCTGCCCGAGGTCTTGCCGAGATCGGCCTGCTGGCTGGCGGGCTGAGCGAGCGTCTTCGGCGAGATCAGGATCGAGCCGTGATAGCCCAGCGTCGGGATGAAGCCGAGCGTCGGCGCCTTGAATGAGACCTTCACGGTCGCAGCGTCGATCGCCTCGGCTCTCTTGTAGGTCTTCGGAAACAGGCCGATCGGGTTGATGCCCTCGCTCTTGCGCCCGGCGTACCAGATATCGAGATTGGCGACCACGGCGGCGGCGTCGAGCGGCGTGCCGTCGGAGAAGGTCACGCCCTTCTTCAAATGCAGGATGAACGAGGTCGCGTCCTCGTTCTGCTCCCAGCTCTCGGCGATCCAGGGGCTGACCTTGCCGTCGGCGTCGACATAGACGAGCTTGTCGGTGACGTGGCCCCAGATATGGCCCTGGAAGCTCGAGATCGCGCTGTTGTTGGGGATCCAGGTGCTGCCCAGCGAGTCGATCAGGAACACGATGTCGCCGCCATTCTTCGGCGCGGCGTGGGCCACGGGCAACGCCGTCATCGCGGCCAGTGCCATCGTGGCCGCCGCAAAGCCGCGCACCAGCACGCGTCGCCGGGACAGTGAGAGCGAAGGAAAGCGCGGGATCATTGTGTGGACCGTATCGTTGAAGTGAATTGCTGAGCTGTCTAGCAAACGGAAAAAACGCAGATCTGGCTATTCCAAATTTCAAATGAGACGGGCAACAAACGTCTCCGGAGTCCCGGCACGTCAGCGCTGCCATCATTCAGTTCATGACGTCGGTGTTGCATCTTGTCGCGGCGTGGTCGCCAGGAGTTGACGCGCGGTGCAGGTCCTGCGGGAGCGACGAAGGAGGGCGTCATGAGAGGCCCATGCTCCAACTGACAAACAAGTCGCTACGATCATTCCTCGCTCCCGGCATTCATCAGCAAGCATTTGACGCGACTTCTGGTGTAGAGCTGGCCAGTCAGGCGACGACGTCCCGCGTCGAATATGTTTGTCAAAAGAGGGCTGCCTATGAGCTTTCGTACGCTCGGTCGACATGCGATGGGTCTTGCGCTGGCGCTCCTGCTGGGACTGCCAGCCGGTGCCAACGCCGAGGCTCCGCGTGGCGGCACGTTGCGCTTCCTGGTCGAGCAGGAGCCGACCACGCTGGTGACGATCGCCCATACGGCCGGTCCTTCCACGCGCATTTCGCCCAAGGTGACCGAGGGCCTCTTGACCTACGGTTTCGGCTTCAAGCCGCAACCGGCGCTGGCGACCGAGTGGCAGGTTACGCCGGACGGGCTGCGCTACAGCTTCAAGCTCCGTCCCAATGTGAAATGGCACGACGGCAAGGAGTTCACCTCGGCGGACGTCGCCTATTCGATCAAGCTGCTGAAGGAGAACCACCCGCGCGGGCGCGGCACCTTCGCTTTCGTCCAGGAGGTGCAGACGCCCGATCCGCTGACCGCGATCATCGTGCTGTCCAAGCCGGCGCCCTATCTGCTCAAGGCGCTCGATGCGTCGGAGTCGCCGATCGTGCCGAAGCACGTCTATGAAGGCACCGATCCGCTTGGCAACAAGAACGCCAGCGCGCCGATCGGCACCGGCCCGTTCGTGTTCAAGGAGTGGGTCAAGGGCAGCCACATCATCCTCGACCGCAATCCCAATTATTGGGATGCCGGCAAGCCCTATCTCGATCGCATCATCGTCCGCTTCATCGCCGATCAGGCGGCGCGCTCGGTGGCGTTCGAGACCGGCGAGCTCGATCTCGGCGGCGGGCCGCCGGTACCGCGCTCCGACCTCGCGCGGCTGCAGGCGCTGCCGCATCTCGGCTCGGAGACGCGCGGCTACGAATACAATGCCGGCATGACCCAGCTGTATTTCAACTATGACAATCCGATCCTCAGGGATAAGCGGGTGCGGCTCGCGATCGGGCACGCGATCGACTATGGCCGGCTGCTCGACTTCGTCTATTTCGGCTACGGCAAGGTGGCGCCGTCGGCGGTCAGTCCGGACCTGGCCGACTTCGTGGATCCCTCGATCAAGCCGTATCCTCTCGATCTGGCGAAGGCGAACAAGCTGCTCGACGAGGCCGATTATCCCAAGAAGGCGGACGGCACCCGCTTTCCGATCCGGCTCTATGCCAACCCGTTCAATCTGCAGGCGGCCGGCGACTTCGTCAAGCAGGCCCTGACCAAGCTCGGCATCGCCGTCGATTTCCAGTTCTTCGACTTCTCGACCTACATCAACAAGGCCTACACCGGACGCGAGTTCGACATCACGCTCGAATCGCTCTCCAATACGTTTGATCCGACGCCCGGCATTCAGCGCGCCTTCTGGTCGAAGAACTTCAAGATCGGCCTGCCGTTCTCGAATGCCTCGCACTACAGCAATCCGGCCGTTGACCAGCTGCTCGAGGATGCCGCCGTCGAGCCCGATCCCGAGAAGCGCCGAGCGCTGTGGATCAAGTTCCAGAACCTGATCTATGACGACGTGGCAGCGATCCATCTGGTCGCACCCGATGGCGTGACGCTCTTCAACAAGAAGGTCAGGAATCACACGCTCGGTGTGACCGGGATCAACGCCAGCTTCGCGGACGTCTATTTCGAGAAATAGGTCTTCGAGGCACAATTCGGCGTTGGCAAATCTCGATGAAAGCTGGGAGTTGTGGGTGATCTGCTCGTGATCGAGATCGTGACGGCGCTTGCTCCGATCTTCGCGATCATCGTGCTGGGAGCTGTGCTTCGGCACAGCCAGCTGGTTGCTGAGCCGTTCTGGATACCTTGCGAGCGGCTCAACTACTTCTGTCTGTTTCCTTCCTTGATGTACATGCAGGTCGCGACAGCCGAGCTGGCCGGGATTTCGTTGCATTCGACCGCCGTCGTCCTGCTGGGTGCGGTCGCACTCGGTGGATTGTTCCTCACCGCTTGGAGCGCCGTTCGCCCGCATCCTGGGCCGGTGTTCTCGTCCGTCCTTCAGGGAGCGCTCCGGCCGAATACGTATGTCGGAGTTGCAGCAGCGACGGCGCTCTATGGTCAGGCGGGTCTGTCCGTCACTGCGCTGGCCATCGCGATCACCATTCCGGTGTTGAACGTCGGGTCGATCCTGGTCCTGGCATTGCACGGCAGCCATGGCGCGCGCGCCCGGGCGAACATCGCCCGGACTGTGCTGACAAACCCCGTCATCCTCGCCGTCGTTGCCGGCGCGATCACCAATCTCGGCGGCCTCGGCATCCCCAAGCCCATCGCATCGACATTGGGCGTGCTGGGCGCCGCATCGCTGCCGCTCGGTCTGCTCGCAGTTGGCGCCAGCCTGGATGTCGCTGCAGCGCGGATCGCGGGCGGCCCGGTCCTGCAATCCAGCCTGGTCAAGCTGGCACTGGTCCCGCTTGCCACCTATGGCATCGGGCGCATGGTCGGCCTCAACGGCGTTCCACTCAACACGCTGGTCCTGTTCAACGCGTTGCCATGCACGCCCTCCGCCTACATCATGGCGCGGCTGCTGGGAGGCGACCACCGCGTTGCTGCCGGGATCATCAGCTTTCAAACGGCAGTTGCCGTCCTGACCATGCCTCTGGTCCTCGCACTCACGACCGGGCAATAGACGAGTCGGCACAGACCCGCTGCTCAAGTCGCGAGGGTTCACGGTTAGCAATTTTTCATTGTCGTCCTGGCGATAGCAGGCGATAGGTGACGAAGGGTGCTCGGCCCCAGGTGAAAAAATATTCCTGTGGAGTCATGATGCTAGAAATCTGCCGGTTCTGCCAACGGCGTCCTGACGTGATCCCGGAGTATAATCCAAGGAGATCAAAGCCTTATTCATGTGCGAGATAATCGAGTGGGAGTGAGGTAAGCCGTCATGAGCGGGATATCGCGACGCCATCTGTTGGCCATTCTTGGTGGCGCCGTCATCCCGGCCCCGGCCTTCGCTGGCCACGCGTTCGCTCCGGCCGAGCATTTCTTCTCGGTCGAGTTTCCGACGCGACCGGAGGAAAAGTCGAGTGGACTGCTGGGACTTTCGTCGACGACGTATCTGGCCAAGGACGGAAACAAGGCCTTCGCCGTTTTCCATGCTGCCTGGCCGATCCAAGGCAAGCCCGCCCTGATGATGCAATCCATGCTCGATGGACTGGTGGAGCGCATGTCGGGCGAATTCCTGTCGATCGACAAGACCGAGTTCAAGTCGGCGAACGGCGCCACGCTCCCGGCCAAGCGGTTCACCTATGGTAGTGAGAAGGTATGGGGAGGCGGCCTGACGACGGTCTCCGGACCGCATAGCTTCCTTGTGCAGGTCATGAAGCGCAAACCGCTGGAGGGCTGGGATGCGGCAGACCGGAAGTTCATGGCCTCGTTCAAGGTATTGATCTGACGACGTTGCGCGGCCTTTGTTGTTTTGTGCACTATCACCGTAATGCCGGAAGCTCAAAGCTACAGCAAGCTATGACGACAAGCGGTCTGCGCTGACGCGCGCAAATGCTCGCATCGCCGAGTTTGAATAGCCTGACGCTCCAGGCGGCTTGTTGCCGATCGCGCCGGAGGGACGTTCTTCATCGGTGGCATCTGGCGTGAATTCAATGTCCTTTGGACGTTGGCCTCCGTTCCGAGCGCACGAATCAGGCCTGCTCCGCTTCAAGACGATCGGCCGCCAAACCACGCCAAAATCGCCAATATTGTCAGCAGTAGCGCCGCAGCCCATCTTCCTCCATCCCACCATTTGTACTGCCGGGCTGCTCCGATGAAGAATAGCTCCCAGTAGCCGGACAGCCATGGCCACGCCAGCAACAGCGCCGCCATGCTGCCGAATTTCCAATAATTGCGTTCAAGGGAGTCCAACGATAGGCCTAAGAGCCATTTCACCCTCTCGGCACGTAGTCCATGGTCCGGTAGCGTCGCGAAGAAGCCCATGAGAAAGAGCATCAGGATCGCGATCGGGTACGAGGCTGGAAAGAGAATCTGTCGCAGTAGTCTCCTCATCCAGTCGTCGCGCCTAATCAACCATGCTCTCAGCCAGACCGGCGGATGGCTCAGAGTTCCCAGCATTCGGGATATCCGTCCAGCGGCTCCCATCGCCTTGGTGCCGCATTCGACGTGCAGGACCTGCGCGCGGCTCCCGCCGTAGTCTGCGTTCAGCTCCAGGGCCCAGATAGCCACGAGCGGCTTTGTGATCGAAGCCATGATCAGGAAGAAGAGAGATGCGGTTGAGCATAACGCCATCAGTGCAGTCCGCCCAAAGAGCTGCGCCTGGTGCTCGATATGCAAACCGACCGATCTCACGGAAAGCGCCATGGAGGAGATCAGGGTCATCGCCATCACTAGGATGAAGATGACAAGCAGCCACTTGAGATACCCCGAGAAGAAGCTTCCATACCCCACGACAAGATGGTCCCCTTGGCGGACATGCTCCATTTCATGCAGCAATATGCCCCTCGCGGTCACGGGATCACGTTTCCAAAGCACATACATTCCGCCGAGCACTGCCAGGCGCGGGCGCCGATAGCTCCGTGGATAGACAAATGCATAGCCCGAATGCAGCAGGTTGACCCGCAGTTCGATGCGCGGAGCGCTCGTCGCTACAAATGCCTGTAGTTCGTCGATCTCCGGAAACCCTCCGAGATACTCCCGGAGCCCGAATGTCCTTTCCACGTGCCAAGCTCGCCAACGGGGAAACGCTACCGTCAACAAGCAGAAAATCGGGATCAAGGTGATTCCTAGATCTACAAGGAAGGCGGGTTTGCTCAAGATCAGGGAGATGCGTGACCGCCATACGTCATCCATGGATATATGGCCCTGATCTCCCGTGTCCAAGGTCGGGCGCGCCTGCGGGGCGAGCGTTCGCCAATTCGTGCTCATAGTTTGGCGCTGGTCTTCTTTCGGTTCCAGCAGATAATGGATTATCTCGGCTTTGCTTGCCGTCGGCGGCGGTCGTTTGCCCTCGATCTGCACAAGTTCGGAGCGTTCGTCGTCGTCAAGCATCTCCAAGATGAGAGCCATCGCATCTTTCTTGAGTTTAACTTGCTGACGGTAAAGGCCCCGCAGGTCGTCTTCGAGAAAGTTCGCTTGTTCAATGGCGGCAAGGGCCCGGTCTAGTTCCGCTCGGAACCGGATGCATGCGCCATTTTTTAGCCAATTCAGCAAATGCGCATGATGCTGCATCACTTGCTGAGCGTCACTTTTGGCGACGATCGAGCTGGCATCATCGACATTTGCTACAGCGAGCTCCAGCCGGTTCATTTCGTCGATCTTCTGAAAATCGCCAAGATCTTCGCGTGCCGTCTGATAACTCTGCGGAAGTCCGAAGACTAACAACGTCAGGAATAGCAAAAGCCACGGTGGCAGACCCGCGTCGGAGTTCTGTCGTTGTGGCTCGGCCATCCCTATGCGCTTTCACTCTGGAATGTCCTGACCAGTTGTGCTCCCTCGATAGGCTCGTCGAGCAGCACCATCATCACTCGGTAACAGATCAGCTCGCACTGATCTGTCGACAAGCCCTGTTCCCTAAGAGCGCGCTGCACCTCGTCCAGGGTATGGCGCAGACTGCGTCGTGCCTCCGTTTCCGTGACTGCATGTGCTTCTTCACGTGCTTTCCGGGTCTTGATGAGATCGAAGGCGTTTTTCCAGATGCTCAGCAGGTTGGATATTCCGCTGAGCCCGCCTGATTGATACAGCTTGAGCAGCCCCTTTGCGATGTAGCTGAGCGCCATATAAGCAAAAGGCAAAAGCAAGGCTCCGCCATCTGGCAGAAAACCGCCGAGTTCCGCTTTATTCTCAAAGAGCTGCCGTCGGTCTCGACCGCCACGCAGATAGGCCTCCATCATCATTGGCGCGAGAGCTTCGCTCTCGGGTTCGATCTCTGCTGCAATCCGCTTCGCCCATTTGCTGATGGAGTCCGACGAGAAATCTTCGGTCATCGCAGTGAATCCCTTCATAAAAGTGGTTCCCCCAAGTCGTGTGCGAACTGAAGAAAATTGGTCGATCATTTTCAGGATCTAATCGTCACAGGCGCGTCGGCCATGCTGCGGACTAAGTGGCCTTGTGTCGTGCACGTCGGTGTGCGGCTGGCTCGGATCGTCCGGCCGCTAATAAGTGAATTCTTCGGAGATATGTGCGTTGCAGTATGAGGTGAATGATAGAAAAAAGCAATCAAAAGTAGAAAGAATGAAAATGAGGTTGTCCTGTCGACCATGGGCTGGCGGATTTGCGACCGGCATCCACTGAGAGATGGCGGATTGGGTTCGATATTACGGTGACAGTGTTGGACTGCACTGGACTGCACCCCTCAAGTGAGACACAGATAATTTCTGTGACAGGCATTTCGGGGATGAGCTGTGGCAGTACGAGGAAAGACCCGTCAGTTCCCGACGGCTTACAAATTGAAGGCGATCAAGCGGGTCGAGCGAGGCGAAGGCGTTCTGCCCGTCGCTCGTGACCTCGGCATAGCGCGCAAGCTTCTGCACGACTGGATCAAGGCGTGGAAGGCGCACGGGCCAGAGGGATTGAACCGCAAGGGCGGTCCCAAGCCCGGCCCGCGCAAGCTCAAGCCCGTGGCGACGTATGACGACAAGCGTTCGGCGCTCGCCCCGGCGAATGCGCGCATCGCCGAGCTGGAACGGCTGGTCGGCCGACAGCAGATGGACATCGATTTTTTTCGGCAAGCCTTGCGCGCTCTGGAGCGGCCGGTCGTGCAAGGCAAACCCGCATCCGCATCATCGAAGTTATCCAGGCCATGACATCGGAGGCCGCCGACTCCCACGTTCACGTGCAGCACCTCTGCGCGCTGGCGGGTCTGCCGCGCGCGACCTATTACCGCGGGATTACGCGCGGGATTACGGTGACAGTGCATAAAACTCGTGAGCTTCGCTCGCTATCTCGACCGCCCTCGCTGCCCCGTTCAGCGCGGGGCCGGCGACGAAGGCCCGGGCATCCACGTCCTTCTTCGTGATGACCACGACGTGGATGGCTGTGACCGAGCATGGCCATGACGATGGGGGCGGGGGCGAGGCGACTCACGGACGCCCGGTCGTCGTGCGATGGATCATCTGCCCGACGAGCAATCCACGCATGCCCTACATGCGCCAACTGCCCGTCGTGCCAGTTTGTCGCGGACTCCTCACTTGCGTTGTCGGGCAAATCACCTCCACATTCTCGCGCATCCCGGCTCGCTGAAGAGGGACGTTTCGCGATCGTCACGAGCGTCGAGCCTGGGGAGGCGATGGGCGCGTTGCTCCGCAGCCGGGTGTCAAAGCCCGCGCCGACGAACGGAGCGAGGCGACGGCGAAGTGGTGTGGTCCTGGCATCGCGGTGCTGATGCCAAGCCGGCGGTGATGATGATCCGCCGGCGACGGGGGCAAGACAGCCGATCCCCGGGGAGAGCGCCTATAACCCGTCAAACCGTCGCGCAGGGAAGGCCGGATATTGGGCTGAACCTGTGGTTCTGCCGCGTGCTTTTCTGCTGCACGCGGACCGCGGGTATCAGCCGATACCCGGTCTTCCCTGCGCCTCTTCTTCAAAGGAGAGGTCGAACGAATGCAAAGCTCGGGCGCATGCGGCCGCGAGATCCCCGAGCCATGCCTGCTGTTTGAAACGTGGAGAAAGCTTTTGTCGTACGATGTCCCACGCCGCGTCATCTGCAAGTCCGTCTCAATCCCAGCTTCCGGATAAGCGAGCGACTATTTGCGTCGAGATGTGTCGTTCTGAAATAAACGATGCGCTCGTTTGCAATCTTTGAAGTTCCATTTCATTGACCGCATAGCGCCTCGCGCCGATATTCCCCGTCATCATCGCTCAACCACGGATCGCCAGATGAGAACCCGAACCGCAGCCGATCGCCTGGTGCGCAAGCGCCTTGCCGGCCGCTGTTTCTCTGCGGCGACCGGGGCCTGTTGCTGATCGTTGCAGCCGAATTCAACGCCTTCAACCATCTGCAGATCAGACAGGAGCGCCGCACGCAGGCGGCGAACGATCAGCCATGTCCAAAGCCTACATCATCGAGGTCCTCAACCGCACCGCCGGCATCGTCACGGCCGACGAGCGCGGCTTCAGCTTCTTCTCATCCGAACGCGTATTCGACAGCCTGGAGGGACAGCACTTTGCCTCCGCGCGCGAGGCCGAACGCGCGGCCCGTGCGCTCGTCGCGGCCGGCGGAGGACGCCTGCGCCGCGCGGTCATCTGATCTCCCACATCGCAACTTTCGAGAAAGATAAGTCATGAGCTTCTACAGGGACTTCAACGACAAGCTCGCCATCCAGGCCTGGAATGGCGCCCGGCGCGAACCGTATCGCACGATCGAGGTGCGGCAGCTCAGTCCGACGGTCGGCGCCGAGATCGGCGGCGCCGATCTCACCAAGGATCTGCCGGACGAGCAGTTCGCGGAAATCCACCGCGCGCTCGATGAGAATCTTGCGATCGTGTTCCGCGATCAGGAGATCTCGAAAGACGACCACAAGCGCTTTGCGCGCCGCTTCGGCAAGTCGCTGCACCGGCACGAGCTGGCCGCGACCCGCTTCCGGCACGACGGGCCGTTCGATCCGGAATTCCTGTCGTGGAAGACCGATGCGAATTCGCGCTTCACCGCCGGTGACGGCTGGCATCCGGACGTGTCCTGCGATCCCAGCCCGATTGCGGTCTCGCTGCTTCGTGTGACCAAGACGCCGCCGCTCGGCGGCGACACGGCCTTCGCCAACATGTATCTGGCCCATGAATTCCTGTCGGATCCGATCAAGCAGCTGCTGGATGGCCTCACGGCCATCCATGATGGATCATTGGCCTGGACCGCCGGTTATGGCGCCAAGCCCGATCCCGGCAAGACCTATCCGGTATCCGAGCATCCGGTGGTCGTGACTCATCCGCGTACCGGCCGCAAGTTCCTGTACGTCAATGCGTCCTTTACCTCGCACATCGTGCAGCTAACCCGGCGCGAGAGCGATGCGCTGCTGCAGCTCCTGTTCCGTCACATCGAAGGCCAGCTTGCACTGCAGACGCGGGTGCAGTGGCGGCCGAACTCGCTGCTGGTTTGGGACAATTGGGCGAGCCAACATCATGCGGTGTGGGACTACTATCCCGAAGAGCGCTGGGGCGAGCGTGTGTCGGTGGTGACCGGCGAGGTGCCGCGGGCGCGGCTTGGGCTCAGCGAGGCCGCGGAGTAGGGCGGTCGCGCTGCACAGGCGCGGGCCCGAACGGGCCTGCGCTCCCTGCGATGTCAGTCCGGGCTGATATGAACCAGGAGAAGGCGGGAGATCGCCCCGTCGGCAAGCTCGTCGGCGCGGTCGCGATAGACGGCGGCCTCGTCGTCGGTTGCTCCGCGGAGCGCAAGCCGTTCGGCCTGGGCAGGACGCCTCAGCCGGCAGAAAGCGTCGATCGCGTGGAGCAATCGCGGTGACCGCACCAGGTTCTGCGCCATGTCGTGATCATTCGCGGCGAACACGAAGGCCGGGCGCCGGCCAAGATCGATGGCGAAGACCTGCGGAGGTGCGGCTGACATGCGGTGGCGTCGGATCGTGTCTGTTCGGCGCGGGGCGCGTTGGTGCTCTGATGCTGAGTGTAGAAGGACGCCGCATGGCGTCAATAAAATGGGTCGCGCGATTTTCAGGCTGATCGAGCAAGAATTGTTCTGCGCGGGCGGCGTGACCCGAATGCAAGGGACCCGATGGCGCCGAGTCTGGCTGCGGTGATGTCATGCCAGCCATGTCCTGGCGCAGGACGCGATACACAGAAGAAAACTTCGGTCTAGCACTGTGTTCGACGAGCAATTCCTTGCTACGCCGGGCCGCAGCGAAAGCAGGAGCGTTGCTATTTCGGGCGCCGGCTTGTTCTGATCGCCGGCGCCGATCAAGCTACATGCAATCGCATGAAACTGCCCGGAGACATCCATGAGCCTGGTCGAGAGAAAGATCGAAGCGTTGCCCTTCGTTCTCGCCGAGCTGAACTATCTGGCGCCCACCGCGGGCAAGCCGCGCACCTATGCGTTCGACCCGCCGCCGGGCGAGCCGAAATCGACTGCGCTGCCGGAGCCCCGTCAGGTGCCGGTGTTCAACGGCCGCCCGATCGCGCAATCATTCTCGCTCGACGGCGAGGGCTTTGCGCTGGTGCGACACCCCACAGTCGTGCGTGACTTCACCAACGAGAAGGAAATCCGTAGCATCTATTATCCGGCGGCGGAGGCCTTCATTCGTGCGACCTTGCGCGCCGATCGCGTCGTGATCTTCGACCACACTCTGCGCAAGCGTGTGGCCGGTGCTCCCGACGTCCGTGACGGCGGGCCGCGCCAGCCGGCGACGCGCGTGCATGTGGACCAGACCGCGACGTCGGGTGCCAACCGGGTGCGTGAGCATCTCGGCGCCGAGGCGGAGGACCTGCTGCGCGGGCGGGTTCAGGTGATCAACCTGTGGCGGCCAATCATCGGGCCGTTGCGCGACACGCCGCTGGCGATGTGCGACGGGACCACGGTCGCGCCGGATGATCTGGTCGCGTCCGACCTGATCTATCCCAACCGCAACGGCGAGATCTACTCCGTCACGTACAATCCCGTTCATCGCTGGTTCTATTTCCCGGACATGACACCCGACGAGGCGCTGCTGCTGAAGTGCTACGATTCGGCGACCGACGGGCGCACGCGGTTCGGACCGCATACCGCCTTCGTCGACCCGACGACGCCGACCGATGCGCCACCGCGCGAGAGCATCGAATTGCGGATGCTGGTGTTCCACTTCGATTGAACGTGAGCAGGAGGATGACGTTTCACGGACGGTGACGCCGTGAGAAGCTTCGTCCAACTTGGGGGCATTTTCTGAAATTGCCTCTGGACTGATCGCAGGCGATGGTGAGCGCAATTCGAGTGCGCTGCAGCATCTGAAGCCAAGGTCAGTCCAAGGTCAGTCCATGAATGCCCACCCAACCCTGGGGATCGCCGAGCCGGTCGTGCCGGCCGGTCTCATCCCTTCGTCTCTCGTCGCCGAGCCGATGGTTCGCTTCGAGGGACTGTCGAAGATCTATCCCGCCTATCGCGACAAGCCGGATGTCGAGGCGCTCAAGGATATTGACTTCGCGATCGCGCGGGGCTCCATCACCGGCGTGATCGGACGGTCCGGCGCCGGCAAGTCGAGCCTCGTCAGGCTGATCAATGGGCTGGAGAAGCCGACGGCGGGACGGGTGGTCGTCGATGGACGCGACATCTCGGCTCTGCGCGGCCAGGCGCTCCGGCTGGCGCAGCGTTCGATCGGCATGATCTTCCAGCACTTCAACCTGCTGTCGTCGCGCACGGCCTCCGACAACATCGCACTCCCGCTCGAGATCGCCGGCTGGTCGAAGGCCGACATCAGGACGCGGGTCGCCGAGCTGCTGGAGCTGGTCGACATCGCCGACAAGCATGATCGCTACCCGGCGGAGTTGTCCGGCGGTCAGAAGCAGCGCATCGGCATTGCGCGCGCGCTGGCGACGCGGCCGAACGTGCTGCTGTCCGATGAGGCGACGTCGGCGCTCGATCCGCAGACGACGCGGGCGATTCTCGACCTGCTCGCCAACATCAATCGCGAGCTCGGCGTCACCATCATCCTGATCACCCACGAGATGTCCGTGGTCCGCCAGCTCGCCAAGGAAGTCGTCGTGATCGATGATGGGCGTGTCGTCGAGCGCGGCCATGTCGCCGACATCTTCACCCATCCGAAGCATCCGACCACGCAGACCTTCCTGGCCGAGGTGCTCGGCGATGCCGTGCCGGTGTCGCTGGCGAGCCGGCTCGTGCAGGAGCTTGTGCCGATCGGACAGACGGTGCTCCGCGTCCAGGTGCGCGGCTCGGATGCCGGCGACACGCTGGTGGCGCGGCTGGCACGCGAGCTGTCGATCGACGTCGCGCTGCTGTCGGCGCGGATCGACGAGATCGGCGGCCAGCATGTCGGCTCGCTGATCCTCGGCATTCCCGGCGGGGAAGCGGCGGCACGGCAGACGCTGGCCTATCTCTCACAGCATCGCTTCGCAGCGGAGCGTCTCGGCTATGTCTCCTGAGCTCATCAACCTGATCATCCAGGCCACCGGCGAGAGCCTGTTCATGGTCTCGACCGCGGCGTTGGTCGCGACCTCGCTCGGGTTGCCGCTCGGCGTCTTCCTTGCGACGAGCCGCGCGGGGGAGTTGTTCGCAGCGCCCGCGGCCAACGCGATCCTTGGCGTCGTCGTCAACGCCACGCGCTCGACGCCCTTCATCATCCTGGTCGTCGCCATCATCCCGTTCACGCGCCTCGTCGCCGGCACGTCGATCGGCTCGGGGGCTGCGATCGTGCCGCTGACGGTGGCGGCGACGCCGTTCATCGCGCGGCTGGTCGAGGCGGCGATCCGCGAGGTCGATGGCGGCCTGATCGAGACCGCGTCCTCGTTCGGCGCGACGCCGCTGCAGATCGTGTTCAAGGTGCTGATCCCGGAAGCCCTGCCGGGCCTCGTGCTGGCGCTGACGCTCGCTGTGGTCAGCCTGCTCGGCTATTCCGCGATGGTCGGCGCGGTCGGCGGCGGCGGTCTCGGCGACCTCGGCATTCGCTACGGCTATCAGCGCTTCATGCCGGAGATGATGCTGGCCGTGGTCGTCGTCCTGATCGCGCTGGTGCAGACGGTGCAGACCGTCGGTGATCATCTCGCGCGCCGGCTCAATCGGAGGCTGCGGCAGCGCTGAGCAGAGATTGCGCTGCGACGGCGCGGCGGAGATGTTTTCGGTTGACGTGGGAAACGAGGGCTCGCCGGCATTTCCGGTGAACCGCGATCTTTGAAAAGATCGTCTCGCGCGGTTCGTTCTACCATCAGCCTAACGAGTTGACCGCGCGATGGACGCGCGCGCTCGAGGCAAGAGGTCAACGGACATGAATACGCTCGTCGAAAAACCCAGGAAGTTTGCGCTCGTCGAGCGCCAGCCCGCCGCCACGTTCGCGGAGGAGCGGCTTCATCGCAAGCAGCGCCTTGCGGCGACCTTCCGCCTGTTTGCCCGCTACGGTTTCGACCAGGGCCTGGCCGGCCACGTGACCGTGCGCGATCCGGAATTCCCCGACCGGTTCTGGATCAATCCGCTGTCGGCGCATTTCAGCCAGATCAAGGTGTCCGACCTGCAACTCGTCGATCACGATGGCAACATCCTGATCGGCGACAGGCCGATCAACCAGGCCGGCTTCGTCATTCACTCCGCGATCCATGCGGCGCATCCGCATGTGATCGCCGCCGCGCATACGCATTCGACCTATGGCAAGGCGTGGTCCACGCTCGGCCGACTGCTCGATCCCCTGACGCAGGATTCCTGCGCCTTCTACGGGGATCACGTGCTGTTCGACCCGTTCACCGGCGTCGTGCTCGATGCCGATGAGGGCAGAAAAATCGCCCAGGCGTTGGGGACGAAGAAGGCCGCGATCCTGCAAAATCACGGGTTGCTGACTGTCGGCCCGACCATCGAGGCTGTAGCGTGGTGGTACATCGCGATGGACAATGCCGCGCGCACGCAATTGTTGGCCGAGGCCGCCGGTCCCACCAAGCCGATCCCGCACGAGATCGCCAAGCTGACGGCGGGGCAGGTCGGCACCCACAAGGGTGGCTATTTCAGCTTCCAGCCGCTGTGGGACTGGATCACGGCGCAGGAGCCGGATCTGTTCAACTGAAGAACATCAGTAGCCCGCATGAGCGCCAGCGACATGCGGGTTCTTCTCCACGCCTCGTGTGAGCCCGGATGTCGCTTCGCTCATCCGGGCTACAGGTTGAGAGAATGAATCGATCAGAATGGCTGAGAAGAAAGAACATTTGCACGCAATGATCAGCCGCGAGAGCGCGTCCATTGCTTTGTTCGCACCTGCGATTGCGGCCCGGCTGTTGCGGCGCTAGTGAGCAACGAAACTAGGTTGTTTCGTTGGAGACTTGAATGCGCCTTCCCATTGTTGCCATTGCCGCCCTTGTGTCGTTGATCCTTCCCGCACAAGCGGAAGCCATCCGCGTCGGCGTGACCGCCGGGCCGCATGCCGAAATCATCGACGTCGTGAAGAAGGTCGCTGCCGAGCGCGGGCTCGACATCAAGGTCGTCGAGTTCACCGACTACGTGATTCCAAACCAGGCGCTGGCGTTGAAGGATCTCGAGGCGAACTCGTTCCAGCACGAGCCCTATCTGAAGAACCAGATCTCCAAGACCGGATGGAAGATCGTCAAGGTCGCGACCACCATCGCCTCGCCGCAGGGCGTGTATTCGCAGAAATACAAGACGCTGGCCGAGCTTCCGGAAGGCGCCAAGGTCGCGATCGCCAATGATCCGTCGAACGGCGCGCGCGGGTTGATGATCCTTGCGCTGCACGGTGTCATCAAGCTGAAGGATCCGAGCAATGTCGCCTCGACAGTGGTCGACATCACCGACAATCCGAAGAAGCTGAAATTCGTCGAGCTCGACGCGGCGCAGCTGCCGCGCGCGCTGGCCGATGTCGATCTCGTCTCGATCAACAACAACTACGCCGTCCAGGCCGGGCTCAATCCCGCCAAAGATGCGATCGCGCGCGAGAATGCCGAGGGGCCCTGGGTCAACATCCTCGCGGTGCGCGAGGAGGACAAGGACAAGCCCTGGGTCAAGCAGCTGATCGAGGCCTACCACTCCGAGCCGGTCAAGGCGTTCCTGGAGACGCGCTTCAAGGGCACCTACATCGCGACCTGGTGATCGGCAACCGCCGCCAACGCCGGCGCATCGCGCGGCGACCCGACGATCGGGCGGGCCTGCAATAGCCGGTCCGCCAGATCGGCGCACTGGCTTCGGATGTCCGGGATCGCGATGATCTCCCAGAAGGCGGCGCGAGTCAGCGGGCCGATCGCGAACAGGCGCTGTGACGGCGTGCCATCGGCACCGACGATGGCGCAATCCGCCGTGACCTCGATGCCGATCCGCAGCGGATCGCAACGCGCCAGCCCCTGATCGAACAGGCTGCGGACCGCAGGATTGGCGGTGGCGCGGGGGTCCCTGACGATCCCCGTGCAGTCGATCACGGCACCGACCTCGAGCGTCTCGATCTCGCTGCGGCCACGCCGGCGATAATGCGCGCGGGCGCCTTGCGTCCCACCGTCGATCTTGACGAGCTTGGCGGCGGCGACCCGAAGCTGGCCGTCCGCGATCGCCTGCGCGATGCGCTTCTCCACCTCGGGCGCCATGCGGTGCCGATGCACATCCCACCATGCCCGCGCATGCTCCAGGAAGCTGCGCTTGGACGCCAGCGGCAAGTCCTGCCACAGCCGATGGCTGAACGGCCTGACGGCGTCGATGACGCCGCGCCAGTCGCCACCCTCGGCGATGTGGGCGGCGATCCGCTGCCGGAACCAGCGCAGCAGAACGCTGCCGCGCGCACCGAACGGAACCTCATCCTCGCTGATCTTGCAGGGAGTGATACGCCGATGTCCCTTGGCCATCAGGCCGCGGCGCGAGATCGCGAGGATCGGGCCGCGATGGCCCTCACGCAGCAGCGACAGCACGTAGTCCGTCATGGTCAGGCCAGCGCCGAGGATGAGCACCGGCGAATCCTGGCTGAAGCCGGGAACGGACGGCGAGATCCAGGGATCGGCATGCCAGGCCGAGCGCGGGATGGCGGCGTCATGGCCGGTGGCGAACACCGCGACGTCGCCGACTTGTCGCGTTCCGTCGGCGAGGCTCACGGTGACGGTGTGGGCGCCCTCGCTCACCGCGGTGCATTCGCCACGGATAATGCTGAGACGCCGGGCGCCGTCCTCGGTCTCCAGGAACGGCGCGATCAGGCTGGCGATGTAGTCGCCATAAAGGCGGCGAGGCACGAAGCAGAACGGATCGGGACAAAGCCGCAGGCCATGCTCGTGCGCCGACAGCCAGCGCCAGAAATGGTCGGGATCATCGGGCAGCGCACTCATGTTGGCAGCGCGCACGTTGAGCAGGTGATCAGCATTGCCGGTGTGATAGGCCAGCCCGCGACCGACCTCCGAACGCTTCTCGATCAAGGTGACCCGGATATCGGACTTCGGGCGTTGCAGCAGCTGATAGGCCAGAAGGACGCCGGATGCGCCGCCGCCGACGATGATCACGTGTCGTTCTGGAAAACGGCCCATGCAAAGATGCCTTTTCTCTCGCGCGCGGACGATGTGCTACGTTTGTAGTCTAGCACGTAAAACATCGGCCGGATTCGGAAAGACGAATATTCTACTTGTTGGCGCGTTCCGACCGATGGTGTTCCAAGAACATACAGATTGCTGTCGCAAGTGTGTCGTCATGAGCGACGCTGCGATAGAAATATTATTTGCATCCGGCTGGCGCGCCGGGCGGCGATGGAAGCCTGGAACACTCGACCGAAATCTTCTCCGATCAAGGATCGCGGCGAGAACAGAGCGTTTGAAAATCGCGCAACTCTGAAATTGCCAGCGGCGCCGCACTGGTTGACCATGATCGCGCGCGTGCGTCGTTTGCGCACGGCAGCGGAGTTCGGAACATGGTTGCGCAGGCCACGCCGGCAGAACGAACGGGAGCGCGCGCTTTGCGGATGACACATCCGGTGTCGCCGTGACTGCTTCAGGGCCGGATCCACCATCGCTCACCGCCGACGTGCTCGTCATCGGCGGCGGCATGGCCGGTGCCTGGGCTGCGGTCTCGGCCGCGCGCGCCGGTGCGCGGGTGATCCTCGTCGACAAGGGCTATTGCGGCACCAGCGGCGTCACGGCCGCGGCCGGCCCCGGTCACTGGTGGGTGCCGCCGCAGGCGCGCGAGCAAGCCGTCAGCCAGCGTGTCATCGCGGGTCTCGGTCTCGGCGAAGCCGCGTGGATGCATGGGATCATCGCGGAGACTTGGCGGACATTGCCAACGCTCGCGAGCCACTACGCGTTCGGCATCGACGATGACGGGCAGACCAACTATCGCGCGGTTCGCGGTCCCGAATACATGCGGGCGCTGCGTGCCTTTGCGCGTGATCATGGCGTCACGATCCTTGACCATTCGCCAGTGCTGGAACTGCTGGCGCGCAGTGACGGCACGATCGGCGGTGCAAGAGGCTTTCGCCGTCAGGATGGGGCGCGGCCTTACCAGATCGCCGCAGGTGCGACTGTGCTCGCTGCCGGCGGCACCAGCTTCCTGTCGCATCTCTTGGGGTCGCGCACCAATACCGGCGATGGCTATCTGCTGGCGGCGGAAGCCGGCGCCGATCTCTCTGGGATGGAATTCACCGCGGCCTACACGATCGCGCCGGCGCATTCGACGATGACGCGCAGCATGGCCTATGCGTTCGCGACTTATTACGACGCCGACGGGCGCGAGCTCGATCTGCCGTTCGGGCCGCAGCAGACGATCGGGTTGGCCAAGGCTATGCTTGCTGGACCGGTGTTCTGCTCGCTCCATCTTCTGCCCGACGACATCAAGGCCCGCCTGCACACGATCTCGCCGAACGTGCCGCTGGTGTTCGAGCGCTGGGGCGTCGATCCCTGGCGCGATCGCTTCGAGGTCATGCTGCACAATGACGGCACGATCCGCGGTCTCGGCGGCGTCAGGGTCGACGATCTCGATGGGCGTACTGCCGTGCCGGGGCTGTTCGTCGCCGGCGACAACGCCTCGCGCGAGAAGGTTGCCGGTGCGATCTCCGGCGGCTGCAGCATCAATTCGGCCTGGGCGCTGTCGTCGGGCGTCCGTGCCGGGCAGGCCGCCGCGCGACTGGCGCGCAGCATCGGGTCGAAAGCCTCGTCCTTGATTCCGCTCGGACAGGCCGGCCTGCGGCCGAGGGTGCAGAGCAGAGCGGGCGATCTCGACGCGATCAGGGCCGGCGTCCGCGCCGAGATGCATCCATTCGACAAGAACCTGTTCCGCAAGGAATCGACGCTGGCTGCGTCGCTCCGGTCGCTCGACGGGCTCTGGCGCGAGATCGCCGACCATGCGGGCGGCGATCCGCTGCGGTCGCGCGAGACGGCGGCGCTGGTCGCAACGGCGCGCTGGTCGGTCGCGACCGCGCGACAGCGGACCGAAAGCAGGGGGATGCATCGCAGGCTCGATCATCCCGGCGTCGATCCGGACCTCGCGGTGCGGCTTGTGAGCCGCGGCCTCGATCGCGTCGACATCGCAGCCGACACGCGCCGTGTGCCGGCAGCTCCAATCGCCCTGGAAGCCGCGTCATGATCGAGCTCATCGTTGCCGATCGCTGTACGGACTGTGGCGCCTGCGTCGAGGTGTGCCCGACCAACGTGCTCGACCGCGCGTCGTCGGGGCCGCCGCTTCTGGCGCGGGTCGAGGATTGTCAGACCTGCTTCATGTGCGAACTCTATTGCCGCGCGGATGCGATCTACGTCGCGCCCGATTGCGACCGCCGCGTCACGGTCACGCCGGACGAGGCGGTGGCCTCGGGACGCCTTGGTCAATATCGCAAGCATTCCGGCTGGGACGAATGGGCCCGGCAGTTTCCTAACGAGCAATGGCTGATGGAAACGGTGTTTCGCCGCGCCGGCGAAACCGTGCGTGCAGCCGCCGCAGACGACAGGAGGACGGCATGACCATCATCACCCACCGGCCAGGAGCCCTTGTCGGCCTCGACGGCTTTCCGGGACCGGCCGACCGGCCGGACAGCCCGTTGTCGCAAGCGCTGCAGCAGCCGCTGCTGCTCGGCCTGTTCCTGCCGATCCAGGCCGGCGGCTGGAGCGCGTCGACCTTGCCGCGGACGACGTCCTGGCATTTCGACTACAACCGCGACCTGGTGCTGGCTGCGGAGAATCTCGGCTTCGATCTGGTGTTCGCGCTGTCGCAATGGCTGCCCAAGGGCGGCTATGGCGGCGTCTTCACCGGCGAGGCGCTCGACTCGTTTATGACCACGGCGGCGCTGACCAGCGTGACCCGGCGCATCATCCTGGTCTCGACCATCCACGTGCTCTACGGTCCCTTGCATCCGCTGCATCTCGCCAAATATGGCGCCACGCTCGATCACATCTCCAACGGGCGCTGGGGCATCAATGTCGTGACCGGCTATCGCGCCGCCGAGCACGAGGCGTTCGGCTGGAGCCGGATCGATCACGACCGCCGCTACGAACTCGCCGCCGAGTTTCTTGAAGTGCTGCAGCGGCTGTGGGGCGACACTGAGAACTACTCATTCTCCGGCCAGTCGTCCTGGAAGCTCAACGGCGCCTTCGTGACGCCGAAGCCGCGCTACGGCCGGCCGGTGCTGGTCAACGCCACCGGCTCGGACGCCGGCATCGCCTTTGCCGCGCGCTATTCCGACATCGTCTTCATCACCAGCCCGACAGGCTCGAGCTTCGAGAGCGCCATTCCTGCGCTGCCGGCGCATACGGCGAGGGTCAAGCAGGCGGCGCGCGATCTCGGCCGCGAGGTGCGGACGCTGCTCAATCCGATGGTGATCTGCCGCGAGACCGAGCGCGAGACCTGGACCTATCACGATGCCATCGTCGCCCATGCCGATCCGGTCGGCGACTTCAACCGGCTCGACAGCGACGCTCATGCCTGGCGCGGCCGTGTCGGCGTCGATGCGCCCAAGCGCCGGGCGATCGGCGGCAACATCGAGGTGATCGGCACCCCCGAGCAGGTGGTCGAGCAGTTCGTCCAGCTCAAGAAGGCCGGCGTCGATGGCCTGCAGCTGTCGTTCTACGATTTCAAGCCCGACCTCGACTTCTTCGGCCGCCGCGTGCTGCCGCTGATGGAGCAGGCGGGCTTGCGTAAACCCGTGATTGAGACAGTGGCTCATCCTGCTGCTGCGGAGGCCGCCGAGTAGCCGTGAGCGCCGACCGACGCGGGCGATATGGGGATTGCCGTCGTCCGCGAGGTCGGCTTTGCTGCGGATCGAAGTGCGAGCTGGACGAGATGGCTGCCGGCGCGAAAAGCGCACGGCATGACGTGAGGGACTGGAATGACGATTGTTGAAACGAGGACATCGCGCGCGGCGGAAGACGATGTCACGGCGGCGCTGCGCAAGCGTTATGGCGCGCATATCCCTGCGGTCGCCGCCGGCGCCGAGGACATCCTCGGCCAGTTGCTGGCGCATCGCTCGATCCGCAGCTATCGGCCTGATCCGGTGCCGCCGCACACCGTGGAGACGTTGGTAGCCGCCGCGCAGTCGGCCGCGTCGTCCTCTAACCTGCAGACCTGGAGCGTCGTCGCGGTCGAGGATCCCGCGCGCAAGCAGCGGCTGTCGGAGTTCGCCGGCAACCAGAAGCATATCCGCGAGGCGCCGCTGTTCCTGGTCTGGCTCGCCGACCTGTCGCGGGCCGAGCGGCTGGCGCGGCGGGAAGGGCGCCCCGATGACGGCATTCATTTCCTGGAGACGCTGTTCGTCGCGATCATCGATGCCGCGCTCGCAGCCCAGAACGCCGTGGTGGCGCTGGAGGCGCTCGGGCTCGGCGCGGTCTATATCGGCGCGATCCGCAACCGCCCGCAGGCAGTGGCCGAGGAACTCGGCCTGCCGCCGAACGTGCTCGCCGTGTTCGGCCTGCGCGTCGGCTATGCCGATCGGGCCGCCGACGAGGACGTCAAGCCGCGGCTGCGCCAGAGCGTGATCCTGCATCGCGAGCGCTATGCGCCGACGGACGAGATCCACGGCATCGCCGCCTATGACGAGACGCTGCGCGACTTCCAGACCAGCCAGGGCATCGCTGCAGTCGGCTGGCGAGAAGCCGTGCTGAACCGACTGGGCTCGGCGAAGGCGCTCAACGGCCGCGACAAGCTGACCGAGGCGCTGCGCGCGCTCGGCTTCGGATTGAAGTAGAGCTGGCGTCGACCGAGATCAGCGGCGGCCCGTGACGAGCGCGGGCCGCCGCCGTTGGTCACTTCATGTAATCGGGCAGCGTGAAGCCGTCATAGAAGCGATCGGCGAGGATCGCGGCCTTGAAGCCTGGCGACTTGTAGCCCGCTACGATGTCCTTCGCCCAGGCGGTGTCGGCGTTGTCGCGCTTGACCGCGACCACGTTGATGTAGGGCGTCGTCATCTTTTCCAGCGCGAAGGCGTTGGTCAGCTTCAGGCCGCTGAAGATCGCGAAATTGCCCTGGACGGCGGCGAAGTCGACGTCGTCGAGCGCGCGCGGCGCCTGCGCGGCCTCCAGCGGGACGATCTTGATGCCGCCGGGATTCTTGATGACGTCGAGCTCGGTGACGTCGACCGGCTTGGAGTCGCGGATCTCGATCAGGCCGAGATCGCGCAGGATCCACAGCGCGCGCTGCAGGTTGACCGGATCGTTCGGCACCGCGATCTTGGCGCCGGCGCCGATCTTGGTGCCGAGCGGGTGCTTCTTGGAATAGATCCCCATCGGCGGCGTCGGCACGTGCACGATGCCGGTGAGATCGGTCTTCTGCCGCTCATTGTAGGAGTTCAGGAACACCGTGTGCTGCATGACATTGGCGTCGATCTCGCTCTTGAACACGGCATTGTTGGCCTCAAGCCCGGTCGAGAACTCGACATAGCGGATCTGATAGCCCTTCTTTGCAAGCTCGGGCGCCACGCCGATCTTGAATTCGTCGATATAGGGGCCGGGCACGAAGCCGACCTTGAGCTCCTTCTTCTCGGCCGACTGCGCCGACGCGCTGGTGACGGTGAACAGGGAGAGCGTCGAGGCGGCGAGCAGGCGGAGGACTTGCGATCGTGTCAATGCAGGCATGGGACTTCCAAAGCTTCGACAAACGAAGAGCGGCGCGGATGCCTTGCAAGGCGTCCGCGCCGCTCGGGAACGGATCTCAGGCAATCGCCTGGACCTGGTGACTGAAGGCGCTGTCTGGACGGTCGAGCCCGTAGTGCTCGCGCAGGGTCTTGCCGGTGTAGTCCTCGCGGAACAGGCCGCGCTTGCGCAGGATCGGCACGACGTGCTCGGCGAACAGGTCGAAGCCGCCGGGCAGCCAGGGCGGCATCACGTTGAAGCCGTCGGCGGCGCCGTTCTCGAACCAGGTCTGGATGTTGTCGGCGATCTTTTCCGGCGTGCCGGCGATCACCCAATGGCCGCGTGCGCCGGCGAGGCGCTGGATCAGCTGCCGGATCGTCGGCTTCTCGCGATCGACGATGTCGACCACGAGCTTGAAGCGGCTGGCGACGCCGCGCGCGCCGTCGGTCTCGATCAGGTGTCGCGGGAACGGGCCGTCGAGATCGAAGCCCTGGAGGTCGAGGCCCAGCATCTGGCGCAGCTGCACCAGCGAATACTCCGGCTGGATCAGGTCGTTGAATTCCTCCTGCAGGCGGTCGGCCTCGGCCTGCGTCGAGCCGATGAAGGGGCTGATGCCGGGCAGGATCTTGACGTGATCGGGATTGCGATCAAGCGCGCGCGCCTGGCGCTTGATGTCGGCATAGAACTCCTGCGCGCTCTGAAGCGTCTGGTGCGCGGTGAAGATGGCTTCCGCGAAGCGCGCGGCGAAGGCGCGGCCGTACTCCGACGAGCCGGCCTGGACGTAGACCGGCCGTCCCTGCGGCGAACGCGGCACGTTCAGCGGACCGCGCACGCGAAAATACTTGCCGACATGGTTCAGCGCATGGACCTTGTCGGTGTCGGCGAAGATGCCGGAGGCGGGATCGTTGACGACCGCGTCGTCCTCCCAGCTGTCCCACAGCGCGGTCACGACATCGAGGAATTCCTTGGCGCGCTCGTATCGCTCATGATGCGGCGGATGCTCCGGCAGGCCGAAATTCTGCGCCGCCTGCGGCGCGCTCGTCGTGACGATGTTCCAGCCGGCGCGACCGCCGCTGAGATGGTCGAGCGAGGCGAACAGGCGCGCCAGATTATATGGCTCGTGATAGGTGGTCGAGGCGGTGCCGATCAGGCCGATGCGGCTGGTCGCCGCGGCGATCGCCGACAGCCAGGTGATCGGCTCGAAGCGGAAGCGCTGCGCGTAGCGGACGTTGTCGGCGAGTGCCGGACCATCGGCGAAGAAGATCGCATCGAACTTGTAATGCTCCGCCGTCCTTGCCAGCTGCTGATAGTAGGTGATGTCGAGCGCGCGGCTGGCCGACGAGCCCTTGTAGCGCCAGGCGGCCTCGTGATGACCGCCGGGATAGATGAAGAGGTTGAGGTTCAGTTGGCGACGCTGGCTCATGGGGCGCTCGTGTTGTGGCTTGCTGGTGTGCGGTGTGGCGCGGCGATCGGCTGATGCCGGCTAGTGTGGGTCGCGGGCGGACGTGTAGCTCAAGTGAGCCCATCGCAGGCGCCGGGCGATGTGGCCGGCCAGCTGTCTGAGACCGGTGCGGAGGTCGAGACCTCGTTCGTCGCCCTCGGGGCGGCGCTTGCCCGCAAGGTCCTGGGTGCCTCCGAGCCGGTTATCGGGACGGGAGATGCCAGGCGTGTCCTGCTGAAGGCTGATCACGGCGAGAGGGTCAAACATCGCAGTTTCCGTTGAAACGCTGCAGCCATCGGAGCGACTGGCGCCGGCTGCGGGAGGTCAAAATCTAGTGGCCCTGTCCCGATGCTGTCGATGAAATGGATTTGCATTGTTGACCGGGGCACGAGCATGAATGCGTCGTCCTCATCAGGAACGGGGGAGCGACATTTCGAGCGGCTGCCTTCCTGCACAGCGGATCGTCGATCGACCGTGTGCTCGGTCGCGGCGACTGTCGCCGTCACCGCAAAATGAGTCGATCATGACTTCTGCAGCGCAGGTCCACCGACCTTGTTGCGCAGGGAGGCCTGGGTCACGACGCTGTTCGCGGGCACGTCGTGGGTCAGCCAGACGTTGCCGCCGATCGTCGAGCCCCGTCCGATCGTGATGCGGCCGAGGATCGTGGCGCCGGCATAGATGACGACGTCGTCCTCGACGATCGGATGGCGGGCGTCACCCTTGATCAGCGTGCCGTCCTCCTCGGTCGGGAAGTGGCGCGCGCCGAGCGTCACGGCCTGGTAGATCCGGACGTGGTCGCCGATCACGGCGGTCTCGCCGATCACCACTCCGGTGCCGTGATCGATGAAGAAACCGGAGCCGATCTGGGCGCCCGGATGAATGTCGATGCCGGTGCTGTTATGGGCGATCTCGGCGATCAGCCGCGACACGAGGCGAGCGTCGAGGCCATAGAGCAGATGGGCGAGCCGGTGATGGATGATCGCCGTCATCCCGGGATAGCCGATCAGGATCTCCGGGAAGCTCTTGGCGGCGGGGTCACCGACGAAGGCGGCGCGCAGATCGCTGATCAGGACACCGCGCAGGGTTGGCAGCCCAGCCGCGAAGCGGCGGGTCAGCTCCACAGCCTCGGGCTGGCGGAAGCCCGGGATCAGCTCATCGCCGACGAACAAAGCGGAGCGGTGGATCTGATCCGACAGCAGATCGAGCCCGATGCTGAGCCGGTGGCCGACGAAATAGTCGATGTTCTCGCCGTCGAGATCGTATTGGCCATAGTGGCGCGGGAACATCGCTTCGGTGAGCGCGGAGACGATCTGCGCCAGCTTGTCGCGCGATGGCGGCCGGTGGATGACGCCGTCCTTGCGGATGCTGTGCGTCTCCTCGCGTGACACGCGCAGCTCCGCAACGAGCCGGTCGAGACCCCAGCGTTCGCCTGCAGAGGTGGCGTTGTCCGGACCCGATCCCGTGGTGGGGCGAGAGCTCATGCCGTTTCCTCCGTGCGCATGCGCGTCATCACCGGACATGGGTCAAGGGCACGCTGACCTCGGCGAGCAGGTCGAGATCCGCATTGCGGTCGACCTCGACATACTGGTCGTTCCAATACAGCAGGCTCGACAATTTGGGCGCAAGCTCGACGCTGTCGGGGCGACCGACGATGATCGCATGCGCGTAGCGCTCGATAATCTCGTCGACCTCGCACGCGATCGCTGCCTGGGCGTGCTGCAGCAGCGGGACGCCGGCCGGGCCGCGCGACCAGTCGATGCCCTCGAACTTCTGCTGTCCCGACAGATGCGGCGTGCTGAAGCGATCAGCGAGCGCGAGCTGGTCCGAGCTGAGGATGTTGATGCTGAACCAGCCGTCGCGAGCGATCAGCGGGAACGCTGACGACCGGCTGCCGAGACTGATCATGAGCCGCGGCGGCTCTGATGACAGCGAGATCAGCGAGGCGATCGTCACCCCGGTGATCTCCTCGCCGCGGCCCGCGGTCACGACGCTGACGCCGGCCGCGACACGGCGCAGGGCCGAGTGGAAGTGCTGGGGATCGAACGCGGTCTCAGATACGAGATGAAGGTCACGCTTGCTCATCCGTCGCCTCCCTCGGGCACGCGCCGTATTGGCCGTGTCCCTCGTCGCGGCAGCGCCGTCGGTCAGAAGAAGCCCTTGGCCGGAAGCGGCGTGCCGTTGATCAGATACTGCCCGATCGCCCGCTCCTTGTAGGTGACCGGGTTGTGCGACGACAGGGTGCGGGCGTTGCGCCAGTGCCGGTCGAAATTGGTGGCCTTCTTGGTCGACGAGGCGCCGCCGACGTCGAAGATGTGTCCGCCATTTTTGATGGCCGCATCATCCGCGATGATCTTGGCCTGCGCCGACAGCAGTGCAGCCCGGTGGGCCAGCTCCTCGGCATCGGCGCGTCCGGCATCGAACGCCTCCGTGGCCGCGTCGAGCGCTTCGGCCGCGACAAGGACGACCGTCTCCGCGGCATGCGCCGCGCTCGCGATCTTGCCGATGGTCTCCTGCAGCAGCGGGTCCTCGGTCGGCTTTTCATGCGGCGCATAATAGAACGTGCGCTTGCGCGAGCGGACCAGCGCGATTGCGTCGCGCAGGGCGGCGCGGCTGATGCCGGCGACGGCGGCGGTCAGGAACAGCTGCGCGAACGTGTTCGAATAGGGCACGCCGTAGCCGATGTCCGGAGCGTCGAACACGATCTCCTGCCGCTTGACCCTGACGTTGCGGAAATGGGTGGTGCCGGTCGCCGTCAGCCGTTGCCCCATGCCGTCCCAGTCGTCGATCAGCTCGATGCCGTCGCGGTTGACCGGGATGATCGTGGCGCCGGGACGGCCGCTCGGATCGGCCGCGCGCACCAGCACGAGGTCGGAATATAGGGTGCCGGTGCTATAGTATTTGGTGCCGTTCAGCAGATAGTCGTCGCCATCAGGCGTGAACGTCGTGTTCGGCGTGATGTTGCCGACCTGGGGGCTGTCGAGCTCGGTGGTGGCAAGCCCGATGATCGCGCCGTCCGCGACCGCTTTCTGCCATTCGGCCGCCTGGTCGTCGCGCGGATTGCGGACCAGCCGTTCCACGACGCTGAAATGATTGCGCAGGATGTGCGCCACATTGGCATCGGCCTCGGCGAGCCGGATGACGATCGCGAACAGATCGCGGATCGCGCTGCCGGCCCCGCCTGCCGCGACGGGTAGCCGCAGCGCCCCGAGGCGCGCCTGCTTGATCAGCGCAATCTGCTGGTGCGGCAGGATGCGCTCGCGCTCACGGTCCGACTCGCCCTCGGCGATCGTGGCCAGCAGGGCATCGAGCGCGCCGGGAGTGAGCGGAAGGGTTGATTCGGCGGTGAAGGTCTGGGTGGGCAGCGGCTTGTTCATGACGGACCCGAACGATAGCGAGAAGAGGGGAGAGAGCGGCTCAACGCTGCGGCGCCGGCTCGTCGATCTGGGCGAGATAGTCGGCGACCTTGACCGGCTCGGGCAGCACCTTGCGCTCGACCAGCCAGTCGGCGGCCTTCTGCAGGTCGGCGACGAACTGTCTGTCGTTGACTGAGAAGTAGCGGTACTTGCGGTCCAGCGCGATGAACTGGTCGCGGATCTGGTCGCTGTATTTTCCGGCCTTCTGCGCGATGTATTCGGCGTCCTTGCTGTTCTCCGAGATCCATTTGCCCTCGGCACGGAACGCCTCGTTGACGGCGCGCACCAGGGCCGGGTTCTCGGTCGCGAACTTGCGGGTGGTCAGATAGGACGTGTAGTCGATCTGGAATTCGAGATCGCGTCCTTCCAGGAAGATGTCGTGCGCCTTGTAGTCGAGCCGGGCGATGTCGACGCCGGGGCTCCACATCGACCACGCATCGACCTTGCCGGACGCCAGCGCCGGCGCTGCATCCGGCGGGTTGAGATAGACGAACTTGACCTTGGAGCGGTCGACCTTGTGCTTCTCGAGTGCGGCGACCAGCAGGAATTCGCCGAGGCCGGAGCGGTTGACCGCGACCGACTTGCCGACGAGGTCCTCGACCTTGTTGATGCCGGAATCGTCGCGGGCGATGATTGCTGTCGTGCGCGGCTCGTAGACCACGAACTGCGTGAACACCAGCGGCGAGCCGGCAATGATCGCCGCGAGCGCCGGCGTGGTCGACCCGCCGAACGAGAAATCCGCGGTGCCGCCGGTCACGGCCTGCAAGGTCGGGGCGTGGTTCGGGAACGGGCCGAGCCATTCGACCTTGATGCCGTCCCTGGCGAGCAGCTTCTCGAACTCGCCGCGCTCCTTGGCGATGTTGTTCAGGCCGGCGAGGCCCCAGGTGAGGCGCACGGTGTCGGTGACGCGGCCGGGCGCGGACCAGGCCTCATCGGTCAGCGTGAAGCCGGCGAGTGCGCCGATGCCGAACGCAGCGGTGCCGAGGAACTGGCGGCGGGAGAAGTCATCCGAAGACATGATCGATCCTTCCGGGAAAGAATTTCAAGTGTGGGAGCCGAGCACACCGAGCTCGGCCAGCAGGTCGCCACGGGCGACCGCGCCGTTGCGATCCGCGCGGTGCTCGTAGGCAATCCGTCCGTCGCGCATCACCAGGATGCGGTCGGCGAGCGCGATCGCTTCGTCGACGTCGTGTGTAACCAACAGCACGCCGGGACGATGATTGGCGACGAGCTCGCGCACCAGCGCGTGCATGCGGATGCGGGTCAGCGCGTCGAGGGCCGCGAACGGCTCGTCCAGCAGCAGCAGCTCGGGCTGCTGCACCAGGGCGCGGGCGAGCGCGACGCGCTGCGCCTGACCGCCGGAGAGGTTACGCGGCCAGTCGTCGAGGCGGTCGCCCAACCCGACTTCGGCCAGCGCGGCTGCCGCGCGGGCGCGCGCGTCGGGGACGTCGAGACCGAGCGCGACGTTGCGCCACAGACTGTCCCAGGGCAGCAGCCGATGCTCCTGGAATACGACCGCAGGCCGGCGCGGCGCGATGATCCGGCCGGCCTGAATGGGATCGAGCCCGGCCAGCGCGCGCAGCAACGTCGTCTTGCCGCAACCGCTCTCGCCGAGCAGCGCCACGAACTCACCGCGTTCGATGCGAAGGTCGAGGCCCTCGATCACGGTGCGCTCGCCATAGGCGCGGCGCAGGCCGTTGACGATCACCGCCGGCGCGGCGGCGGCCTGCAGCGGCGGCGCGAACTGGACGGTCATCGCGCCGCTCCGTAGTTCGGGTGCCAGGCGAGCAGCCGCCGCTCCAGCCAGCGCGCGATCAGGTCGGCGCCGACGCCGATCAGGGCATAGATCACGATCGTCAACACGATGACATCCGTGCGCAGGAATTCGCGGGCGTCCATCGCGAGGAAGCCGAGGCCCGATTGTGCGCCGATGGTCTCGGCGACGACCAGCGCGAGCCAGGCCGTGGCGAGCGCATAGCGGACGCCGGTGAGGATCGAGGGCAGGGCGCCGGGCAGGATGATGCGGCGGATCAGCTGCAGCGTCGACAGCGCCTGGACGCGGCCGAGCTCGAGCAGCTTGGGATCGACCTGGCGGATGCCGAGCGTGGTGTTGATGTAGATCGGGAAGGTCACGCCGAGCGCGACCAGAAACACCTTCTCGGCCTCGCCGACGCCGAGCCAGACGATGACCAGCGGCAGCATCGCGAGGAACGGAATCGCGCGGATCATCTGGACGCTGCGGTCGATCAGCGCTTCGGTGATCCGCGAGAAGCCGACGAGAATGCCGAGCGCGAAACCGACGGCGCCGCCAATCGCAAAGCCGGCTGCTGCGCGCAGCAGGCTGACGCCGAGATCGTTCAGCAACGTTCCCTGCGTCGTCAGCCTGAAGGCCGTGCGCACGATCTTGCTTGGGGCCGGCAAGACTTGCGGCGACAGATAGCCGCCCTGCGCCGCCGCTTCCCAGATCACGACCAGCAGGGCCGGCGCGAGCCATGACAGAGCCTGCAGGGCGGCCGGACTCAGCGTGCGGCGGCGGTCCGCGCTGGGGCGAACGCCGTCGCTTTTCCGCGGCAGCTCGATCGTCCCGGCAGCTTGTTCGAGATTGCTCAAGAGTGCGTCGTCCTCGCGATGTCGTACGTCTGCCGGTCGAGATCGTCCGGCAGATCTGCGGATCCATGACGCGCAGGCGATCGGCTGATGCAGCAGCCTCGTTGCGCGCCGGCAAAATGTCCCACGAAACTTGGCTGATCGAAATAGAGCCGTTTTCCAATTGTTGTCACGCCTGGAGGTTTTCGATTTCCTGCGCGGGCCAAAAGCGGCAAGAACTTCTTTTCCGGATTTGTTAGTACGTGCCTAGGATCGCGCTTCGTCGAGATGACGATGCCGGACGCTGATATCGGAAGGCTCGACCATGACATATCCGCTTCGTTTCGGAATCTGGGCCCTGGTGCATGGTCCGCGAGCGGCGCATCAGGATCCGGAAGAGCCTTATGATGCCTCCTGGGAGCGCAATCGCGATCTCGTGCTGAAGGCCGAGGCACTCGGGTTTGATTCGACGCTGGTGGCCCAGCACACCATCAATCCGCATCAGGAGGATCTCGATCAGTTGGAGGCCTGGAGCGCGGCGGCAGCGCTCGCGGCGCTCACCAGCCGGATCGAGATCATCACGGCGATCAAGCCTTATCTTTATCATCCCGTGGTGCTCGCCAAGATGGCGCTCGGCATCGAGAACATCAGCCGCGGGCGTTTCGCCATCAATCTCGTCAACGCCTGGAACAGGCCCGAATTGGAGCGCGCGGGAATAGGCTTTGCCGAGCATGATGAGCGCTACGCCTATGGCCGCGAATGGATCTCCGTGGTGTCGCGGCTGCTTCAGGGTGAGCGCCTGACGCACAAGGGCAAGTATTTTGATGTGCAGGACTATGCGCTGCGGCCGAAGGATCTCTACCGGGCCCGGCCGCGGATCTATGTCGGCGGCGAGTCCGAGCCGGCGCGGGCGCTGGTCGCCGATCATGGCGACGTCTGGTTTATCAATGGTCAGCCGCTCGACGACGTCGCCGGATTGATCCGCGACGTCGCGTCGCGGCCGAGGGGCGCGGCTGCTCAGCTTCGCTTCGGCCTCTCGGCCTTCGTGGTCGCGCGTCCAACCGCGGCAGAGGCCGAAGCTGCGCATCAGCGCCTGCTGCTTCTCGCCGAGAAGGACGCGCCGATGAAGGCGATCCAGAAGCAGAACACCGACCCTAAGGTCGTGATGATGCAGACCATACAGAGGAGCGCTGGTGTCGGCAGCAATGGCGGCACGGCCGCTGGTCTTGTCGGCAGCTATGAGGAGGTCGCCGACCGCATCATCGACTTCCACGCTGCCGGCATCGAGCTGTTCATGCTGCAGTTCCAGCCGTTCGAGGCGGAGATGAAGCGGTTTGCGGAGGAGGTCATTCCGCGTGTGCGGCAGCGGCAGCGTGATCTCGGTCCTGCGAACGCCGATTCCGGTCGTCGCGTGGGATGATCTCGCCTGCGAAGCGCGCAGAAGAACTGATTGCTTTGTGAAGTTCGTTGCGCGGGGAGATATTCGCTCCCCGTCGCGCCACATTCGAAAATCCATTTCATTGACGATGTGCGGGAGCGAACGCATCATCAATTCATCATTGGGGGCGCTGACGACAGCGCACGGTCAACGAGACATCGATGCATTCCGCGGAGGGAGTGCCGGCGCTATGCGCCTGCGCACCGGCGGAGCTTTGTCGGCAGGAGAGGGTGATGGATAACACCGAGAAGACAAGCGCTTTGAGCCGGCGTCGGCTGCTGCAGGCAGGCGCCGGGGCCGCGTTGGTGGCGCCGTTCGGCGGCCTGGCCGCGCAGGCCCTGTCGTTGCGAGCCGTGCCGGAGATTGATCTTTCGCAGTTTCCGATCTGCCGGACGGCGGCTGAAGCGCCGGCGCTCACCGGCGCGCCGCGCAAGCTGAAGCTGTCGTGGAATGCCGGCGCGGTGTGTCTGACGCCGGTTCCGGTGGCGATCGACCAGGGCTTCTTCAAGAAGTACAATCTCGATGTCGAGCTGATCAACTACTCGGGCTCGACTGATCAGCTGCTCGAGGCGATCGCGACCGGCAAGAGCGATGCGGGCCTCGGCATGGCGCTGCGCTGGCTGAAGCCGCTGGAGCAGGGGTTTGACGTGAAGATCGCTGCCGGCACCCATGGCGGCTGCATGCGGGTGCTGACGCGCAACGAGTCCGGCATCACCAAGCTGGCCGACCTGAAGGGCAAGGCGGTCGCGGTCGGCGATCTCGGTGGTCCGGACAAGAACTTCTTCTCGATCCAGCTGGCGCGGCTCGGCATCGATCCGGTGAAGGACGTCGATTGGCGCGTCTATCCCGGCGCTGTCGTCAACGTCGCTGCTGACAAAGGCGAGACGCAGGCGTTCCTGGCGTCCGATCCGCTCGCTTATCTCTGGCTGAAGGACCCGGCCTACAAGGAGGTCGCCTCCAATCTCGACGGCGAGTATCAGAACCGTGTCTGCTGCATCCTCGGCCTGCGTGGCAGCCTGGTGCGCGAGGAGCCGCAGGTCGGGCGCGCCATCACGCAAGCGCTGCTCGATGCTGCGATGTTCACGGCGCAGAACCCGGTCGAGGCCGCGAAGTCGTTCCAGCCTTACGCGCCGAAGCAGGCGTCGCTCGCCGATCTCGAAGGCATGGTGCGTTATCACACCCACCATCATCATCCGCATGGTGCTCCGCTCAAGCAGGAGCTGAAGGCCTATGCCGACGACCTGAAGGTCGTCTCCGTATTCAAGCCGAGCACCGACACCAGTAAATTCGCCGAGCGCATCTATGTCGACATTTTCGCTGTCTGACGTCGCAGCCGGCGAGCTCACGCAAAGCAGCGGGTTGGCCGACAGGCTCCGCGAGGTGGCACCCGGCATCGCTGCGGCGCTGGCTTGGGCTGCCTTCGGCGCATCCTGCGTCGTCCGAGACGACGTCGGCGACTGGTCGCGCACGACGGATCTCGCGATCGCCGGGTTCGTCACCGCGGCGACCCTGCTGGTGGCCAGTCTCGGTGCGCACCTGCTCGGACGTGTGGGCCTGGGCTTGCGCAAGCGCAGTCCTTGGTTCATCGCGCTCGGCGTGTTCATGACGCTGTGGGAGCTCGCGACGGCGAAATACGCCTGGCTGCCGCTGCCGTTCTTTCCGCCGCCGCAGTCCATCGTCGAAGTCTACACCGACGATTTCCCCAAGCTCCTCGATAGCATCTGGGCCTCGATCAAGCTGCAGCTCGGCGGCTACGTCATTGGCGCAGCGATCGGCTTCGTCACTGGCGTCTCGATCGGCTGGTCGACGCGGATCGGCTACTGGGTGCATCCGGTGCTACGCTTCATCGGGCCGCTGCCGGCGACCGCGTGGCTGCCGATCGCCTTCTTCACCTTTCCGACCAGCTGGAGCGCGTCGACGTTCCTGATCGCGCTCGCCACCGGCTTCCCGGTGACGGTGCTGACCTGGTCCGGCGTCGCCAGCGTGCCGAGCGCGTACTACGACGTGGCACGCACGCTCGGCGCCAAGCCGTCGTTCCTGGTGCTGAAGGTCGCGATCCCCGCAGCATTGCCGCATGTGTTCGTCGGCCTGTTCATGGGCCTCGGTGCGTCCTTCGCCGTGCTGGTCGTCGCGGAGATGATCGGCGTCAAGGCCGGTCTCGGCTGGTACCTGCAATGGGCGCAGGGCTGGGCGGCTTACGCCAACATGTATGCGGCGCTCTTGGTGATGTCACTGCTGTGCTCCGGCGCGATTACGCTGCTGTTCAAGACCCGTGACCGCGTGCTGGTCTGGCAGAAGGGTGTCGTGAAATGGTAGCCGTTGCGGAAGCTGCACGGGCGCCGTTCCCGGGTGCCGCGATCGACATTGCCCATGTCGACCACGCCTTCGACATCGACGGCGCCGAGCTGAAGGTGCTCGACGATGTCAGCCTGAACGTCGAGCCCGGCGAGTTCGTCGCGCTGCTCGGACCCTCGGGCTGCGGCAAGTCGACATTGTTGCGTCTGATCGCGGGCCTCGACAAGCCGCGTAGCGGCGTGCTGCGCGAGGACGAGGTCAGCATCAGGGGGCCGCATCCCTCGCGCGTCGTCGTGTTCCAGGATCCGACGCTGTTTCCGTGGCGCACGGTCTGGGACAACGTGGCGCTGGGACTGGAAGCGCAGGGCATCCTGAAGAAGCAGCGCCATCGTGTCGATGCCGCGCTGGACCTGGTCGGCCTGTCCGACTTCCGCAACGCCTATCCGCATCAGCTGTCCGGCGGCATGGCGCAGCGCGTTGCGCTGGCGCGGGCGCTGGTCAACGATCCCAAGGTGCTGGTGCTGGACGAGCCGCTCGGCAAGCTCGATTCGCTGACGCGGATCGCGATGCAGGGGGAGCTCGTGGCGCTGTGGCAGCGCAAGGGATTTACGACCTTGCTGGTCACCCATGACGTCGAGGAGGCGCTGGTGCTCGCCAATCGCGTCATCGTGCTCAGCGATCGCCCCGCGCGCATCAAGGCCGACATCGTTGTGGACCGGCCCTATCCGCGGCATCGCGGTGATCCGCATCTTGCCGATCTGCGCCGGCAGATCCTTGGACTCCTCGGTCTGGAGGCAACATGGTAGCCGTCATCGAAGGCATCGCGCCGCGCCCGGCCGGTGCGGTGGACGACGAAGAGCTGATTGTACGAGCCGTGCGGCTCGTGCCCGTCTTCGCCGAGCGTGCGCCGGCGCATGACCGTGACCGCAGCTTCCCGTTTCAGAATTTTCAAGACCTGTTCGACGCGAGCCTGCTGTCGCTGACCGTGCCGGCCGCGCTTGGCGGGCATGGCGCCGGCGCACGTCTCACCGCGCGCGTGCTCGGGATCATTGCCGAAGCCGATCCGTCGACGGCGCTGGTGCTGGCGATGCACTACATCCAGCACTTGGTGATGGCGCGGCACCAGGAGTATCCGCCGCGGCTTGCGCGCAAGCTCGCGCGGGAGTCGGTCGAGCGCGGCGCGCTGATCAACACGTTCCGCGTCGAACCGGCGCTGGGCTCGCCGTCGCGCGGCGGCCTGCCGGAAACGATTGCGCGGCGCACCGACACCGGCTGGCGGCTGAGCGGCCGCAAGATCTACTCGACGGGTGCGCCGATCCTGAGCTGGTACTCGGTGTGGGCCAAGACCGACGAGGCCGAGCCCCGGCTTGGACTCTTCCTGGTCCAGGCCGGACTGCCCGGCATCAGCATTCTGGAGACCTGGGATCATCTCGGCCTGCGCGCGAGCGGCAGCCATGACGTCGTGTTCGATGACGTCGTGATCCCGCTGGACCATGAGATCGAGCTGCGCAAGCCGGAGGGCTGGCGGGTGCAGAACCCGACGCAGGCGCTGGTTCACGCCGCTTTCGTCGGCGCGATCTATGACGGCGTCGCGCGCGCCGCACGCAACTGGATCGTCGACTTCCTGAGGACGCGGACGCCCTCGAGCCTCGGTGCACCGCTCGCGACCTTGCCCCGGGCGCAGGAGGTGCTCGGCGCGATCGAGGCGCGGCTACAGGTCAATGCGCGGCTGATCGATAGCGTGGCGCGCGATTTCGACGAGGGCAGGGTCGTCAGCCCGGTCGAAGGCAACGTCATCAAGCTGACCGTCACCAACAATGCGGTGGCGGCCGTCGAGGACGCGCTGTCGCTGTCGGGCAATCACGGCCTCAGCCGCGCCAACCCGCTCGAGCGGCACTATCGCGACGTGCTGTGCGGCCGCGTGCATACCCCGCAGGACGACGCCACGCGGATCGCCGCCGGCCGTCTGGCGCTTGGACTCTGAGAACCTGAGGAGAGAGGACACATGTCCGAGATCGAATTCATCGGCTTCATTTCCAACAACAACTCGTCCGAGACCATCGTCCGCAAGGGACCGGTGCTCGACCCCGTCCACATCGAGACGGTGGCGAAGGCGCATGAGAATGCCGGCTTCGACCGCGCGCTGCTCGCGTTCCACTCGACCTCGCCGGACAGCCTGCAGGTCGCCCAGCATGTGCTCGGCGTCACCTCGAGGCTCAACGTGCTGATCGCGCAGCGACCGGGGTTCACGTCACCGACCCTGCTGGCGCGGCAGTTCGCGGTGCTCGACCAGTTCTCCAGGGGCCGCGTTGCGCTGCATGTGATCACCGGCGGCAATTCAACCGAGTTGCGACAGGACGGCAACACGCTCGACGACAAGGAGGCGCGCTATGCGCGGACAGCTGAGTTCCTCGACATCGTCCGCGCCGAGTGGACCAGCGAGAAGCCGTTCAGCTATGCCGGCAAGCACTATCAGGTCGAGAATGCATTCGCGCAGGTGAAGCCGTATCGGAAAGAGGGCATCCGGATCTATTTCGGCGGCGCCTCCGATGCCGCGATCGATGTTGCGGGCCGTCACGCCGACACCTATGCGCTGTGGGGCGAGTCCTATGCGCAGGTGCGTGAGCAGGTCGCCCGCGTCAGCGCGGCCGCCGCCAGGCACGGCCGGCCGGCGCCGCGCTTCTCGCTGTCGGTTCGGCCGATCCTCGCCGAGACCGAGGAGAAGGCCTGGGCCAAGGCGCAGGAGATTTTGGAGCGCGCCACCGCGCTGCAGGATCAGACCGGCTACCGCAAGCCGGCCGACGGACATGCCACGGATGGCGCCAAGCGGCTGCTGGCGATCGCCGAGCAGGGCAAGCGGGTCGACAAGCGGCTGTGGACCGAGATTGCCAAGCTTACCGGCGCCAACAGCAACACCACCGCGCTGGTCGGCACGCCGGAGCAGGTCGCCGACGTATTCGGCGATTACTACGATCTCGGCATCAGCCATTTCCTGATCCGTGGCTTCGATCCGCTGATCGATGCCATCGAGTACGGCCGCGAGCTGATCCCCGCGACGCGCGAGCTGATCGCGCGGCGGCAGGGCGCGAAGGGAGTGGCCGCGGAATGAAGCGCGTTCTGCTTGCCGCGGGTGTTCTGCTCGCGTTCACGGCTTCCGCCTTCGCGCAGGCGACCCTGCGCGTCGGCGACCAGAAGGGTAATGCGCGCGCCGTCATGGAGGCAGCGGGCGTGCTCAAGGACGTGCCCTACAGCATCGAGTGGAAGGAGTTCGTCGCCGCTGCGCCCTTGCTGGAAGCGCTGAGCGCGGGCGCCATCGAGACCGGGCTCGTCGGCGACGCGCCCTTTACCTTCGCTGCCGCCTCGGGCGTGCCGGTCAAGGCGATCGCCGCCATTCGCCAGACCCAGGAGGGTCTTGCGATGCTTGTGCCCGAAAGCTCGGCCATCAAGAGCTTCGACGACCTCAAGGGCAAGAAGATCGCAACCGGCCGCGGCTCGATCGGACATCAACTGGTGCTGGCGGCACTGGAGTCACGCGGCTGGACCACCAGCGACATCCAGCTCGTGTTCCTGCCGCCCTCCGATGCCAAGGTCGCCTATACGCAGGGCTCGGTCGATGCGTGGTCGACCTGGGAGCCGTATGTGAGCCAGGAGGAGGTGCTGTTCAAGTCGCGCCGCATCATCACCGGCGAAGGACTGACGCCCGGCCTGAGCTTCCAGGTCGCGACCCCCACCGCCATCAGGGACAAGCGCGCGGCGCTCGAGGACTTCGTCCAACGGCTTGCGGCGGCGCGTGCGTGGTCGCTCGGCAATGTCGAGAGCTATGCCGAGACCTGGGGCCGGCTGATGAACATTCCGTCCTCCGTACCACTGAACTGGCTCAAGCGTGCGAAGGTGCGCATCGTGCCGGTCGACGATGCCGTCGTCGCCGACGAGCAGAAGACGATCGACCTCTACAGGCGCACCGGCCTGATCAAGGAGCGGCTCGACGCGGCCGGCATCCTCGACCGTTCGTTCACTGCGGCGATCGCGAAGGGGGCGGGGCTTTGAGCTGTCAGCGCGTCACGTGATCTCACCGAACACACGTGACTCTCGGCGGCGTCGGCCGCTGAAAACCATAGCACCCTTCAGCGGTGATCCCACCGTCAGCCTCCACGCTATCAGGCTGACCTTCCCGTAACCGTCCCGGCCCGCGCCGGTGAACTTGGTGCCACACCAGCTACGCCACGTCACGCGGCACGATCGCGGCGCCTCCGCGAACCCGGGAGAAAAGGAGCCCGCTCCGATCCTCGATAGGTAGAGTGCCAAGACGCCTTAACTTGGCTCCCCGCCGTCAAGCGCTGCGCAGACGGCTAGGTCGGCATTGTCGACGGCAAGCGACCTATTCAGTGACTTGGAGCCTGTTGCTGCGCTTCTTGAACGCCCAGTGCGCTAATGCCTTGGGCTGGCGAACAGAGTCGCTTCCAGTCCGATGTGGTCCGAGAGGTAGTCTTGCGGGCCGGGGGTGACGATCCAGCGGATGCGTGACTTGAAAGCGCGCCGGCGCACACGCGAGACGTCGAGATTGAAGCCGTGAACCGCAGTCGCACGTTCGATGAACAGGTAGTCGATCCTGGATCCGGTCGGATTCGCGTCGTCCGGCTGCATTTCGTCGCAGTAGTAATCGACATTGTCCGACATCGTCGGCGTGGCAATGGCCGGATCATAGGCTTGCCGATATGCGTCGCTGGCGCGATAGACCTTACAGTTGGTATTGAAGTCGTTGTAGATCGGCTCGTCGCCGTCGCCGTGACGGTCGGTCAAGCCATCGCTCTTCATCGTATCAAACGGTACGGTCCGTAGGTCATAAAAGCCGGCCTGCTCCATCGCCGCGACTAGGTTGTGGTACTCGTCGGTGTCCGCGCCGATGTTGAGATCTCCGGCGACAATGGCCACGTTGGGTGGAAGGTGCGTCGCCTTGATAAATGCAATCAACTCGTCAATCTGCCTGCGTCTGACGTCGATCTTCTCCGCGTCAGTTGGGCCAGGCGGCAGAAGGCCGCCATCGCCGGCATAAAGATGCGTCGAATATAGCTCGATCGCACCGAAGCCAACCGGGATACGCGTGAGTTGCACCCCTTTGTTCGCCCATTTGTCGGAATCGAACATGTAACCCATCTCGCATCCGCCGGGCATGACTCGCGACACGCCGTCCGCCGCATAGACATGCCCGCCCCCATTTTCGATTGTCCGGGTCGGGCTGAGTACGAGGATCCCACTCTGCAGCTGCTTGTAGGCAAGGGAGCCGGCCGGTCCGTCTAAATGCTGCGCGTTGCCATGTGCCAGGATCGTATCCCTCGTATCCTGGTCCCAAGCCTCGATCAGCGATACGACGTCGTAAGCGAACACCCTTCGGCCGATTTCGTCGGCGCGCTCCGGGATAACCGGCTCTTCCTTGGCAGTTACTTCGAACACGCCAAGCACCGGCGCGACCAGCTGCATCAGCGCCTCAAATACGACCTCCTCCGGGATCGAGAAGAAGCTTATCAGCCAGTCGAGGTCGGAACTGAGATGTTCGATGATGTATCCGCCGAGCGAGAGGCTGTCGCCCACCAGCTTGCAAGTGCCGTTCAGCGGGTTGGCGGGCACGCCGCAGATTTCCACGATCGGCGGGAAGATGCGATCGCAGACATCTCCGACATCGGCCCCAATCATCTCCAGCGTCTTGCCGATGAAGTCAGCCGACGATACCCCAAGACAAGCCACGAAGTGGCCCACCCCTCCTGCAGCGGCGACGATCTCCTTGACTCCGACCTTCGCGCGCAGGCACCAGATGTTGTAGTGCAAGAATGAAATTCGTGTTGTGGAGGGGCCCGACAGGCGCCAAGCTGCGTCGGCAAACGAAGCCGTCGGCAGGGTCGTTCCCGGTGCCGCTCCCGGGTAGCGCAGCCTGGACAAGAGGCTGTGCATCGATTGCGGCGGGTAAAGTGCGTCGGCCTGCTGCGCGAGTTGATTGAACGACGTGGTGGGCATGCGCGCATCCTCCTGACTGGTGAATCAGCTTGCCTGGAACCGGTAGGCGAGCGTTGGCCAGGACAGCCAGCGTTCCGGCGCCCGTCTGACTTCCTGTTCGATCTTCTGGTTCACCCAGGCAGCGAGATCCTCCGGCTGCTTGCCGGCGGTGGGCAGTGTCGCCACCACTTCCACACGGTTGTCCCTAGGCGCTATCAGCGCCAGCGTGTAGCCGTTGCCGATCGCAAGCCTCAGAATGGCGGCCGGGGTCTTGGCGGGGCGCCCGAAGAATGGGCTGCGGACGAACTCGGTGCCCGGATGAATGTTGTCCATCATCGCGAACACGTTGCGGCCTTCGCGCATGTACGCGGCGAGCGCCGACGCACCGCCTTCGGCCCGAAAGTTCAGTGTGGTGCCTGCGTCCTTTAGCTCGGAGAGCCAGGGAGCATCATTCGATACCAGAACGACCACATGCTTTTTTTCCGCAGTGCCGAGCAGGCTCGCAAGCTCCGGGAAGTACCATCCGACAATCAGCAGCTTCTCCGATGCCGGCAGGTTCAAATCGATCTGCCGTGTCTTCCATGCACTTAGATTGCCCATTGCCTCGAGCCAGGCCTGCTGATGAGCCGAGCTGAAATCGGCGCGGGCTCGAGGATGGGGGGCGGCGAGCAGCTTGCCTGCCCAGGCGAAGGCGTGGTCCGCGCAGGCCGGAACCGACCTCGCGACTGCGTCTACCTTCAGTCCGTGAATGCTGCTCAGGACGGTGTGCAGATCATTGGGCATTTCAAGACCCCGCCAGTTCGCATGTTCTGAGCGCGGCCTAGCGCGCGCCAAAACATCCTGTCTCGCAGCTAACGATCGCAGGCGCCAGCCGATCGACCGTTGACGTGAATCAAGCCGCGGCGGCCGAGTTGAAGATATTTGAAAGTACATCTTCAGCGTGAGGCAGCGAACATGACGAGCGACATCAAACTCACCGACACGTCGGTCATCCTAGAAGGATCAACGACTGTGCTGCAGAGCGGCAACGTCAGGGTTCCCGTCGACGCGCAGGGCTATCCCGGCATGCTCAGAATCGAGTTTGACGGCGCGGAGGCCCACGCGGGACGTCTCTTGCTAGCCCCGGCTTGGTTGGGGCGAGCGATAATGGCATGCAACGTCGAGACCGTACAGCTCCAGAGCCCGAAAGTGCCTCCGGCGGCGCGCGCGGCGCTCTCTCACTCCCAGGCTGACGAACTTGTTCTCAACGATGGCAAGCATTACGCCGGGGGCGTTTCGATTCACGGTGCAGCGAAACTCGAAGACGTGACCGTTAAAGGCGCCGCGCGGTTCGAGAAAACCGTTACCGCTCCAGACGGAATTGTCGCGGGTGGCGTTACGATCGCAGTCCCCGCACCGCCCGCATTGCAACCGGGTCTGTCAGTTGCGAGCTCGCGCACCAGCATGGAGATCAGCTCGTCGACCATTCGTGTGACAACGAGCCATGTTGGGATGATGGGGCATCAACCCGCGCCGGACGTCCTTGACCTGGTCGCGGAGATCCGCAGCCTTCGCGACCGGGTGGCCGCGCTGGAGAAGAAAGCCGGGGTTCCCGTGCCGGCCTAGCCTCAAGAGCCTCCTCGCCTTGGTCGCGCTGTGACAAAGCCACATGCGAGTCGTTCGTGTGATCCAACACCGTACTGTCTCGGATGATAGCAAGCGTCATGAACGGCCGCTCCCGGTGCAGAGCTCGCCTCGGTAAGTAGGATGGGTTGAGCCGAAGGCGAGACCCATCAATCGGATGGTTGGTCAAGATGGGCTTCGCTGCTGCTCAACCCATCCTACGAATTGATCGCTATGGAAAACGCGCCTGATAGCTTGTCGTCATGTGCAATTGATGTGCCTCAAGCGGAGGTCGCAGCTCAAAGGATCGGAGGTCCCGAGCAAAATTCCGCCGGGTCTGACGGTAGTCTATTGATCTTGCATTCGGCCGTTCGTATCCGAGCTCCTGCATTGTTGGAAGCATCACGGATAAGGTCAAGAGATGAGACGGGTGGTCTTCTATTCATGGCAATCGGGCCTTCCGTCGAGGGGAAATCGCGGCTTCATCGGCGATGCGCTCGAACGAGCTATTTGATCTGTCCCGCTGACCAGGGTCGATGCCTCACGGCTGCAAACCATCTCTTGGATTGTCCAGTCATTGGCCGTACGTTGGTGGGCGGTGACGGAATAATGCCCAAAGCAAACACCATGGAGAACAGTTGGTCTGATGGATGAAGACGACCCGAGCGATCAAATCTCCCGGATCGAGGCGCGGATCGAAGAGCTTGCCGAGATGGCCGAGCGGTGTCGAAAGATCATCCTGGCCTCGAGGGTCGTGATCTATGTCGGTGCAGGATTGCTGCTCGGCGCGGTGCTGGGCCTGCTGGGATCCAATGCGGTCGTCGCCCTCGGGGCGATTGCTGCGGTGCTGGGCGGCATCGTGTCGCTCGGATCGAACGTCAGCACATTGCGACAGACCATGGCGGCAATGGCCGCCGCCGAGGCGTTTCGCGCCGACCTGATCGGCAGGATCGATCTTCGTCTGGTGGATGACGCGCGCCGAAGCGGATTGCAGCCTCGGTGACTCGCGCCGCCGGGTGTTGCACTCCGAGCGATCCGTTTGCGGGGGGCGGTGACGGTGCGCGAACTGACTGGACCGGATCAACGCGACCTGTCGAGCAAAGCGGGTTCAGGTAGGCTGTATCGCCTTGCCGTGCGCAGCTCGGGCTGCTATATATAAGCAACGCGCAAGAGTGCTGATCTCGCCGAGTGGCTCGAGACGGTCATGCATCTGTACGGTGAGCGCATTCTGTCGTTTGACATGCGGGCAGCGCGGATCGCGGGCCGATTGTCGGATCGGGCGAGGGGGCCTGGACAGGCGCCGGGCTTCGCCGACATCATCATCGCAGCGACCGCGCGCCGGCATCAATTGACGATCCTGTCGCGCAACCTCGGACATTTCGAGCCGCTGGATGTCCCCGTGCTGGATCCATTTGCGGACTTGCCGTGAACGGCGCGGTCCGGGTTCTGATCGGCAAGTAGCGCGGATTCGGCCTCGCGCGATGCCAATCAGCTCAGCCAATCAGCTCAATTGACGTGAGAGGATGGTTTCGCCGGCGCCCGACCTATCCTACGATAGCAATGAAAAAGAAGACGCAGGGAGTAAACCATGCTCAAGGGGATCGATCCGCTGCTCAATGCCGACGTGCTCTATGCTGTCAGGGCGATGGGGCATGGCGACCGTCTCGTGATCTGCGACAGCAATTTTCCGGCCGATGCGATCGCGCGGCGGACCGTGTTCGGCGAGCTCCTGCGCATCGACAATGTCAGCGCGGCCCGGGCCGTCCAGGCGGTGCTGTCGGTGCTGCCGCTTGACACCTTCGTCGACGATGCCGCGGTCAGGATGGAGGTCGTCGGCGAGCCCGAGGTGGTGCCGCCGGTGCAGCAGGAGGTTCAGGCTGTGATCGACCGCGCCGAAGGCAGGTCCTGGCCGCTGGTCGGCGTCGAGCGGCACGCGTTCTATGAAAAAGCCAAGACCGCCTATTGCGTGATCGCGACCGGCGAGCGCCGGTTCTACGGTTGCTTCCTGTTCAGCAAGGGTGTGATCGCGCCGGACGCGCAGTGAGCATACTCCTGGCCGCGCTCACATGGGTGATGCGCGTCGTGTTCTCGTCGCGTCGCCAGGGCGAGCGCCCGCCGATGCCTAACGGTCGTCGGCGGGAGCGGCCCCGGGGAGAGGCCGGCCCCGCATGTCGCTACGCTCGTGGCGGGCTACGGACCGGTCACGGAGGCGGGAGCTGTTGGCTTGCGGTAGCAAATGGTGGCAATTTATGCTCCCCGGTCTTGGAGCATCCGATGGCATCTGTCGAAAAACTCAGCGTTGCGCTGATGAGCGAGCAGGTCTCAGCCCTCAAGACAGCGGTCGAGTCGGGCGAATATGCCACCACCAGCGAGATCGTCCGCGAGGCGGTGCGCGACTGGCAGCTGAAGCGTGAGCTGTGCCGGGAGGACGTCAGGCGCCTGCGGCAGGCCTGGGACGAAGGCATCGCCAGCGGATCTGCTGCCAAGGTCGATATGAAGCAGCTGCGCACGGACGCCCGCGACGGCTGAAGGGAGCGAAGCAAGCCTCCCACAATGCCGATTGAGCTGGTCTGGTCCAACCAGGCCTGGTCCGATCTGCTCGACATCTACCTGCTGATCGGGGTCGATCAGCCAGCCGCCGCTGAGCGTCATCTCGACCGAATCGAAGCGAAATTCGAACTGCTGAGATCGCAACCGCGGATGGGCGCCCGCCGTTCCGATCCGCCCGTCCATGCGTATGCTGGTCGAGGCGCCTTACCTGCTGCTTTACCGAACCGTCCCCGACACGGACGAAGGTCCGGTTGACTCCGTTGAAATCATCCGCGTTATCGACGGCGACGACGTCCGACCGACGGCAAATCCGCCCTCATGGCTTTGCGGGTTCGAGTCCTGCATCACCCATCATCCGGCCGCGGCCGGCCCCATGACGTCTGGGCGATGGGCCAAACATAGCCGCCGCCTGAAGGCTCAGCCAGCGCTGTGGTGTCGGCTTTTCGATCGATGTTGATATGGCCGTAGAAGGGCACTGGCGAGTATCGAGCAGATATTGACGGTCTGCGCGCCATCGCAGTCGCCGTCGTCGTCTTGCTTCATCTCAGGGGGAGTGGCTTCAGTGACGCGGCGTTGCCACCTCTATTTGCTCTCGGATGGCGTCCGGCTGTAGACCGTCTTGGCCGGATAGGTCGAGTTCGTGATCGTCAGCGTACTACCATCGAGATTATAGATGCTGGCGCCGTCGCGCGCCTTGTTCTTGACGAATGCCGACTTGCTGACGCCGACGACTGTCGCTTCCAATTGCGAGGCCCGGCTGATCTCATAGATGGCGCCGCCCTGATGGCGCGCGCTATTGGCCGTAAACCGGGCTTGCTCATAGCTCACATGCGAGCCGTAATCCTCGTAGGTTGCGCCGCCATCCTGCGATGCCCGATTGCCGGTGAACGAGCACTTCTGACATGTGACGACGACGCCCTCGCGGTTGACGTTGGCGCCGCCATAGACGGCCCGATTGCCTTCAAAGACGGTATCGGAGATCGTGAGATTGGCCTTGCCGTAGGCATAAATCGCTCCGCCTTCGAGTGCTTCGTTGTGCTCGAAGCGGCAATTGTGCAGCGTCATCTTGAATCCGATCGCGGCCTCGCGCGGCAGAAATTTCTTGCCGGCATGATAGGCAAGCAACCCGCCGCCCTTGCCGTTGTAAGTCCGGCCGACCGCGCGACCGTCACGCAGCATCAATCCGTCGAGCAGCGCGTCATCGGCGCCATAGAGGACGTGCGCATATCGATAGCCGCCTTTGGCGGCCCTCGCGCTCAGAATTGTCCGCGCGCCGGCGGCGCGACGCTGCTCTAAGGCAGTTTCAGTGCCGGCAAACCCGCCGTACAGCTTCACGCCGTCGTAGAGAATGAAGGCCGCGATACGGCCGTCCTTCTTGGCAGGCCTGTACGTGCCGGCCTTGATCCAAACCGCCGCCTTCGAGGCCGAGGCGAGGTCGATGGCCGCCTGCAAGTCGGAGAACCCGGTTGCCCAGGAAAGTCCGTCCTGTGCCTTGGCCGGGTTGTCCGGGACGACATAGATGACCGGCGCGGATACGGCCTTGGCGCTGACCGCTGGCCGGATGTACTCGCCCTGATATTCGACCGCGCCGCTGTTCTTCACGTAAATCTGGACGAGTTTCTCGACCAAGCCGTTCTTCAGCAGGAGCGCGCCGTCCAAGCCGGGCTGGTAACCGCGCGCATAAGCGGGCGCGGATTTAAGGGCAACGGGTTCCAACTCCCCCTTGAGGTTGCTGATGGGGATGAAGTCGGCCAGCGGCAGCGTGCTTCCCGCAGGAGCGAGCGAGCCGACCTCCGATACAATGTCCTCATGCCAATTATAGACCTTACCGACAACGCTGCGGATGAGGATCGGATTGCTGTTCGCACCTGTCCCCTGATAAAGGTCCGGGCCCAACGCGCTGCTGGCCTTGTTGCCCACGATTGTCACGTTGACGAGCAGTGGTGCCGAGCCGCCGTCGTTGCCGACGCCGCCGGCGCTCACGGCCGAGTTGCCTGTGAACAGCGTGTTGAAGACAAGCGGCGACGCGGCAAAGTCGTTGTAAAGGCCGCCGCCTTTGTCGTTGCTGCGGTTGCCGATGAAGCGGCAGTTGATGAAGCGCGGCATAGCGCCGAGATCGTTGCTTACGCCGCCGCCGCGCAGCTCGGCTACATTGTCGATGAAATCGACATTGATGAAGGCGGCCTGGTCCGCGCCCGCCTTGTGCACATTGTAAACGGCGCCGCCCTTGGGCGAGTAGTTGTTCTTGAAGACGACGTTGCGCACAATGGGGCTGGTCATGAAGTTTCTCATGCCGCCGCCAACGACCATGTCGTTCTTGAGAATGTCGGCCGGCACGAGATGCATGCGGGGCTTGTCCGTCCCGTAAGAATCCGAGACCGTGAAGCCATCCAGAATGGCTCGGTTAGCGCCCATAATAATGGTCTTTGTGTTTTTCGTCTTGTCGCCCTTGCCGATATTGCCGCTGAGTATGGTTACATTCCTTCGAAAATCCCTTTGCTGCCGCGCCGTTTCGTTGCCTGAGAAGCCCCCATAGACGGCGATGTCCTCCTTGAGGACAAATGACTTGGTCTGATCGGTCGCATCGGGATAATACGTGCCACGCGCCACCCAGATTTCGTCGTTCTTAGAGGCCGCTGATAGTGCATCCTGCAGGGATTGGAACGGGGCATTCCAGGCGTGCCCGTCCCCCGCACTCTTGCTTGCCTGATTCACGTACCAAGTTTTTCCGGAATCGGCTTGCGAGACGCCCGAAGCTAAGGTGACGATTGCAGCCGCAAAAAGTGCCGTGAAAAGGTGCTTCATCTTCATTCCTAATCGGGGATTGATCCGCGGCGCGTCGGCTGGCTCCGTAGGCGTTCCAGCGAGCAGGGGGTCTCTATCGAGCAGAGCGCAGTTCTATGGTGGGTCACAACAGCATGCTCTCGACGTCAATCGTTTGTGTTGATCTGAGTCAATCCGGCGCGAGCTCGGGGCCTTCGCTGCGATTTGGCTCTTTCTGACCTCTATGGGTTGGCTCGCCAGCCTGCGTTGCCATCAGCAGCGAACGGTTCTCGTTGTGGTGAATATGAAGCGGTACGCTGTCGCCAAATATCCGCGGTAAGGCATCTCAAAAATGCCGAGAACATCGCCGGACTGTTAGCAGGTCCGCTTACGCAAATGATGGTCAAAGCCACGATGTGCCTGTCCTCCGCTCGACTCAGGGTAGATCGTAGCAGAAATGCGGCGCGGCGAGATTGCGGGTGACAGTGCACTAAATCGTGCTGGGCCATCCGATGAAGTTATTTCGTTCGATGGCCGATATTCGTCGTCTGTTCGATGAAGGATGACCAGCTCGCTCTCGGTGCGTTCGCGCCAGCGATTGCGGGATTGCGCTGAAAGTGCACTTGACTATCCCGCTGACCAAGGTCGATGCCTCACGGCTGCAAACCATCTCTTGGATTGTCCAGTCATTGGCCGTACGTTGGTGGGCGGTGACGGAATAATGCCCAAAGCAAACACCATGGAGAACAGTTGGTCTGATGGATGAAGACGACCCGAGCGATCAAATCTCCCGGATCGAGGCGCGGATCGAAGAGCTTGCCGAGATGGCCGAGCGGTGTCGAAAGATCATCCTGGCCTCGAGGGTCGTGATCTATGTCGGTGCAGGATTGCTGCTCGGCGCGGTGCTGGGCCTGCTGGGATCCAATGCGGTCGTCGCCCTCGGGGCGATTGCTGCGGTGCTGGGCGGCATCGTGTCGCTCGGATCGAACGTCAGCACATTGCGACAGACCATGGCGGCAATGGCCGCCGCCGAGACGTTTCGCGCCGACCTGATCGGCAGGATCGATCTTCATCTGGTGGGTGACGCGCGCTGAAGCGGATGGCAGCTTCGGTCGCTCGCGCCGCTGGGTGTCGCCCTTCGAGCGATCCGTTTGCGGGGGGGGGACAGCGCGCGAAACTGACTTCGCCGGCTCAGCGCGACGAGGCTCAACGGGCTTCGGGGAAGCGACGCCGGGGAGAGATCTGTCCCGCATGTCGCTGCGCTCATGGCGGGCTACGGGACTGGTCACGGGGGCAGAGAAGGGAGTCCAGCGCCGGGCGAGCGCCGCGAGACCTCGCCCGGTGCCACGCCGCGGTTTCAATCAGAAGCGGCTCAACGGCAATTCCAGGTCGTTCCTTGCGCGCAAACCGCGTTCGGGCTGTCGCCACCATAGATCTGATAGGGGTATTCGCCTTTGCGGTAATAGCCATAGGCGTGGGGGTTCACTCCGTAGTAGGCGGGCGCCTCGTAATACGCCGGGCCGCCGTAGACCGGACCATCATAGTAATCATAGGCGTCGCGGCTCGCGGCGATCGCAAGACCGGTGCCGATGGCACCCGCCGCAAGCGCCGCGCCGACCGCAGCGCCGCCGCCGCCGTGCCAGCGCCCATTTCGCGCGTCGGCACTGGTCGGGGCCAGGGCGCCGATCGCGAGTGCAGTCAATGAAGCAATTGCGGCCGTGCGGCCGAGCAGAGCTGTTTTGGTCGACATATCAGGCCTCCAGTGAAGTGCGCCGTGATCGGCGGATGTCTCCGGTGTCCGGCTCTGCCAAGAACGGTTGACGAATGTCAGAGCCGAACAAGGCCGGCAAACGGATGATCGATTGCGGTTCTTGATCCGACCTCGCTCGAGGAGCTGGCGACAGTCCAAAGCGAATGTCAGGTCCACCACACTAGAACCGCTGCTGCGCTTCGGAGTTCCGGCCCCGCCCGAACTTCCATGCGATCGGACCGGTGCCGCTGGGCACGCGGAGGAGGGGAATGGCTCGTGCTTTGCCGACCCGGCAGCCCGGAGCCAACTCATCACCGTGACGGTGCATTCCAACAACTGAAGACGTTTGAAGGGCGTCGATGATGCTGGCCGCTATGACCCGATGAGCTCACGCCATCCCGAGTTGCACGACGGGCAATCTCTGCATGGCGCGCATGCGCCAACTGCCCGTCGAGCCAGTTTGTCGCGGACTCATCACTTGCCACGTCGGGCAAATCACCTCCACATTTCCGCGCATCCCGGCTCGCTGAAGAGGGACGTTTCGCGATCGTCACGAGCGTCGAGTCGGGGAGGCGATGGGCGCGTTGCTCTGCAGCCGGGTGTCACAGCCCGCGCCGACGAACAGAGCGATGCGACGGCGAAGTGGTGTGGTCCTGGCATCGCGGTGCTGATGCCAAGCCGGCGGTGATGATGATCCGCCGGCGACGGGGGCAAGACAGCCGATCCCCGGGGAGAGCGCCTATAACCCGTTCAAACCGTCGCGCAGGGAAGGCCGGATATTGGGCTGAACCTGTGGTTCTGCCGCGTGCTTTCTGCTGCACGCGGACCGCGGGTATCAGCCGATACCCGGTCTTCCCTGCGCCTCTTCTTCGAGGAGAAGAGGACCAAAGGACGCAAAGCCCGGGTGCAATCCGCCGCGGGAGCGCGACGTCATGGCCTCGCTGTTCGACCTGTTCGGAACATGCGCGTTTGCCGGCAAGCCCGTCATCACGACGTTGCGCGGGAGCAGGGAGGTTGCAGCCATTCCGCCTGCGTGTCCGGACGGCGTCGTCTCACCCCATCGTTGCCAGCCTGACCGCCAGCGCACACGCCCGATCGTATTCGTCCAGGTTGATCCATTCGTCGATCGTGTGCGGCTCGTTCTGGCCGGTGCCGAAGGTCACGGTGGGGATGCCGTGGCGGACCATCCAGTTGGCGTCGAGGCCGCCATTGCCGGCGCGCAGGGTCGGCGCGGCGCCGATGTCGGAAACGGCAGCCATGGCGCGCTTGACGACGGGAAGGGTCTCCTTCATCCGGAACGGATGATAGTCGGTCTCGGCCTTGAACTTGACGCGGCCGGACTTGCCCTCGCTGTTGGTGACGCGCTTGGCGGCGGTCTCGAATGCCGCCTTGTAGGCGTTGGTGATCTCGCGGATGAACTTGGCATCGTGGCTGCGGCATTCGCCGCGGACATGGATGTAGTCGGTGACGACGTTGGTGGCGTCGCCCGCGGGGCGGCCTTCGCCGCCGGTGACCGGACCGACATTGCTGGTGCCCTGCTTGGCATCCTTGCCCTTGCCCTTCACCACCTTGCCGAACCAGCCGCCGGCTTTGACCTCGGCGAGCGCGAGCGCCAGGATCATGGTGGCGCTGATGCCGCGCTCCGGCGCGACGCCGGCATGCGAGGCGCGGCCGAAGATCTCGACCTCCCAGCGGTCGGCGCCGACGGCACCGATGGTGACGCTGGAGGCCGAGCTGCCGTCGAAATTGAAGGCCATCTCGGGCGCGCCGAGGTCATCCGTGTTGACGTGGCGCGCGCCATGGAGCCCGCTCTCCTCGCGCACGCAGAACAGCAGGGTGATCGGCGGATGATCGAGCTTTTGCCTGACAAGCTCGGCGGCGAGCGTGACGAGGATGCCGCAGCCGCAGCGATTGTCGCCGCCGAGCGCGGTCTTGGCCTGATTGACGATCTTGCGACCAGCGATCTTCGGCTGCGCGCCGGCGCACAGCGGCACCGTGTCCATATGGGTCATGAACATGATCCGCGGCTGATTGTGCTGGCTGCCGCGGCCGGGCAGCTCGACGATCAGGTTGCCGGTCTCGGTCGGCAGCGGAATGCGCGTATTGGCATCGTCGAGCCGCATCGCCTTGGCAGGCACGCCGGCCTGCTTCAGCGCCGCCATGATCTCGCGTCCGATCGCCTTCTCCTGTCCGGTCACGCCCTGGACGGCCAGAAAACGCATCAGACGATCGGTGGCGGCGGCGGTGTCGACGGACATGAAGCGATTCCCATGATGAACGATGTGCCCGGAGCATCCAGCCCAGCGCTCCGTTGCGCAAGGGGGGCACCGGTGGTTTCGCCGCCTGACTCTTTTCCGATGCCTCGATCGTCTTCATGTCATCTCGACATTGGAGCATCATCATGAGCCTGAAAGACAAGACGATCGTCGTGACCGGCGGAAGCCGCGGCCTTGGCCTGGGAGTCGTGGAGGCCCTCGTCGATCGCGGCGCCAAGGTGACCGTCGTCGCGCGCGGAACCGAGGCGCTGAACGCGATTGCTGCGCGCCTGGGTGTGGCCACGATCGCGGCCGACGTCACCGACGAGGCCGCTGCGCATCGCATCGTCGGCGATATCAGCCCCGACATCCTGATCTTGAACGCCGGCACAACGCCGCTCATGGGCCGGCTGGATCGGCTGACCTGGAGGGATTTCTCGGCTGCCTGGGAAACGGACGTCAAGGCGGGCTTGTACTGGATCCAGGCGGCGCTCAAGCTCCCGCTCAAGCCAGGAAGCCGCGTGCTGGTCGGATCGAGCGGCGCGGCGGTGGGTGGTTCACAGATGTCAGGCGGCTACGGCGGCGCCAAGCGCATGCTCTGGTTCATGGCGAAATATGCCAACGGCGTGTCGCAGGACGACAGACTCGGCATCCGCTTCCAGGCGATCGTGCCGCGCATGATGATCCTCGGCACGGGAGTGGGGGATACGGCCGCGGGCGCTTATGCCGGGTCCATGGGCATCACGCCGGAAGCGTTCGTCGCCCGTTTCGGCGCGCCGATGCCGCCGCGCGCGTTCGGCGATCGCGTCGCCTCCGTGCTGGAGGACCCGCGATTCGCCGATGGTGTCGTGTTCGGTCTGAATGGCGACGACGGTGTGACGGTGATGGAAGGAGCGGCAGCTTGAGTGACGGACCACAGGATCAGCAAGACGCGCGCAGGGCCGAGCTCATGGCCCTGGCAGAGAAGTTGCGGCCCGAGCTGCATCGCTATTGCGCGCGGCTGATGGGGTCGGTGATCGACGGCGAGGACGTCGTGCAGGACACCCTGACGAAGGCGCTCGTCGCCGTGGGCGAGATGCGGGACCTCGCGATGCTGCGCGCCTGGCTGTTCCGGGTCGCGCATAACCGGGCGCTGGACCTGCTGCGCAGCCGTGCGATCCGGGCGGTCGAACCGATCGAGGCCGCTGACGACGTCGCCGATGACGCCGCACCGGATGCCGTGGAGGTGATGATGCGCGACGAGGCGATCAGGACGGCGGTGTCACGCTTCACGGAGCTTCCGATCCCTCAGCGGAGCGTCCTCGTTCTGAAGGACGTGCTCGATGAGCCGCTCACCGACATCGCGGCTCTGCTCGGCCTGACGGTCGACTCGGTGAAGGCGCATCTCGCCCGCGCCCGCGCGCGGCTCTCGGGGATCAACGCCGTGGCCGAGGCCCGGCCGGCGGCGAGACCGGCGTCCGATGCGGTGGCGCGCTATGCGAGCCTGTTCAACCGGCGTGATTGGGACGGCCTGCGCGCGCTGCTGGCGCACGACGTCAAACTGCACCAGTCCACTCATCCCATCCGTGTCGGCCCGGCCGATGTCGGGATGTTCTTCAGCATCTACGCCGGGATGGACGGCGTCTGGCTGGCGCCCGCCTGGCTCGAGGGCCGGGAAGTGATCGCCGTGTTCGAACGCCACGGCGATCCGCAGCCCAGCTACTTCATGTGGCTGAGCTGGCGCGACGGCAAGATCAGCTTCATCCGCGACTACCGCTACGTCCGCTATGTCATCGCCGATGCAGAGCTGGCACTCGTCTCGCCAGTCTGAGCACCCAGGCCGGCAAGGGCTTGATCCACGTCAACGAGGGACGGTCGCGCCAGGACCATATTCTGACGAGAGAGGTCCGAGATGCAGCTCTTCAACTCGACGCGAAGCTACGGCGCAATTCCGCAGACGTTGCATTGGCTGACGGTCGTGCTCGTGGCCGTCGCCTGGGCGCTTGGTGTCTTCGGTGACGTGCTGCCCAAGGGCGCACCGCGCGAATCCGGCCTGTTCATCCACGTGACGGCTGGGATCGCGATCCTCGCGCTTCTGGCCGCGCGCCTGGCCTGGCGGCTGGCCGATCCATCTCCGCCGCCCGAGACGACCGAATTCGCCACATGGATGGGAAAGTGGCAGGATCCGGCCGCGCGTTTTGCGCACTACGCCCTCTATGCGCTGCTCCTTGCCGTCCCTGTCGTTGGAATCGTGTTGCAGTTTGCACGCGGTGATGCCTTGCCGCTGTTTGGCATCGCCGAGATCGCGTCGCCCTGGCCCAAGGACCGCGCGTTTGCTCACAACGTCAAGGAAGTGCACGAAATTCTCGCCCACGCCCTCGTCATCGTGGCCGCAATGCATGCGGCCGCCGCGCTGATCCATCACTGGATCTTTCGGGATCGGACGCTCCTGCGCATGCTGCCTCATTCGGACGACTAGGGGAGGCGACAGGCCTGTCGGGAATGACGGATTGCGCCGTCGCTTCAGGCGCCGCGACCGAACGGTCGCGATCCGATCGATCACTCCGCTCATGGTTCGGATTGCCAATCCCCCAGGAAACACGGCCGGGAGACTCGCCAATGCTGGAGTATCGCGTCAACGCCCGACGGATCGATGCGCATGAAAGCGTCGCAGACTGCAAGGATGCGACCGTGGTGCTCGATACCGACGTCAAGGGACGGCGGGATGCATTCAACCCGGCCGAGCTTCTTCTCGCCGCGGTTGCCGCCTGCATGATCAAGGGAATCGAACGCGTGACGCCGATGCTCAAGTTCCATGTTCGGGGCGTCGAGGTACGGCTGATCGGCGTCCGTCAGGATAGCCCGCCGATGATGGCGTCGATCGATTACGAGCTGATCGTCGACACCGATGAAGATGACCGCCGGCTCGAGCTGCTTCATCAGAATGTCAGGAAGTATGGAACGATTTCCAACACCGTGGCCGCCGCGACGAAGCTGCAAGGCGTGATCAGGAGAAAGACATGAGCCGTCTTCACGTCCACCCTGAAAGCCACCTGGTGGCGCGGATCGGATGGCTCAGGGCGGCCGTTCTGGGAGCCAATGACGGCATCATTTCGACTGCAAGCCTGATCGTCGGTGTTGCTGCGGCAGCAGCGACACGAAACGACGTCCTGATCGCGGGTGTCGCGGGATTGGTCGCGGGAGCGATGTCGATGGCCGCCGGTGAATATGTCTCCGTCAGTTCGCAGTCGGATACGGAGCAGGCCGACCTTGCACGGGAGCGCAAGGAGCTGAGCGACAACCCCGCATTTGAACGCGACGAGCTTGCCGATATCTACGTCAAGCGAGGTGTGGATCAATCCCTTGCGCGGCAGGTGGCCGAGCAGTTGATGGCGAAAGACGCGTTGACGGCTCATGCGCGCGACGAATTGGGAATCTCGGAGATCACCGCAGCGCGGCCCATCCAGGCCGCCGTGACCTCGGCCATGATGTTTTCGGTGGGAGCCGCCATGCCCTTGCTGATGGTCGTCGTGTCGCCCGCCAATTTGCTGGTCCCGATCGTCTCCGCGGCTTCTCTCGCCTTTCTCGCGGTGCTGGGAGCGATCGGCGCAAAGGCAGGCGGGGCCAACATTCCGCGCGCCACCTTTCGCGTGACGTTCTGGGGGGCCTTCGCCCTGGGTCTCACCGCAGGAATCGGAAAGTTGTTTGGGGCCGTCGTTTGAAGCGCGGGCAAAGCTTGCGTGACGATCAACGGCGTTACCGCCGTCTCGTGTCGAGGTTGCGGCGGTGTCGCGGTGTCGTCGACGCCGGCATTGTTTCGAGAAATTGAAGACCCAATTCGGTCCAGGCGCCATTATCAACCGGCCCGCGAGCCGCCACATCGGCGTCACGAGCATTCGATGGGCGCGACCCTCACGTCACGAGGACGCCGCCGAGGCGGCAATGCGCCCGATGCCGTGGTCGTGAGGAGCGAGCGGTGGACGGACAGCAAGCGCCGGGCGGATCCCGGCTGACGATTCTGCATGAGGAGCGTCCCCCGGCGGACCCGCGCGCCACATCCAGGGCGTCCGTGGGACGTGCGCTGTGGTCGCTCGTCGGGCTCGGCCTGATGATCGGAATGCTCGTCGCGCTGCCATGGATGGTCGAGTATGTGACCGTCGGCCAATATCTCGTCCACACCGATGATGCCTATGTCAGGATGAACGAAGTCCCGGTCAGGTCGGCGGTGTCCGGCCTGGTCAGGGACCTGCTCGTGACCGACAATCAGGAGATTGTTGCGGGACAGGTTCTGGCGCGGATCGAGCACCGGGACGAGCGCGCCGCGACGGTCGCGCTGAACGACGTCATCGCTCCCGTCGCCGGCGTCGTGGCCGCAAGCGGTCTCCATGTCGGGGACGCCGTGACGGCAGATCGGTCGTTGATGGCGGTGGTCACGCCGGGCGAGTCCCACGTCATCGCTGCCCTCGCGGTCTCCGAGATCACCTATGTCGCGATCGGACAGGCGGTCACGATCGACGTGCCCGGTCTGCCCTCCGTCCGGCTCTATGGGCATGTCGCGGATGCCGAATTGATCGGCGCGGCGTCCGGCTCGCCAGACGGCGAAAGCCGGATTGCGCTGAAGATCAGCCTGCTGAAGGCGGCCATGCCCGCCGGATTGCGATCCGGCATGGCTGTCGGCGCGACGATCCTGACCGGCCTGACCGGGACGGAGCGGATGGTCTCGCAGATCCTGCAGAAGAGGGCGCAGAGGACCTGCCGCTGCGAGCAGGATCTCCAACCCGCGTCGGTGCAGCGGCGCATCTGACCACGGCATCCCCACGCGACGCGCGGCGCCCGCGATCAGCCGCGGCTGAGCTCCTGCACGCCGTCGTGAACCTGGTAGACGACCTTGCCCTCGCGCCAGGCGAACGCGCCGCCGGGCTCGCGGCAGACGATGCCGGCTTCCGGAATCAGCTTGTCGCAGAGCATGACGATGATGTCCTCCAGCGGTGCGCTGGTGTCGTTCTCCTCGGTCATCCGGTCGATCGAGATCTCGCCGCCCTCGACGCCGTCGTCGATGTGGACGATGAAGATCTCCTCATGGCCATGGATGCCATGCGCCGTCACCCGAAACACTTCCCCCTTGTACTCGAATTCCCGAACCATCGCGTCCGCCCATATGAGTTTGTTGATTGCCGTTTCAAGCGGGGACGGAAACTAAGAGCGTGCCGCGCGAGGGTCAAGAAAAGTCGGTGTCGGGAATCCGACAAAATACAACGGGTGCGAACGCATGCTACGGGTGTGCGCGCATGTTCGCTGCACGACGGCAATCCGTGCATGCCGCTCATGCGCGAACTGCCCGTGGAGCCGATTTGTCGTAAACTAATCAATTGCACTCGGCAAATCACCGTCACATTTCCGCGCATCCGGCTCGCCGAAGAGGGACGTTTCGCGATCGTCACGAGCGTCCGGCCGGGATCGCGAGCCCATGTGTGAGGCCATGTGTGCCGTCTGATAGTCGAGCGAAGGAGTCGCGGTGCTGCGGGACGATGCGGGCTCAGGCGCCCGCATCATGCGCTTTGATGACCGCCACGAATGCCTCGCCGTAGCGCGCGAGCTTGACCGTACCGGCGCCGGGGATGCTCGCAAGCTCCGCGACGGAGCGCGGATGGCGGGCCGCCATTTCGGCCAGCGTCTTGTCGTGGAAGATGACGTAGGGCGGCACGTTCTGGGCCTTGGCGAGCTCCATCCGCCGGACGCGCAGCTTCTCGAACAAGTCGCGGTCGAGGTCAGGAAATGTCGTCGTGGTCTGCCGCTCCCGAGCCTTGCGGTCGCGCCTGGTCTTCTTCAGCACGCGCAGGCTGAGTTGCGGCTTGTCGCGTAGGAACTGGCGGCCCTCGGGCGAGATCGACAGGCCGCCATGGCCGGCGATGTCGACGCTGATCAGCCCATGCGCGACGAGCTGGCGGACGATGGAGCGCCAGGCGTTGCGGTCGTGCTCCTTGCCGATGCCGAAGGTGGAGAGCTTGTCATGGCCGAGCCGTTCGATGCGCTCGTCCGTCTCGCCGAGCAGCACCGCGACGACGTGGGCCTGGCCGAAGCGCTCGCCGGTGCGGTGGATGCAGGACAGCAGCTTCTGCGCGGCGATGGTGCCGTCGAAGGTCTCGGGCGGGTCGAGGCAGATGTCGCAATTGCCGCACGGCGCGCAATCGTCGCCGAAATAGCGCAGCAGCACCTGGCGCCGGCATTGGCAGGTCTCGGCGAAGCCGAGCAGCGCATCGAGCTTGCGGCGCTCGGTGCGCTTGCGCGCATCGGGCGCGTCCGACTCATCGATGAAGCGGCGGCGCAGCGCGATGTCCTCGGCGCCGTACAGCATCAGGGTTTCCGATGGCAGGCCGTCGCGGCCGGCGCGGCCGGTCTCCTGATAGTAGGCCTCGATGCTGGACGGCAGATCGGCATGCAGCACGAAGCGCACGTCGGGCTTGTCGATGCCCATGCCGAAAGCGATGGTGGCGACCATGATCAGCCCCTGCTCGAGCTGGAAGCGACGCTGGTTCTTCTCCCGCGCCTTCATCTCCATGCCGGCATGATAGGGCAGCGCCGGAAAGCCGTGGTCGCTGAGCGAGGCGGCGACCTCCTCGGTCTTGCGCTTGGACAGGCAATAGACGATGCCGCTCTCGCCCTCGCGGGATTTCAGGAAGGCGAGCATCTGCTGCATCGTGCTGGTCTTCTCCGCCGCGCCGTAGCGGATGTTCGGCCGGTCGAAGCCGGCGATGAAGCTGCTGCCGTCGCCGATCGAGAGATGCTCGACGATCTCGGCCCGCGTCGGCGCATCGGCGGTGGCGGTGAGCGCGATGCGCGGGATCGTCGGGAACAGCCCGGCGAGACAGTCGAGGGCGCGGTATTCGGGCCGGAAATCATGGCCCCATTGCGAGACGCAGTGCGCCTCGTCGATGGCGATCAGCGACAGTTGCGCGGCCTTGAGACGCTCCAGGTTCTCCGGCCTGAGCAGCGTCTCGGGCGCCATGTAGAGCAGGTCGAGCTCGCCCGCGTTCGATGTCCTGCCACAGCAGGTCCTTCTCGGCCCCCCAGAGCCGCGAGTTCAGCGCCGCGGCCTTCACGCCGGCCTGCCGGAGCGCCGTGACCTGGTCCTCCATCAGCGCGATCAGCGGCGAGATGATCAGTCCGAGGCCGGGACGCGCCAGCGCCGGGATCTGGTAGCACAGCGACTTGCCGCCGCCGGTCGGCATCAGCACGAAGGCATTGTGTCCGGCGATCACGTGCTCGACGATGTCGCGCTGCCGCCCGCGAAAGCTGTCATAGCCGAACACGGCCTTGAGGATCGAGAGCGGATCGGCGGTCATGGGAACGCACTTCTTCGGCAGACGGAGGGACTGGATAAGTCCCGTTGCGGGACGCCGCCGTCAAGCGAAAGCTGCCCGGTGACGCGCATTTCAGCGGCGCGGAGAAGCATGGCGGGGACAGTGGCAGGGGCGCGTTGGACAAGCCGACGAGTTATGGCAGAATCGACTTGCATCGCATTATGTTCCGATCCTGATACGAGCATGGGCTGCCGGGGCGAGCTGGGTGCCTTGGCACCTCGCCGGGCGCAAGGTGGTGCTGGTCGATGCCGATCCGCAGTGGTCGGTGGTGCGGCTCGCCGAGCGGCAGCGTGCGCTCGCCATGCAAAGCTCGGGCGCGTGGCGCCGCGAGATCGCGAAACATGTTGAACCGTTGGAATTCGCTTCGACGTCGCCGTGTCGTATACGGTGGCGGTCGGTCGAGGCCGGTCCGCAAAGAGACGCGCGCGCAGAGTTGGTGACGAGGGTGCTTGCAGATCTGTTTGAAGGCCCGGTCGTGGTCGTGGCCTCCAGCCTCTCGCTGGCGGACGACGAACTGTTTGCCGAGGAGCGCGCTCATGTTCAAGCCGCGGTCGCCAAGCGGCGGGCCGAGTTCGCGACCGCGCGGGTCCTGGCGCGCAGGGCGCTGGCCGCGCTCGGAGCTCCGCCGGTGGCGCTCGTCCCGGCGCCGGATCGCGCGCCGGTGTGGCCGCCGGGCTATGTGGGAAGCATCTCACATTGTGCCGATCATTGCGCCGTGGCCGTAGCCCGAAGCAGGGATGTCTCGTCGCTCGGACTGGATGTCGAGGACCTGCGCGAGCTCGATCCGTCGATGCGCGACCTGGTGCTTACGCCGGCCGAGCGGCGATGGCTTCGCGCGCAGCCGGACGCCTTGCAGCCGATGCTGCCGATCGTGATCTTCAGCGCGAAGGAAGCCTACTACAAATGCCAATATCCGATCACGCGCGGCTTCCTGGATTTCCAGGACGTCGAGCTCACGATCGCATGGGCGGCAGGCACGTTCGAGGCGCGCGTCGTGAGAGAGGGATGGCCGGCTGCCATTGCTCGCCTCGCCGGACGCTTCCTCATCGCTGACGGCCGGGTCAGTTGCGGCGTGACGTTGGCGAAGGGCTGATCGCGCGGATGCAGCCTGGAGTTGGGCCGAGCCTGCGTCCTGGCGGCTGCGCCGGAGAGCCGCGCCATCGCCATCCCGGCAAACCTCCGGACGACGAGCAGCTTACCGCAGTCGCTAAACATGATGCGCTGCAAACGTGGCGAAAATGCGCTTGACATGTTTAGTCATTCGCAATCTACTAAACAAAATACTTAACTCGGACGGATGGTCCGGGGCCACGGGGAAACGCTTGCGGCTCGCGCTGTCGTTGTGACGGCGCCGCTCGCCGCGGGCCATGCATCGCCGTCACCCACGCGAAGCGGGGACGGCGCCAACAGGGAGGGAGTGCCAGATGAAGTTGCTGCAGACATTTGCACTGACGGCGACGGTCGCCGCCGCGACCGTGCTCGGCGCATCCGCGCCGGCACGCGCCGAAGGAAAGACCATCACCTTGTGCTGGGCCGCCTGGGACCCGGCCAATGCGCTGGTCGAGCTGTCCAAGGACTTCACCGCCAAGACCGGCGTCAGCATGAAGTTCGAGTTCGTGCCGTGGCCGAACTTCGCCGACCGCATGCTCAACGAGCTGAACTCCAAGGGCAAGCTGTGCGACCTGATGATCGGCGACTCCCAGTGGATCGGCGGCGCCGCCGAGAACGGTCAATATGTCAAGCTCAACGAGTTCTTCGATAAGGAAGGCATCAAGATCTCCGACTTCATGCCCGCCACCGTGGCCGGCTACGCCGAATGGCCGAAGGGCACGCCGAACTACTGGGCGCTGCCGGCGATGGGCGACGCCAACGGCTGGACCTATCGCAAGGACTGGTTCTCACGGTCCGAAATCCGCGAGGAGTTCAAGAAGAAGTTCGGCCGCGAGCTCGACGCGCCCAAGACGCAAGCCGAGCTGAAGGACATCGCCGAGTTCTTCCAGAAGCGGGTGATCGACGGCAAGACCGTCTATGGCGCGGCGATCTTCACCGAGCGCGGCTCGGAAGGCATTACCATGGGCGTCACCAACGCGCTCTATCCGTTCGGCTTCAAGTATCAGAACCCGAAGAAGCCGTATGACATGCAGGGCTTTGTCAATTCCGACGACGCCGTGAAGGGCCTCGAATTCTACAAGGCGCTGTACAAGTGCTGCACGCCGCCCGGCTATTCGAATGGCTACATGCAGGAAGGGCTCGACGCCTTCAAGTCCGGCCAGGTCGCGCTGCAGATGAACTGGTTCGCCTTTTTCCCGGGCCTCTACAAGGACCCCAATGTCGGCGGCGACAAGATCGGCTTCTTCGTCAACCCGGCGCAGAAGGAGAAGGGCTCGCAGCTCGGCGGGCAGGGCATCTCGGTGGTGGCCTATTCGCCGAACCGTGCCGAGGCGCTGGCCTACATCAAATGGTTTGCCTCGCTCGACACCCAGAAGAAATGGTGGGCGCTCGGCGGCTATAGCTGCCACAAGGGCGTGCTCAACGACCCCAACTTCAAGAACACCGCGCCGTTCGCCGCCGACTTTCTGGTGGCGATGGACCAGGTGGTCGATTTCTGGGCCGAGCCGTCCTACGCGCAGCTCCTGCTCGCCATGCAGAAGCGCGTCCACGACTATGTCGTCGCCGACCAGGGCACCGCCAAAGGCACGCTCGACGGGCTGATCGCCGACTGGACCAAGGTCTTCAAGGAGGACGGCAAGCTCTGACGGCCGCGGCACCTCGCGCACACGCGGGCTGTGCCACGACAATCCCTCCGGCGAGCTTCGGCTTGCCGGGCGGACCAACCAGTCTCACCGCCAGCCAGAAGCAGCCAGTGAAGCAGTCCCTCGCATGACCGACCAAACCGGACTGAGCAGCCTCGTCGACCGCGCCGCCCTGGTGACGCCGCCGGTCGTGGCGGGGCGCGTGCGCGGCCTGTCCGAGCGCGCCATCGCCTGGCTGTTCATCACGCCGACCATGCTGCTGCTGCTCGCGATCAACATCTTCCCGTTGATCTGGACCATCCGGCTGTCCTTCACCAATTATCGCGCGAACCGTCCGAACGCCACCGTGCTCGATGTCGGGCTCGCCAACTACCAGTCGATCCTGACCGATCCGGACGTCTGGGCGGCGATGACGGTGACCGCGCGCTTCGTGTTCTGGACCATCCTGATCCAGACCGTGCTGGGCTTCACCCTGGCCTGGCTGATCGACAAGAAATTCCGTGGCCACGGCCTTTGGACCACGTTGATCCTGCTGCCGATGATGCTGTCGCCAGCCGTGGTCGGCAATTTCTGGACCTTCCTGTACCAGCCGCAGATCGGCCTGTTCAATTACGTCATCGCCGCCGTGACCGGCATGCCGGCGTCGTCGTTCCAGATGCTGGCGCAGGTGCCGCTGGCGCCTTGGGCCATCGTCGTCGTCGACACCTGGATGTGGACGCCCTATGTGATGCTGATCTGCCTCGCAGGCCTGCGCTCGATTCCCGACTACATCTATGAGGCGGCCGAGGTCGACCGCGCCTCGCCGTGGCGGCAGTTCTGGTCGATCACGCTGCCGATGGCGCTGCCCTTCATCATGCTCGCGGTGTTGTTCCGCGGCATCGAGAACTTCAAGATGTTCGACATGGTCAACCTGCTGACCGGTGGCGGTCCAGGCTCGACGACCGAGGTCGCCTCGATCACCTTGAAGCGCGAGGCGTTCGAAAAGTGGCGCACCGGCTATTCCTCGGCGTTCGCCATCATCCTGTTCGTCACCGTGTTCGGTCTCGCCAACATCTACGTCAAGGCGCTCAACCGGGTGAAAAGCCGATGACCGGTCTCGCAACCGCCCATTCCGTCGTTGATCCGTCGCCGCTGACCAAGCGGATCGCGGCAACCGTGGTGATCGCCTATGCCCTGATCACTTTGGTGCCGCTGCTTTGGATCTTCATGACCGGCTTCAAGTCGCCGTCGGACGCGATCGCCTATCCGCCGAAGCTCGTCGCCGAGCCGAGCCTCGAGGGCTATTGCAACCTGTTCACGACCCGGACCCGGCAGGCGCCGGAGTACATGGCCAAACTGCCGCCGGCTGCCAGTCTGTGCGACCGCATCTCGCGCGGCCGCAACATGGTGGTCGCGGGTCCATCGAACTACATCCCACGCTACGTGAATTCGCTGGTGATCGCGTTCGGCTCGACCGCGCTGTCGGTCGTGCTCGGCACGCTTGCGGCCTACGCCTTCTCGCGCTTCAAGGTGCCGCTGAAGGATGATCTGCTGTTCTTCATCCTGTCGACCCGGATGATGCCGCCGATCGCGGTCGCGATCCCGATCTACCTGATGTATCGCGAGCTCGGCCTGTCCGACACGCGGCTCGGCATGATCCTGCTCTATACGTCCGTCAACATCTCGCTCGCGGTCTGGCTGCTCAAGGGCTTCATGGACGAAATCCCGCGCGAATACGAGGAGGCGGCGATGGTCGACGGCTACACCCGGCTGCAAGCCTTCTTCAAGGTCGTGTTGCCGCAGGCCACCACCGGCATCGTCGCCACCGCGATCTTCTGCCTGATCTTCGCCTGGAACGAATATGCCTTCGCGGTGCTTCTGACCTCGGGCACGGCGCAGACCGCGCCGCCCTTCATTCCGATTATCATCGGCGAGGGCGGCCAGGACTGGCCGGCGGTTGCGGCGGGCACCACGCTGTTCCTGATCCCGATCGTCGTGTTCACGGTGCTGCTGAGGAAACACCTGTTGCGCGGCATCACCTTCGGAGCGGTGCGCAAATGAGCGAGTCGATCCGGAACATGCCTGCCGATGTGGCCACCACGCGCTGGCCACGGGCGCTGCGGCGCGGCCCGATGGAGACGCTGGCGACGATCCTCATTGCGGCGGGCGTGCTGATGCTGCTGCAGCCGTTCGCGCTGGTGCTCTACACCTATTCCTTCATCACCACGCTCGCTGGTGTCGTGATGTTCACCATCGTCTCCAAGTTCCCGGACTGACGCCATGGCCGAGATCCGGATCGAGAACCTGTTCAAGGAGTTCGGCGGCTTTGCCGCCGTGCGCGGCCCAAGCTTCACGATCGCCGACGGCGAGTTCTTCTGCCTGCTCGGTCCGTCCGGCTGCGGCAAGACCACCACGTTGCGCATGATTGCAGGCCTGGAGCTGCCGACGTCGGGGACCATCAACCTCGGCGGCGAGGACGTCACCGTCCGGCGCGCGCGTGAGCGCGACATCGCCATGGTGTTCCAGCTGTTCGCGCTCTACCCGCACATGAACGTGCGCAGGAATATCGCCTTTCCGCTGGTCTCGATGGGGGTGCCCAAGGCGGAGATCAGGCGGCGGGTCGAGGAGGCGGCGCGCATCCTGCGCATCGACCATCTGATCGACCGTCCGGTGAGCGGGCTCTCAAGCGGCGATCGCCAGCGCGTCGCGCTCGGCCGCGCCATTGTCCGCGAGCCCAAAGCGTTCTTGATGGACGAGCCGCTCGGCGCGCTCGATGCCGAGTTCCGTCACATCATGTGCGGCGAGCTGCGCGCGCTACACGACCGGCTCAAGGCGACCACTGTGTTCGTGACTCACGACCAGCTCGAGGCGATGTCGATGGCCGACACGATCGCGGTGATGAATCGCGGCGTCGTGGAGCAGCTCGGAACGCCCCAGGAGATCTACGACCGTCCCGCCACCATGTTCGTCGCGGACTTCATCGGCTCGCCGGCGATGAACTTCATCCGCTTCGAGGGCAGGCTAGGCGCCGGCACGAACTGCGTGCGCATCGACGACGCCGAGATCGGCGTGCCCGAGCTGCGCGAGGATGCCGGGAGCGACGAGCTGGTTCTCGGCGTGCGGCCGGAGCAGGTGGCGCTCAGCGCGGAAGGCGGGCTGCGCGGCGAGGTGTTTGGCACCGAATATCTCGGCACCACCCAGATCATCACCGTCATGACGGCTCGCGGCACCGTCAAGGCGCGCGCGCCCGCGGCGGTCCGGATTGAGCGCGCCGAGCCGGTCGGACTCAGCTTCCGCGCCGACCGGCTATCGCTGTTCAACGCCGCCACGGGCCGTGCAATCCGCACGGCGCTGTATGAGCAGCCGGTGAGAGGAGGGCGCCATCATGGCTGAGACGCGTCTCAACGCCGTCAGCAAGTCGTTCGGTTCCAAGCCGGCGGTTCGGGATTTGTCGCTGATCATCCGCGATGGCGAGCTCGTGGTGCTGCTCGGGCCGACCGGCGCCGGCAAGACCACGACCTTGCGCCTGGTGGCAGGCCTCGACATGCCGGATGGCGGCAGCATCACCATCGGCGGCGTCGATCAGACGAAAGCGACGCCGGCCGCGCGTGACGTCACGTTCGTGTTTCAGCAATATTCGCTCTATCCGCATCTTTCGGTGTACGACAATCTCGCCTTTCCGCTGCGCTCGCCGGTGCGCAAGATTCCGGAGGCTGAGATCAAGCGCATCGTCGGTGACGTCGCGGGGATGCTGCGGATCGAGGACAAGCTCGGCAACCGCGCTACTCAGCTCTCGGGCGGTCAGATGCAGCGCGTGGCGATCGGCCGTGCGCTCGTGCGCAGACCTGCGATCGCGTTGCTCGACGAGCCGCTGTCCTCGCTCGACGCCAAGCTGCGTTCCGAGCTGCGCATCGAGCTCAAGCGCATCCAGCAGGATCTCGGCGCCACCATGCTCTATGTCACCCACGACCAGATCGAGGCGATGACACTTGCCAACCGCATCGGTGTGATCGAGCAGGGCCGGCTGGTGCAGGTCGGCAGCCCGCGGGAGGTCTATGAGGATCCGGCCAATGCCTATGTGGCGACCCGGCTCGGCAGTCCCGGCATCAATCTGCTGCCGCGTGGGCTGTTCCCGGATCTCGCAGTGCCGGGCGACGTCGCGACGATCGGCGCGCGCACCGAGCACATGACGGTCCGGCGCGCCGAGACCCGTGCGAACGCACGGGTGAAATGGATCGAGCACCTCGGCGATCAGAATCATCTGCATATCACGCTGCAGGACCAGACCATCGTCAGCCTGGTCGAGCCGGATACGGAATTGAAAGTCGGCGACGCCGTCGCTATCGAGTTCACCCGGCCGCTGCTGTTCGACCGGGCGGGCCAGCGGGTGAGATAGACAATGGACCAGGCGTTCAAGCGCAGGCTGATCATGGCGATGGCCGATGCTATCATCGCGCATGCCGAGGAACTGACCGCGCTCGATTCGGCGATCGGCGACGGCGATCACGGACTCAACATGAAGCGCGGCTTCGAGGCCGTTCTCGCCGACGTAGAGAACATTTCAGCCAAGCCTCTTCCCGAGGCGCTGAAGGCGGTCGGCATGGCGCTGGTGATGAAGGTCGGCGGTGCGTCCGGTCCGCTCTACGGCACGCTGGCGATGGGACTCGGCAAGGCGTTGCCACCGGTGCCATCTGCCGCTGAAGCGGCGGCGGCGCTGGGGCGTGCCATTGCGGACGTGAAAGCCCGCGGCAAGTCGGAAGCAGGCCAGAAGACCATGCTCGACGTCTTGATCCCGGTGCAGGCAGCTTTTGCGGCCGGTGGCGACGATCTCGCCACCCGGCTGCCCGCGATCGCTGCCGAAGCCGCCGACGCCACCGTGCCGATGCTGGCGATCCGCGGCCGTGCTTCGTTTCTCGGCGAGCGTTCGATCGGGCACATGGATCCCGGCGCGCGCTCGTCCAGCCTGCTCGTGCAGGCGATCTGCAGCGTATTCAATGAGGCCTGATCATGAGTGAGCAGAAGAATGTCGGCATCGTCATCGTGTCGCATTCCGCCAAGGTGGCGGAAGGCGCGGCCGACATGGTCAGGCAGATGGTCGGCGACAGCGTGCCGCTCGCAGCGGTCGGCGGCAATGCCGATGGCGGACTCGGCACCGACGTTGGCGCCATCATGGGCGCGATCGACAAGGCATGGTCGGAGTCAGGTGTTGCGATCCTGGTCGATCTCGGCGGCGCTGAAACCAACAGCGAGATGGCGGTGGAGATGATGCCCGAGGAGCGGCGCGAGCGCATCGTGATCTGTAACGCGCCGCTGGTCGAAGGCGCGGTGATGGCGGCGACGGAAGCCTCCGGCGGCTCGCCGCTCGATGCGGTGCGCGCAACCGCCGAAGAGCTGATGGGCGGATGAGCAGGAACGAGAATGGCTGACGGTGGAGAGATCGGCATGCAGGAAGCGAAGGCGCATGCGCTGCTGACCAACGAGGTCGGGCTGCATGCGCGGCCCTCGGTCAAGCTGACCCAGCTCGCCAAGCGCTTTGCGTCGACCATCGAAGTCGCGATCGCGGCCGACGGGCCCTGGACCGATGCCAAGAGCCCGGTGAAGATCATGCGCGTCAAGGCCGCCAAGGGCGAGACGCTGTTCCTGCGCGCCAATGGAACCGATGCCGAGGCCGCCATCGCCGCGCTGGTCGATCTGGTGAACCGCAAGTTCGACGAGGAGTGACGATGGAGCGGCGTATCTTCGGGCGGGCGGCGTCGGACGGGCTGGCCATCGGGCCCGCGGCGATCCTGCATGCGCTGGAGGGCGCCAGCCGGAGGAAAGGGACGATCGCCGAGGAGCATGAAGCGCTCGCCGTAGCGGTCGCGCATGCGCGCGAGGCCGTGGCCGAGCTGATCGACAGGCTCGAGGGAGACGCCGCCGAGCTGATCGGCTTTCAGCTCGCGCTGCTCGAAGACGATGCGCTGACCGAGGCGGCTTACGTCCAGATCGAGGGCGGCGTCGCTGCGGATGCGGCCTGGCGCGCGGCGATGGCGGAGGAGATGGCGGGGTATGAGTCCGCCGAGGACGAATATTTCCGCGCCCGCGCCGGCGACCTCGCCGACATCCGGGATCGCGTGCTGCGACACTTGTTCGGCTTGCAGCAGAACGGCAAGTTGCCGAAGGGGGCGATCGTCGTTGCGCGTGATCTGGCGCCATCGGCTTTCCTCGCCATCGAGTGGACGAATGGAGGGGGCATCGCGCTCGGCGAGGGCAGCCCGACCAGCCATGTCGCGATGTTGGCGCGCAGCCGCGGCGTGCCGATGGTGGTTGGGCTCGGTCACGATTGGGACAAGCTGACAGGGGATTTGCTGGTCGATGGCGGTCGCGGTGTCGTCATCGTCGATCCCAGCGCGCACTCTGTCGCCGCCGCGCGGGCGGAGGACGAGACGGTCTCGCGCCGCAGGGCGGAGGCAAGGGCGCGGCAGCACGAACCGGCACTGACGCGCGACGGCACCTTCGTTTCCGTGCTCGTCAACATCTCCGGTCCTGGTGATATGACGGCGCTGCCAGCCGCAGCGTGCGATGGCGTCGGTCTGGCGCGCACGGAGTTTCTCACCGGCAACCTGCTTCACGATGAGGAGGCGCAATATCACGCCTATGCCGAGCTCGTGCGCTGGGCCGAAGGCCGGCCGGTCACGATCCGCACGCTCGACGCGGGCGGTGACAAGCCGATTCCGGGCTACACGATCGATGGTGAGAGCAACCCGTTTCTTGGCCTGCGTGGCCTCCGTCTGTCGTTGCGTCATCCCGAGATCTTCCGTGTTCAACTGCGCGCGCTGGCGCGCGCCGCTGCGCTCGGACCGCTCAAGGTGATGCTGCCGATGGTGACCAATGCAGCGGAGCTGGACGTCGCGCGTCGCCATCTCCGCGCCGTGCTCGCCGAATTGGCCGCCGGCAACGTCGCGTTCGCCGCGCCGGCCTTCGGAATGATGGTCGAGGTGCCGGCTGCTGCGTTGGCAGCGCATGACTTCGCTGCGGACTTCTTCTCGATCGGCACCAATGACTTGACCCAATACGCGACCGCTGCTTCGCGTGACGGCGCCGAGGTCGCCGACTATGCCGACGTGCTGCATCCCGGGGTGTTGGCGATGATTGCCCATGTGGTGCGCGCTGGTCGTGCGCGGGGCGTGGAAGTCTCGATCTGCGGCGACGCCGCCGGGGATGTCAGAGCCATTCCGGCGCTGCTTGGGGTCGGCGTGCGCGCGCTGTCGGTCGCGCCGGGCCTGCTGCCGCTGGTGAAGTCGGCGATCCGCGAGCTTGACCTCGCCAAGGGCACGGAAAAGGCCGCGGGAGAGGGCGCATGAGTGACCAGGATGCATCGGGGGGCGCAAGCCCGCTCGCCGAATACAAGGCGATCCTGCGCGCGGTGATCGACAGCCGTCCCTCCGGCACACGGCAGCGGTTGGCGGAGGCGATCGGCAAGAATCGCAGCTTCATCTCGCAGATCGTCAATCCGGCCTATGCGACGCCGATCCCACTGCAGCATCTCGAGACCATCTTCCACATCTGTCACTTCTCGCCGCATGAGCAGCAGGCGTTTCTGACCGCCTACCGCGCCGCGCATCCGGGCCGGCTGGACGAGGCCGAGGCGCAGCGGCCGATGCGGCGCCTCGTGGTCGAACTGCCGGACTTCGGCGACTCCGCGCTCAACGCCCATGCCGACCGCATCATCACTGGCGTCGCGCGCGGCATCACCGCGCTGATCTCGGCCAACGAAAACAACGACGACGCCGAACCCGGAGGGAAGCCATGAAGAAGCTGATCAACGCCGTTTCCGACGTGCTGACCGAGAGCCTGCAGGGTTTTGCCGCCGTGCATGGCGACATCGTCACGCTGGGCGAGGACAACAAGTTCGTTCGCCGCAAGAGCCTCAAACCGGCCAAGGTCGCGCTGATCTCCGGCGGCGGCTCCGGCCATGAGCCGCTCCATGCCGGCTTCGTCGGGCCGGGCATGCTCGATGCCGCCTGTCCGGGCCAGGTGTTCACCTCCCCGACGCCTGACCAGATGCTCGCGGCCGCGCAGGCCGTGGACACCGGCGCGGGCGCGCTGTTCATCGTCAAGAACTACGAAGGCGACGTGATGAATTTCGCGATGGCCGCGGAGATGATGGAGGGCAAGGTCGCGACCGTCATTACCGACGACGACGTCGCGGTCGAGACCTCGACCTATTCGACCGGCCGCCGCGGCGTTGCCGGCACGCTGGTCGTGGAGAAGATGCTTGGCGCCGCGGCGGAGCAGGGGCGCGATCTCGATGCGCTCAAGGCGCTCGGCGACAACGTCAACAAGCGCACGCGGTCGATGGGCGTGGCGCTGACCTCTTGCACCGTGCCGGCCGCCGGCAAGCCGACCTTCACGCTCGGCGAGGACGAGATGGAGATGGGCGTCGGCATCCATGGCGAGCCCGGCCGCCGCCGGGTCAAGCTGGCCTCCGCGGACGCCATCGCCGAGGAGATGATGGGCGCGATCCTGGCCGATCTTGCAGCGAAGCCCGGAACTCCATGCCTGCTGCTGGTCAACGGCTTCGGGGCCACGCCAGCGATGGAGTTGTACGTGATGGCCAATGCGGCGCGGCGCATCCTGGAAGGCCGCGGGCTCGCCATCGCGCGCGGGCTGGTCGGCTCCTACGTCACCTCGCTCGACATGGCCGGCTGCTCGCTCACGGTCACCGCGCTCGATGAGTCGACGATGGCGCTGTGGGACGCGCCGGTGCACACGGCCGCCCTGCGCTGGGGCTGCTGAACCGAGGTCCGCTCAGCGGATCTCGTTGGAGTAGTAGTGCTGCGCCGTCGTGGCGCGGTGCTGGCTGAGGATCGCCAGCGCGCCGGTCTGGTCATAGGCTTCCTCGTCGATGACGAGCACGGCGGCCGGCGCGGAGAGGCCGAGCAGCTTGCGGTCCTCCTTGGTGGCGACCTCGGCCGTCACCTTCTCGCGCACCGCGGCGATCCGGAGGCCATAGGCCTCGAGCAGATGGCGGTAGATCAGGGCAGGGACCTTCTTCGGCTCGCGCGGAAATCCCGCCACGCGGCTCGCGACCATCGAGATCCGCGAATGCAGCACCGGCGCGCCGGCGACGCGGCGGATGCGATGAAGATGCAGCAGCGGCTCGCCGTCGGCCACGCCGAACAGCGCTGCTTCGGCCGGCTCGGCGGTGCAGGTCGTCACCGACAGCACCTCGGCTTGCGACTGCAGCAGGCTGCCGTCCGCGCCGAGCAGGCGGAAGTACTGGAAGAAGAAGCTGAGCCCATGCTGCGACGCGCGGCCCGTCACCACCGTGCCGGTCTTGCGCCGCCGCATCAGCATGCCGCCAGCTGTGAGGTCGGCCAGCGCCCGGCGGATGGTGCCGACGGCGACGCCATATTGGTTGGCGAGCGCGACCTCGCCGGGCAGCACCGTGCCCGGCGGCATGTCGCCGATCAGGATCGCCTCGGCGATCTGCCGCTTGACATGCTCGTAGAGCGGCACCGGCAGCGCGCCCGGACCCGCACCGACTCCGTCTGCCGCTTTGCTGGCCACAGCTGCCTTTTTCATGGAATTGACAAATGCCGCGTCGTGAATTCTATTTCTATATAGAATATAGGATTGAGCAGACGGCAAATGATTTCTCAGGGCATTCCAGTAGATCGGAGCCAGCCCGGCCTGGCCGGCGCCTTCGCTGCGATCGACGGCATGGCCGAGACTGCCGTCGTGGACCTGCGGAAGCTGGTGGCGGTCGATACCAGCTTTCCGCCGGGCGCCGGCTACGATACCTTTGCCGACGTGATGGAGCAGCTCGCTAGGCCGCTGGCGCTGGATTGCGAGCGCGTGATTGTCCCGGAGGATCTATGGCGCGCACCGGGCGCGCGCGGACCGCGTACGAATCTGATCGCACGGCGCCGCTCCGGCAGACCGGTGCTCGGGCTCTATTTCCATGTGGACACAGTACCGGCGGCGCCCGGCTGGGCGACCGATCCGCTGCAACTGAGCCGCGACGGTGACCGTCTGACCGGACTCGGCGCAGCCGACATGAAGGGATCCGTCGCGGCAGCGCTGCTCGCGCTCCGCGCCGCGCAGCAGACTGGATTGTCGCTGGCCTATGATCCGATGCTGCTGCTGTGCACGGACGAGGAGGCGGGGCTTTATCCCGGAGTGCGCTACCTTGCCGAACAGGGGCGCCTCGAAGGGCATATTCTGAATTTCAACGGCAGCGCCATGCCGCGGATCTGGGCCGGCTGCTTCGGCCTGTTCACGCTCACGGTGCGCGTTCACGGCACGGCGGCCCATGCCGGCGAGCAGCGCCGTGCCGGCGCCAACGCGATCGAGGCGGCCCTGCCGATCCTCAATGCGCTCGCCGCTTTGAAGCCGCTCGTCGCGCAGCGGACATCGACGTTGCCGCCACCTCCGCAGACGGCTGGACCGCTCACCGCGAGCCTCGACATCTCGGCTATTCATGGCGGCCAATGCGGCGGACAGATCCCCTCGCTGGTCGAGATTCTCCTGTGCCGCCGCTATGCGCCCGAGGAGGACTTCGCCGCCGCGCGCCGCGAGATCGAAACGGCGATCCGGCAGGCGGCCGGCATGCTCGACGTCGAGATCATCCTCACCGGTCATCTGATGCCGACATCCGATCCCGGCGGGCCGCATTGGCCGCGCTGGCAGCAGGCGCTGTCGGCCGGTTTCGGCTACGCGGCCGAGGACTTCGCCCGATGGGGGGCGTCCGGCTGCTCCGATTTCGGCTGGGTGCAGCAGGCCACGGGCCTGCAGGAGGTGCTGCTCACGGGTCTCGGCAGGCCCGATAGCCGCATCCATGCGCCGGGCGAATCGACGACGCTCACCGACATCGTCGCATTGGCGAAGTCGGTGCTCGCCTATCTTGCGGCCGAGTTCTGTCCCGAGCTCTCTCCCGAAGCCATCACGCCCGAAAAGGACTTCGCCCGATGCCGTCCGTGACTCGTCGTCATTTCCTTGCCGGCTCCGCGCTCGCGCTTGGTGCCCTGCCGCAAGTCTCTCTCTCCGCCGAGGCGCCCAAGCGCGGCGGCGTGTTGCGGATCTCGGTCGATCAGGGTGCGGCCGTCATTCACCCGCTGCTCGCGCGCGTCAATCCGGAATACCTTATTACCGAGCTGCTCTATTCCAACTTGACCCGGTTGAAGCCGGACATGTCGGTCGAGCCGGACCTCGCGTTGTCGTGGCAGGCCGGCGCGGGGCTCACCGAGTGGACGTTCAAGCTGCGGCCCAATCTCAGCTTCCACGACGGCTCGCCGCTGACGGCGGAGGATGTCGTCGCGACCTTCAAGGCGATCCTCGATCCGAAGACCGCGTCACCGGCGCGTACCAATGTCGGCCCGATCAAGGATGTCGCCGCCGTAGATGCGTCGACCGTGCGGTTCACGTTATCGGTTGCCTTCGCCGATTTTCCGGTCGCGCTCGCCTACAACAATGCGCGCATCGTGCCTGCGAAAGTCGTTGCCGCCGATCTCGCCAGCCTCGCCACAAAGGCGAATGGTTCAGGGCCGTTCAAGCTCGTGTCCTATGAGCCGGACCGCAAGATCGTCGTCGAGCGCAACCCGGTCTATTACGATCCCGCGCGGCCCTCACTCGATCGCGTCGAGATCCTCGTCTATCCCGACCGCACCGCCGAGGCATCGGCTCTGATTTCGGGCGACATCGATCTCATGTTGTCGACCACGCCCGGCGAATATGAGCGGCTCGGCAAGGCCAGCGGCGTCAAGGCGGTGCGGATCCCCTCGGGGCAGTTTCTGAACGTCAACATGGGCTGCGACCAGAAGCCGTTCAACGACGTTCGCGTGCGCCAGGCGCTGGCGCTGACCATCGATCGCGAGGCCATGGCCGGCTTCGTGGCCGGCGGCTATGGCACGCCCGGCAACGACACGCCGCTGAGCCCCGCCTACCGGTTCTATCAGGGCAGCAAACTGAAGAAGCCCGACATCGCCAGAGCCAGGCAATTGCTCGCCGATGCCGGCTATCCCTCCGGCATCGACCTGACGATGGTGGCATCCGACAAGCCGGACACGCGCACGCAGCTCGGCGTTGCGATCCGTGAGATGGCGGCGCCCGCCGGCTTCCGCATCAACGTTCAGACGATGCCGCACGCAACCTATCTCGATCAGGTCTGGAAGAAAGGCAATTTCTACGTCGGCTTCTACAACATGCAGTCGACCGCCGACGCGATCTTCAAGCTGCTCTATACCTCGGATGCGGCCTGGAACGAGACGCGCTGGAACAATGCGCGCTTCGACGAGATCGTCAATGCGGCGCGTAGCGAGACCGACGATGCCAATCGTGCCGCGCTCTATGCGCGGGCCCAGACGATGATGAGCGAGGAGGTGCCGTCGGTCATTCCGGTCTTCTTCGACATCCTGGCGGCGCAGCGCGCCTATGTGGAAGGCTACCAGCTGCATCCGCGTGGGTCGGTGTTCCGGCTCGATCTCGTCTCGCTCGGCGCCGGCGCGCCCAAGCGCAGCTGAGGCAGGATCCGAGCGGTGTCATTCGCTTGGCTGCTACGGCGGCTGCTCCTGATGGTCTACACGGTCGTCATCGTCAGCGTGCTGGTGTTCGCCATCACGCAGGCGCTGCCGGCTGATGCCGCGCAGACGCTGCTTGGCGAGAACGCCTCGCCAGAGGCGCTGGCAGCCGTTCGCAGCCGGCTCGGGCTCGACGATCCGGTCTGGCTGCAATTCGCGCATTGGGTCGCGCACGCGGCCACGGGCAATTTCGGCGTCTCCATGCGCACCGGCCTGTCGGTCGCGCCGGAGATGCTGACGGCGCTGTCGCGCTCTCTGCTGCTGGCAGCTGGCGCGCTCGTCGTCACTCTTCTGATCGCAGTCCCGCTCGGAATCCTCGCGGCGCTCCGCAAGGGCCGGCCGACGGATACGACGACCAGCGTGATCGCGTATCTCGGGGTCTCGCTGCCGGAATTCGTCACCGCAACCGTGCTGGCGCTGCTGCTGACCGACATCCTGCCATGGCTGCCGGCGACCGGCTACGTGTCGCCGCTGGAGGATGCCGGGCTGGCGCTACGCCATCTGATCCTTCCGGTCCTGACGGTCTCGGTGATTCTCGTCGCGCATGTCATGCGCATGATGCGCTCGGAGACGCTGGACGTGCTGCAGTCCGACTACGTTCGCGCGGCGCGGCTGAAGGGCCTGCCCGAGCGGACGGTGCTGGTGCGGCACGTGATGCGCAACGCGCTGCTGCCGGTCATCACCATCGTCGCGCTCGACGTCGGCTATCTCCTGGGGGGCATCATCGTCATCGAGGAGATTTTCGCCATCCCCGGCATCGGCCGCGCATTGATGATCGCCATCACCACCCGCGATCTGCCGTCGATCCAGGCCGGCGCGATGATCATGGCGGTCACCTACGCGATCACCAACACGCTGGCGGATGTCGTCTACGCGCTGCTCGACAAACGGATCAGCTATGACTGAGCTGTTCGGCAGGATGATCCGCAAGCCGCAGGGGGCGATCAGCGTGATGCTGCTCGTTGCCCTCGCCATCGTCTGCATCCTCGGCCCGTGGCTCGCGCCCTATGGGCCGGAGAAGATGGATTTTTTCGGCCGTTTCCGCCCGCCGGGATGGCAGAACTGGCTGGGCGCCGACCAGTTCGGCCGCGACGTGCTGAGCCGCCTGCTGTCCGGCGCGCGCGCCACCGTTCCGATGGCGCTCGCGGCGACGCTCGCCGGCAGCGCGATGGGCGCCGTGATAGGCGTCGCATCGGCCTATCTCGGCGGCAAGGCCGACGAATTCATCATGCGCACCAACGATGCTGTGATGGCCATTCCCGGTCTCCTCACGGCGCTGCTGCTGGTCAGCACGCTCGGCAATGGGGCTGTCAACGCGGTGATCGCGATTGGCTTTGCGTTTGCGCCTGGCATGGCGCGGGTCACGCGCTCCGTAGCCCTTGCGGTGCGCAATCAGGACTACGTCAAGGCCGCCATCGCGCGCGGCGAGGCGGCATCGCAGATCATCTTTCGCGAAATGCTTCCCAACGTGATGGGCCCGATCATCATCGAGGCCACGATCCGGGTGTCGTTTGCGGTGATGCTGTTCGCTACGCTGAGCTTCCTTGGCCTGGGAGCGCAGCCGCCGGCATCCGAATGGGGGCTGATGGTGGCCGATGCGCGGCAATACATGCACCAGGCGCCGTGGATCCTGATCGCGCCCTCGGCGGCGATCGCGCTGTCGGCGATCGCCTTCAATCTCGTCGGCGATGCGCTGCGCGACGCGCTGCATCCGCGGGACGATCGATGAAGCCGGCGCTCGCCATCACCAATTACGGGCTGGACTACGTCACATCGGCGGGCGCCGTCGAGGTGCTGCGCGACGTGTCACTCGAGATCGCGCCGGGCGAGGTGCTCGGCCTCGTCGGCGAATCCGGCTCCGGCAAGAGTTCGCTGGCCTGGGCGCTGATGCGGCATCTGCCGGCCAATGCCCGCGAGATCTCGGGATCGCTGCGCCTCGGCGATATCGACCTGCGGTCTCTGAGCCCGAAGCAACTCACCGAGGTGCGGGGCCGCCGGATCGGCATGGTGTTCCAGGACCCGTCGACCGCGTTGAATCCGACACTGACCATCGGCCATCAGATCACCGAGACGCTGATGCGTCATCGCGGTCTGAACGCGCGGGCCGCCAGGGATCTCGCGATCGAGCTGCTCGGCCATGTCGAGCTGCGTGACCCCGCGGCGGTGCTGCGGCGCTATCCGCACGAGATCTCCGGCGGCGAGAAGCAGCGGGTGATCATCGCGACGGCCTTCGGCTGCCGGCCCGATGTCATCCTGTTCGATGAGCCCACGACAGCGCTCGATGTCATCACCGGTGCCCGTATCATCGAGCTGTTCGCGCGCCTGCGCGCGGAAACGGGCGTCGCTGCGCTCTACATCTCGCACGATCTCGCGATGATGACCCGCGTCGCCGATCGCGTCGCGGTGATCCGGCACGGCCGCGTCGTCGAGCAGGCGGGGGCATCTGATATATTTCGGACGCCGGAGCACGACTATACCAAGGCACTCATCGCCGCGGTGCCGCGTCCGGAGCGGCGGCTCGTGAATGATCAGCCGGGCGCTGCCGTGGTGCTTGAGGCGCGTGGCATCGAGGTGCATTACGGCCGGGCCAGCCTGTTCCGCGCGTCGCCACCACCGGCAACCAAGGCCGTCGATGTCGACATCCGCGCAGGCGAAATCGTCGGCCTCGTCGGCGAATCCGGCTCGGGGAAATCGTCCATGGCGCGCGCCCTGACCGGGCTCGCCCGCTTCGACGGTACCATCAGTTTCGACGGCCGGATGCTGCGCGGGGCCCGCGACATGAATTCCGCCTATCGTCGCGATGTTCAGATCGTGTTCCAGCACCCGGATTCCTCGCTCAATCCGCGTCACCGCATCGGCGAGATCCTGTCGCGTCCCTTGAGGCTCTACGGCGGTGATGTCGCCTCAGTGCCGCGCCTTCTCGATCAGGTCCGGCTGCCAGCGTCCTATGCGATGCGCTGGCCGCACCAGCTATCCGGCGGCGAGAAGCAGCGCGTCGCGATCGCGCGTGCTTTTGCGGCGCGACCGCGCCTGGTGATCTGCGACGAGATCACGGCGCCTCTCGATGTCTCCGTCCAGGCCCAGATCATCGAGCTGCTGCTGGCTTTGCGCGCCGAGACCGGCGCGGCCTATCTCTTCATCACCCACGATCTCAACCTCATCAGGCAGATCGCGCACCGCATCGTCGTGATGCGCCACGGCCGGCTGGTCGACAGCCGTGCCGTCGATGCCTTCGGCGCAGACGACGTTCACCCTTACACCCGCGAGCTGATGGCGGCCTCGCCAGCGCCCGTTGGCTGACCGCAAGGATTGCCCCCATGGATCGCAACGACCTGCTCGCCCGTATCTCCGTCCCGGAGTCGCTCGCACTGCTGTCGCGCATGGTACAGCATAAGAGCTATTCGAAGACCGAAGGCGAGAGGCAGCTCGCGACGTTCATGGCCGAGCAGATGAGCGAGATCGGCCTGGATGCGGCCGTCGCGCCGTTCGGTGCCGAAGGCCGCGTCAACGCCGTCGGCCGCTGGAACGGCACCGGCGGCGGCAAGAGTCTGCTGTTCAACGGCCATGTCGATACCAATCCGGTGACGGAAGGCTGGACCGTCGACCCCTGGGCAGGGAAGGTGGACGACGACTTCGTCTACGGAATCGGCGTGTCAAACATGAAGGCCGGCGACGCCGCCTATTTCTGTGCGGTCAAGACGCTGATCGAGGCCGGCGTCAAGCTGAGGGGCGACGTCATCCTGACCTATGTGGTCGGCGAGCTGCAGGGTGGGGTCGGCACCTACTCGTTGCTGAAGCAGGGGCTGCGCGCGGACTATTTCATCAATTCTGAGCCAACCGACCTCAAGGCGATGACGATGCATGCCGCGGCATTCATGTTCATCATCGAGCTCGTCGGCAACACGCGGCATCTGTCGAAGCGGGAGGAGGCGGTTGACGCCATCACTGCCGCCTGCGATCTCATTCCGCGTCTCAATGCGATGCGATTCTCCGGCGCGCGTTCGCCGGCACATGAGGCTATCAACCGCGTTCATGTCGGCGTCGTGCACGGCGCGCTCGGTCGCGAGCTGCACGAGTGGCGGACGCCGCAGGTCGCGGATTTCGTCCGCATCAAGGGTTCCGGCCGTTATGCACCAGGGCAGACCGAGCAAGGCGCGCTGGCGGACATGCGGCGCGAGCTCGATGCGCTGGAGGCGCGTTTTCCCGGCCTGAAGGCTCATCTGATGTCGGAGGATCGCGCCGGCGTACCGACCATGCCGCCGTTCGAGGTCGCGCCCGAGAGCGCGATCGTCCGTGCCGTCAACAATGCGTATCGCGTCGTGCGCGGCGCCGCCCAGCCGACGGGCCCGGTGGCGCCCAGCTGCTTCTATGGCACCGATGCTGGCCATCTTTATACCTATGGCGGCATGGAGGGTATCGTCTGCGGGCCGGGCGGCCGCTACAACACGATGCCTGACGAGCGCGTCGACATTCCCGACTATCTCGACATGATCCGCATCTACATGCTGGCGATTCTCGACATCTGCGGCTGATGCCGCGTCAGGCGGCGGCTGTCGCTTGTTCCTGGAACTGTTCGAAGGCCGCGATCGCATCGGCGGCATACATGAGCGACGGTCCGCCGCCCATGTAGATGGCCATGCCGAGCGTTTCCTCGACCTCCTGGCGGGTCGCGCCGAGACGCACAAGCGCGTCGGCATGGAAGCCGATGCAGCCGTCGCAGCGGACGGCAACGCCGATCGCCAGCGCGATCAGCTCCTTGGTCTTCTTGTCGAGGGCGCCGTCGCGACTCGCGGCCTGAGCCAGTGCAGAGAAGCCCTGCATGACCTCAGGGATGTCCTTGCGCAGCGTTCGCAGATTGCCGGAAATGTCCTTGCAGAGCTCGGGGTAGTTCTTGTCCATCATCATCTCCTAGGACATCTTCGTGGTGGGTTTGCCGGGCTCGCGCAGCGCGATGTAGATCGCGGGGATCACGAGCACGGTGAGCAGGGTGGATGAGGCCAGGCCGAACAGCAGCGAGATCGCCAGCCCCTGGAAGATCGGGTCGAGCAGGATCGTCGCCGCACCGATCATCGCCGCGAGCGCCGTCAGCAGGATCGGCTTGAACCGCACGGCGCCGGCCTCCAGCACGACGTCGCGCAACGTCTTGCCCTCGCCGCCGCTGTGGCGGATGAAGTCGACCAGCAGGATCGAGTTGCGGACGATGATGCCGGCCAGCGCGATGAAGCCGATCATCGACGTCGCCGTGAACGGCGCGCCCAGCAACCAGTGGCCGAGCAGGATGCCGATCAGGGTCAGCGGGATCGGCGTGAGGATCACGAGCGGCAGCCGGAAGCTCTTGAACTGCGCCACGACCAGAACGTAGATGCCGAGGATGGCGGCGCCGAATGCGGCGCCCATGTCGCGGAAGGTCACGTAGGTGATCTCCCATTCGCCATCCCACAGCAGCGTCGGACGGGACTCGTCCTTGGGCTGGCCGTGGAAGCCGATCACGGGCTTCGGCAGCTTGCCCCAGTCATGGGCGTCGATCCGGTCGGCGACCGCGAGCATGCCGTAGAGCGGAGCCTCGAAGCGGCCGGCGAGTTCGGCCATCACCATGTCGGCAAAGCGTCCGTCTCGGCGGAAGATCGTCGGCGACCCCTCTTCCATGGTGGCCTTCACGACCTGGCCGAGTTCGACGACGGTCTTGCTGCCAGGCACCGTGTTGGCGGGCACCGGCGTCGATGCCAGGGCCTGGCTCCAGCTCTTGTCGTGCTTCGGCAGACGCACGGCGATCTCGATCGGATTGCGGTCTTCGCCGCGATGCGAGTAGCCGACCGAGACGCCGCCGAACAGCGTCTGGATCGTGTCGTAGACGTCGCGCTGCTCGACACCGAAGAATTCGAGACTGTCCTGGTCGATCGACAGTCGCAGCCGCGGCCGGCGCTGACCGATGGAATCGTCGATGTCGACGATGAAGGGAACGTCGGCGAAGACCTTCTTGAGTTCGGTGGTGACGGCGCGCCGAGTCGCCGCGTCCGGACCGTAGATCTCCGCCAGCAGGGTGGCGAGCACCGGAGGCCCGGGCGGCACTTCGACCACCTTGATGCTGGTGCCGGCCGGCACAGGGATGCTCTTCAGCCGCTGGCGCAGCTCGAGCGCGATGTCGTGGCTCGCGCGCTTGCGGTCGCCGCGCGCGGCGAGATTGACCTGGAGCTCGCCGAGCTCGGGCCGCTCCCGCAGATAGTAGTGCCTCACGAGACCGTTGAAGTTGAACGGGGCCGCCGTGCCGGCATAGCTCTGCACGGTCGTGATCTCCGGCAGCCCATGCGCGATGTCGGCGGCCGCGAACAGCGTGCGCTCGGTATCCTCCAGGCTCGCGCCTTCGGGCAGATCGACCATCACGGCGATCTCCGACTTGTTGTCGAACGGCAGCAGCTTGACGGTGACGGACTTGGTGGCGAACAGGGTCATCGACAGCAAGGTGGCGATACCGACGCCGAGCAGGAAGATCCAGGCGGAGCGCTTGCTGGCGACGATCGGGCGCGCGACGCTTCGGTAGATGCGTCCGAGACGGCCTTCGCCATGCGCGTCATGAGAGTCCGCCGAGGCGCTGGTCGACCTCGGCGCCAGCCGCAGCATCAGCCACGGCGCCACCACCATGGCGACGAAGAACGAGAACAGCATCGCCGCCGAGGCGTTGGCCGGGATCGGCGCCATGTAGGGGCCCATCAGTCCCGACACGAACAGCATCGGCAACAGGGCGGCGACCACGGTCAAGGTCGCGACAACGGTGGGGTTGCCGACTTCGGCGACGGCCTCGATGGTGGCCTGCAGGCGCGGCCGGCCGTCATGCATGCCCCAGTGGCGGGCGATGTTCTCGACCACGACGATGGCGTCGTCGACCAGGATGCCGATCGAGAAGATCAGGGCAAACAGGCTGACACGGTTGATCGTGTAGCCCATCAGATTGGCGGCGAACATCGTCAGCAGGATCGTGGTCGGAATCACCACGAAGGTCACGAGGGCCTCGCGCCAGCCGATGGCGACCGCAATCAGCACGACGATCGAGATCGTGGCGAGGCCGAGATGGAACAGTAGCTCGTTGGCCTTCTCGTTGGCGGTCTCGCCGTAGTCGCGCGTCACCGTGACCGCGACGTCGCTCGGAATGAGACTGGCCTTCAGCCCTTCGAGGCGCTGCGCGATGTCGTGAGACACCACCACGGCATTGGCGCCGGCGCGCTTGGCGAGCGCGAGGCTCACCGCCGGTACCCGGTGCCAATCGCCCTTGTCGTTGCGGGCATCGTCCCAGACGCGATGCTCCGCGAGATTGGGGCCGATGACGACGGTGGCGACGTCGCGCACATAGACGGGACGACCGTCGCGCGTCGAGATCAGCAGCAGGCCGATGTCCGGGATACCCGTGAGCGTCTGGCCCGCGGCGACATTGCGCACGATGCCGCCGTCGCGAACGTCTCCGGCCATGAACGATCGGTTCGCGTCCTTTACCTTGGCGACGAGCTGCTGCAGGGTCACGCCGAACAGCGACAGTTTTTCCGGATCGGGCTCGACCCGGATCTGCTGGGCGCCGCCGCCGGAGATATAGGTCAGACCGATATTGTCGACCTTGGTCAGCTCCGCCCGCAGCTTGTCGGCGAGCTCGTAGAGGTCCTTGTCGGACCAGCGCCCGGCGGCTTCAGGCTTCGGCGACAGCGTCAGCACGGTGACGGCGACGTCATTGATGCCGCGGCCGACGATCAGCGGCTCGGGAATGCCGACGGGGATGCGGTCGAGGTTGGCGCGTAGCTTCTCGTGGACGCGCAGGATCGCGTCCTCGAACTTGGTCCCCACCAGGAACCGCGCGGTGACCATGACACGGTCGTCCTCGGTCTGGCTGTAGACGTGCTCGACGCCATCGATCGCCTTGACGATGGTCTCCAGCGGCTTGGTCACGAGCTCGACGCCGTCGGGCGCACGCAGGCCGTCGGCGTTGACCCGGATGTCGACCATCGGCACGCTGATCTGCGGCTCTTCCTCGCGCGGGATCACGACGACGGCGATGAGGCCGACCACGAGCGCCGCGAGCAGAAACAGCGGCGTCAGCGGCGAGGCGATGGTCGCCTGGGTAAGCTTGCCTGAGAGTCCGAGTTTCACGGCTGCACCAACTGGTCGCCGGCGCGCAGGCCGGACAGGATTTCAAGTCCATCGGGGAGATCGGCGCTCGGCAGAGCGCGGCCGCGCTGCACCGGAACGCTCACCTTCTGCGTCCCTTGCTGCAACTGGACATAATCGATGCCGAACCGTGTTGTGACGTAGCGCTGCGGGATCACGTAGGCATCGCGTTGGCCGCCGGAGATCCAGACCCGGAGCCGGTCGCCGACGAAATACTGGCCGAGACCGGAGACGATCGCGTCGGCCACGACACGGCCTTCCTCGATCTGCGGATAGACCAGGTCGATCACCCCCCATTTGTCGGCGCTGTCGCCGAACTCGGCACCGTCGACCCGGACCTTGTCGCCGGCCTTGAGAAAGAGAGCGTGGCGCTCGGGCACGCGCAGTCGCAGCTTGAAGTTCTGCTGCGCCACCGTGACCACGGGATCGCCGGGCAGAACCACAGATCCGACGGCAACCAGCTTCTTCAACACGCGGCCGTCATCGGGAGCCAGCACTTGGCCTTCGCTCATCTGCTGGTTGACCACGGCACGCTCGGCGGTCTTGGCCCGCAGCCCGTTTTCGGCGACGTTGAGCGCCGTGCGCGTCTCGTCGAGCTTGATGCGGGGCAGGGTGCCGCGCTCGACGAGGCCCTCGGTGCGCGTGAAGTCGATCTGCGCCTGGTTGGCTTGCGCCTGCAGCGCTTCGATCTGGGCGTCGAGCGATTTGATCTGCAGGGCCAGCTTTTCATCGCCGATCAAGGCGATGGGCTGGCCGCGCTTGACCGGGTCGCCTTCGCGCACCGAAAGCTGCACGATGGTGCCGCCGATGCGGCCGCGGGCAGGGACCACGCTGATGCTCTCCACCGTCGCGAACACCGCCTTCTCGTCGGCGACCTGCCGTGGCGCCACCGTCAGCGTCTCCGCAAGGGCCGGCGCCGCCTGCCACGCCATCGCGGCGACCAAGCTCAGGACCGATAATCTGCGCATCAGCCTATTCCTGTCTCTTCTATTGACCTAAATCGGGTAAAGCGAAACATCCGTGGGCGGTACAGACATCCCACCGGGATACGGGTTCCCACTTGATGCTAGTCAAGTCGGCGGGATCGCGCCGTCATAGTCTCGGCGCAGGTTTCGGCGGCCGCGTTGCGCAATAGACCTGATAGAGGGTCTTCAGGACCTCGCGAGCCGGCTCGCTGGTGATCGAATAGTAGATCGTCTGCCCCTCGCGCCGCGCGGTGACCAGGCCGTCCTTGCGCAGCAGTGCGAGGTGCTGCGAGACGGTCGAGTCACGCAGGCCGAGGAATGCAGCAAGCTCGCCGACAGACCGTTCGTTGTCGACCAGCTGGCAGATGATCAGGAGCCGGTGCCGGTTCGACAGTGCCTTCAAGAGGTCACTGGCCTGGTCGGCCGCCGCTTCCATGATGTCAGCATTAAATTTCATAGTTGCGTATATACAGATATTCGAATATATAGTCAAGGCCAGCTCGTGAGGTCGCGGCTGGCGAAACAATAACGAAGCAAGGCGATGGAGGACCCAATGGCGGATGTTGTCGTGATCGGAGCGGGGCTGAGCGGCTCCCTGATGGCTTATGAATTGTTGCCCCAGCTGAGAAAGGAGGATCGCGTGACCGTCATCTCGCAGGGGTCCTCCTATCATTTCGTGCCGTCCAACCCGTGGGTCGCCGTCGGTTGGCGCAAGCGCGACGAGATCGAGATCGATCTGGTCGACGTCATGCAGCGCAAGGGCATCCGGCTGTTGACGCAGGGCGCCAAGAGGGTGCACGCCGCCGAGAACCAGGTCGAGCTCACGGACGGCGCCATGGTGGCCTACGACTATCTCGTCGTCGCGACCGGTCCCGAACTCGCCTTCGATGAGATTCCAGGGCTCGGACCGGATGGACATACGCAGTCCGTGTGCCATGTCGACCACGCCGCCCATGCCAAGGCGGCATTCGACAGGCTGGCCGAGAAGCCTGGCCCGGTGATCGTCGGCGCGGTGCAGGGCGCATCCTGCTTCGGACCGGCCTACGAATTCCTGTTCATCCTGGAGACCGAGCTGCGCCGCCGCAAGCTGCGCGACCAGGTGCCGATGACCTTCGTGACATCCGAACCCTATATCGGTCATCTCGGCCTCGACGGTGTCGGTGACACCAAGGGCTTGCTGGAGAGCGAGATGCGCGAGAAGCACATCAAGTGGATCACCAGCGCGCGCGTCACCAAGGTCGAGGACGGCCGCATGTTCGTGGAGGAGATCGCCGACGACGGCTCCGTCCGCAAGACGCATGAGCTGCCGTTCGCCTATTCGATGATGCTGCCGGCATTCCGCGGCGTCGGCGCCGTCAGAGGCATCGACAAGCTGACCAATCCGCGCGGCTTCGTCGTCGTCGACAAGCATCAGCGCAATCCGACCTTCCCCAACGTGTTTGCCATCGGCGTCTGCGTTGCGATCCCGCCGATCGGGCCGACGCCGGTGCCGGTCGGGGTGCCCAAGACGGGTTTCATGATCGAATCGATGGTGACGGCGACGGCCTTGAACATCGGAGCGCTGCTGCGCGGCCAGGAGCCAAAAGCCGAGCCGACCTGGAACGCGATCTGTCTTGCCGATTTCGGCGATTCCGGCGTGGCCTTCCTGGCTCAGCCGCAGATCCCGCCGCGCAACGTCAACTGGTCGTCGAAGGGGGAGTGGGTGCACTACGCCAAGGTCGCCTTCGAGAAGTACTTCCTGCGCAAGATGAGGCGCGGGACGCCCGAGCCGTTCTACGAGAAGTTCCTGCTCGACCGGCTCAACATCGCCAAGATCAAGGAAGTCAGGACCGGGACATGAGCAACGGCTTGCAGATCGTGTGCGGCCATTGCGGGCAGATCAACCGTCTGCCCGCGGACCGGGCGCCGGCGCAGGGGAAATGCGGCAAGTGTCATACGCCGCTGTTCAGCGGCCACCCGATCGAGGTCGACCAGCCCGCGTTCGAGCGTCATGTCGCGCATAGCAGTTTGCCGCTGCTCGTCGACGTCTGGGCGCCGTGGTGCGGCCCATGCCGTGCGATGGCGCCAATGTTCGCACGTGCGGCCCAGGAGCTGGAGCCGCGTGTGCAACTCCTTAAGCTGAACTCGGACGAGGCGCCGGAAGTTTCGGCACGGCTCGGCATCTCCGGAATTCCGACCATGCTGCTGCTGCAGCAGGGTCGGGAGCTGGCGCGGATTTCGGGTGCGATGGACTCGCAACGAATCGTCGCCTGGACACTGTCCGGCCTGCGGCAATAGCCGTACGGCCGGACCGGCACTTGCTTGATTACGCTCAAATGCAACCATGAGGGAGTATGTCATGAACGTCGACAAAGCAGTTCTCACCTTCGCAGGGATCGTCGTCCTGCTCAGTCTGGCCCTGGGCTGGTACGTCAGTCCCTATTGGTTCTTGCTGGCGGCCTTTGCTGGCGTGAACATGATCCAGGCCTCGTTCACGGGCTTCTGTCCGGCAGCGATCGTCTTCAAGAAGCTGGGGCTCAAGAGCGGCAACGCGTTCTCCTGAATCGGTCGGAAGGACGGCAAGATGAAGCGAGGATATCATGGCTGACTCGGACGAAACCTACATCGTCGGGCCGCTCTACAAGGCGCGCGAAAAGGTCTATCCGGCGGCCGTGCACGGCCGCTTCCGGCGCATCAAGTGGACGATCCTGTGCATCACGCTCGGCATCTACTACCTGCTGCCCTTCGTCCGCTGGGATCGCGGTCCCGGCATGCCGAACCAGGCGGTGCTGGTCGACTTCCCGCATCGCCGGTTCTACTTCTTCTTCATCGAGTTGTGGCCGCAGGAGGTCTACTACTTCACGGGGCTGTTGATCATCGCGGCGGTCGCCCTGTTCCTGATGAATGCAGTGGCCGGCCGGCTGTGGTGCGGCTACCTCTGTCCGCAGACGGTATGGACCGACCTGTTCTACGCCGTCGAGCGCTGGGTGGAGGGCGATCGCCGTGAGCGCATCCTCAGCGACAAGCGCGGCTGGACCTTCACCCATATTCGCCAGGCCGCGCTCAAGCACTTCCTCTGGATCATGATCGGCTGGTGGACCGGCGGCGCCTGGGTGCTGTATTTCGACGATGCGCCGACGCTGGTGAAGGATCTGGCCACCTTCCAGGCGCCGTTCATCGCCTATCTCTGGATCGGCATCCTGACGGCGACGACCTACGTGTTCGCCGGCCACGCCCGCGAGCAGGTCTGCATCTACATGTGCCCGTGGCCGCGCATCCAGGCCGCGCTGACCGACGAATGGGCGCTCAACGTCACCTACAAGGGCGACCGCGGCGAGCCGCGCATGTCGGTCAAGAAGGCGGAAGCCGCACGGCTGCAGGGCGCACCCGCCGGCGACTGCATCGACTGCCACCAATGCGTCAACGTCTGCCCGACCGGCGTCGACATCCGCCACGGCATCCAGCTCGGCTGCATCCAGTGCAGCCTATGCATCGACGCCTGCGACAGCGTGATGACCCAGATCGGCCGTCCGACCGGCCTGATTGGTTACGACACCGACATCAACGTGCAGCGCCGCAAGGAAGGCAAGCCCGAGATCTACCGGATCATCCGGCCGCGCACGGTCATCTATGCGAGCTTCATCGCGATCGTCGGCGGGATCATGCTGTACTCGCTGGCGACGCGCGGCACGATGGGCATCAACGTGCTGCATGAACGTAACCCGCTGTTCGTGCAGTTGTCGGATGGCGGCGTCCGTAACGACTACACAGTCCGTCTGCTCAACAAGCGCGGCGCGCGCGACTTCGTGCTGGACGTCGTGGGGCTTCCGAACGCCAAGGTGACGGTGGCCGGCGAGACGCGCGAGCAGGACGGTCGCATGGTGATCGATGTCGGCCAGGACCAGACCCGCGAGATCCGCATGTCGATCGAGGCCAAGGGAGCCGACCTTCCCTCCGCGCCGGTGGACATCGAGATCAAGATCACGGATCCGGCGACTGGTACTTCGGTCGGCAAGCGAGATCACTTCGTTCCGGGGACACGATAGAGCAGTGTCGTTCGATCGCCGATTGTAAGGCGTTGGCGATTCTGTTGGCTTATCGGGATTGATCGAGGGAGGAGCGGTCGCTCCTCCCTCGATTGCTGAGTCCGGTTGTTCCAAATCAATGCCTGCTCGAAGTCGCAGGCAGAGCATTCTCGCGTCAAGGGATCGAAAGCTTTCCTACTGGCGGAGAAAGACAGATGTTCAAGGTCGCAATTCTCATCTGGGTGATGCTGGGCACCGTGCTTGCAGGCAGTGCGGTTACGGCATTGTTGACGGTGCAGGGGCTGGTTGCGAGCCCGATGAAGGACCTGCCGTTGGCGGCGTTGGTCGGATTCGTCGTCGCCATGCCGCTATCCTATCTCGTCGCCGCGAAGATCAGCCGCAATGGTGGGCGTAGCCGAACGGCGTGAGGGCCGCAGCCGGCAGGCATGTGCAGTATCCTCGGAGAGCCTGCTCAAGATCGCCGCCGACGACGGGCCGGATCATCGTGCTGTTCCGGCCTGATCGTCGTGCACGAGCCGCGGGAGCGCCAGTCTGGCGCCGTCCATGAAGAGGTCGATCGCATCACGCACGGTTTGCTCGAGGTCGGATGGAACGGGTGTCTCGTAGATGAACTTTCGGATCGCGAGATAGAAGATGCGTCCGTGCAGTCCCCAGAACATCTCCGTCTCGCGGCTGCCGAGAGGGCAGGTGGCGGCGTCTGGGAGCTGCAATTCATGCCGCAGCTCGATCGCGGCAGGCTCGATGATCTCGCGTCGGACGAGGTCGAGATAGCGACCGGTGATGCCGAACGACTTCATGCCCGAGAACACGAAGATCCGCACCCAATTATATTCGAACACGCGCGCCACATAGTCGAGATAGAAGCCGGTTAGCCGTGCCTTCAGCGGATGGCTGCGATCGCGGATCAGCGGGCCCCAATCCTGCGACCAGCGGCTCAGATAGACCTCCTGATAGACGCGCTCGATGAGGGCTTCCTTGCTGGGGAAGTGCCGGTAGATCACCGAATGCGCGATACCCATGCGCTTCGCGAGTTCCCGCGTCTGGCCTTCGAAGCCGCGCTCGGCGAAAAAGCGGATGGCTTCATCCACGATCACGCGCTCGCGGTCGGCGGCGCGCATGTTGCGGCGCCTCGCGCGAGGGCGGCCGTCGGTTCTCCGCTGGCCTCCACCAACGCGGCCGTTTGTCTCAGCGTTCGCTGTCTTCGAGGTCTTAGCCATGGTCTCATCGATTGCGGCGACAGCCTGCTTGATACCCGAAAGCAGATTTGTGACCAATCGTTCGTTTCTGGTTGACCGCGCTGCCGCCGCGTGCAACTCTTTTAAGACCAGATGGTCACAAATCTGGGACTCCGGGCTGGCGAGCCCTGGCGGCGAGGAACGGATGAAAGCGAGGGCTTTCAGCTATTTTCGTGCACACACGATCGGCGAGGCGCTCGAAGCTCATGCGGGCGCCGGCGACGATGCACGCTTCATTGCCGGTGGCCAGAGTCTGGTTCCGGCGCTGGCGTTGCGTCTTCAGGCGCCGCGTATTCTGATCGATATCAATCACATTGCAGAGCTGCGCGGCGTCACGCGGGACGGCGAGTGGTTGCGGATCGGCGCCTTGACCCGGCACTGCGAGATGCTGACCGATCCGCTGATCGCCGAGTTTGCGCCGCTGTTGCGCGCCGCAGCGCCGTTTGTTGCGCACCCTGCCATCCGCAATCGCGGGACCTTTGGCGGCAGTGTCGCGCTGGCCGACCCGGCTTCCGAATTTCCGGCGATGGTGCTGGCGCTCGACGCCGAGATCGAGATTGCCGGTGCGTCCGGCCGGCGCCGCGTCAAAGCCGATGACTTCTTCACCGACCTTTTTGAGACGGCGATCGCGTCAGGCGAGCTCCTCGTCGCAGTTCATGTTCCTCTCTTCAAAGCCGGCCAGCGCATTGTGTTCGATGAGCTGGCCCGCCGGCGCGGCGACTATGCATTGGTCGGTTGCGGCCTGCTCGCGACCTGTCAGAGCGATCTGATCGAGCGCATCCGCATTGCGTTCTTCTCGGTCGGCAATGTCCCGACCCGTGCTAGACATGCGGAGGAAGCGCTGACGGGCGGCCGGATCGATGCCGGACGGATTGCGGCTGCCCAGGCTGCGCTTGATGACGATCTCGCGCCTGCTGACAGCGACGATGTTCCGGCGGCGATGCGCCTGCATCTCGCACGCGTTCTGCTCGGCCGGCTGCTGGGACGGATCGGAGATGCCGCATGAGCGCGCTGGTCGACATCGAGGCCGACGAGCAGGTCCGCATTCGCCTCATCGTCAACGGCCGCAAGGTGGCTTGTGACGTCGCGCCTCGCGACACGCTGGTGGATTGTCTTCGCCAGCAGCTCGAATTGACCGGCACGCATGCCGGTTGCGAAATGGGCGCCTGCGGCGCCTGTCTGGTTCAGCTCGACGGCGCAGCTGTGCATGGCTGCCTGATGTTTGCCGTGCAGGCCGATGGCGCGCGGATCGATACGATCGAGGGGCTCTCGGAGAGCGGCGTGATCGCCGACCTGCAGGCCGAGTTTCATCGGCGCAATGCGCTGCAATGCGGGTTCTGCACGCCGGGCATGCTGATCACCGCTCATGAGCTGCTGACCCGTGCTGCACGGCCGAGTCGCGAGACCATCCGCGACGCGCTTTCGGGGAATTTTTGCCGCTGCACCGGATATGAAGCGATCGTCGACGCCATCGCCGCGGTGGCTGCGGCGCGGTCGGCAACGGCATCGCAGGACGCGGAGGGCTCGTCGCGATGAGCGCGCCGCTGACCTCGCTGGACCGTCCGAATTCCTATATCGGCCGCTCCGTGCCGCGACCGAATGCGAAGCGGCTGCTCGCCGGACGCGGGCGCTACGTGACCGACATTCGCCTGCCTCGCATGCTGTACGCAGCCTTCCTGCGCAGCCCGTATGCTCATGCACGGATCATCCGCATCGAGGTCGATGCAGCGCGGGCGCTTTCGGGCGTGCATCTGGTCGCGACCGGCGCCGATCTGGCGAAGATCTGCACGCCGTGGACCGGGACGCTTGATCATTTCAAGGGCATGACGTCCGAGCCGCAGCTGCCGCTGCCGGTGGATCGCGTCGTCTGGGCCGGGCAGGCCGTGATTGCCGTCGTCGCCGAGAGCAGGGCGATTGCGGAGGATGCGCTGGAGCTGATCTCGGTCGACTACGAGGAGCTGCCGGCGGTGGTCGATCTCGACGCCGCGCGCCGGCCGGGGATGCCGCTGGTCAATCCGGTTGCGGCGTCCAACATCTGTTTCCGCACGCAGCTCGACAGCGGCAGCGTCGATGAGGCCTTCGCGTCGGCCGCGCATGTGATCGAGGAAGAATTCAGCTTCGGCCGTCATACCCCGGTCACGCTGGAGCCGCGGGCCATCGTCGCGGATTATGATCCCGAGAGCGGCGCGCTGACGGTGCACCACGCCACGCAGACGCCCTACCAGTTCCAGGATCTGTACGCTCGCCACTACGGCATCCCGGAAGCCAGCGTGCGCGTGATCGCGCCCGATATCGGCGGCTCGTTCGGCATGAAGCTGCACGTCTACCACGAGGACATGGCGGTTGTCGGGTTGTCGATCCTGCTCGGGCGCCCGGTCAAATACGTCGCCGATCGCATCGAGTCCTTCGTGTCGGATATTCATGCCCGCGATCACCATGTCCGCGCGCGCATGGCCGTCGACGCCGACGGCCAGATCCTTGCCATGGACGTCCACGATGCCACGGCGATCGGCGCGTTCTCGACCTATCCGCGCACCAGCGTCGTCGAAGGCAATCAGGTCATCCGCCTGATCGGTGCGCCGTATGACTTCAAGTCCTATCGTGCCGCGCTCGAGGTCGTGTTCCAGAACAAGGTGCAGACCAGCCAGTACCGCGCGGTCGGACATCCCATCGCCTGCGCGGTTACCGAGCGCATGGTGGATCTCGCCGCAAGCCGCGTCGGGATCGACCCGTTTTCCATGCGCGCCAGGAATGTGATCGCCGACAATGCCTATCCGACGGCCTCGCCGAGCGGCTACAGGTTCGAGGCGCTGTCGCACGAGGTCTGCCTGCGGCGGCTGCGCGAGATCATGGACTACGACGCGCTGCGCGCCGAGCAGACCGAGCTGCATCGGCGCGGCATCTATCGCGGCATCGGCATTGCGACCTTCGTCGAGATCACCAACCCGAGCCCTGCGTTCTACGGCGTCGGCGGCGCGCGCATCTCCTCGCAGGATGGCGCGACCGTCAGCCTGACGCCGTCGGGCGAGGTGCGCTGCGCGATCTCCGTGACCGAGCAGGGACAGGGCACCGAGGCGATCATCAGCCAGATCGTCGCCGACCAGCTCGGCCTCGCCCAGGAGCACGTCAAGATCATCACCGGCGATACCGAGGTCACGCCGCATGGTGGTGCGACCTGGGCCTGCCGCGGCGCGGGCATCGGTGGCGAGACGGCACTGCAGGCCGCGCGAAAGCTCAAGGCGAACATTCTGGAGATTGCCGCGCTGGTGCTGCAGGAGCAGCCCGCCGCGCTCGACGTCGTCGACGGCCAGATCGTCAGTGTCGCGACGGGGCAGACGCGTCTGCCGGTCGCCGAGATCGCGCGCATCGCCTATTTCCGGTCCGACACCTTGCCACCGGGCACTCAGGCGCAACTGACGGTCAGCCATCATTTCGCGCCGCAGGGCTATCCCTTTGCTTTCACCAACGGCATTCAGGGCAGCTACCTTGAAGTCGATGTCGAAACCGGCTTCATCAGGCTGCTGAAGCACTATGTCGTCGAGGATTGCGGCCGGATCATCAACCCGATGCTGGTCGACGAGCAGTTGCGCGGTGGTGTCGTGCAGGGTCTTGGCGCTGCGCTGTTCGAGGAGTGCCGTTACGGTGAGACCGGCCAGTTGCTCAACGGGTCGATGGCCGACTATCTGGTGCCGATGGCGTTGGAGATGCCAGACATTACCATCGATCACGTCGAGACGCCGACGGCGGACACCATTCTCGGCGCAAAGGGCTGCGGCGAGGCCGGCACCGCGGCCGCGTCGGCCTGTGTGCTGAATGCGGTCAATGATGCGCTGATGCCCTTCGGCGCCTCCATCAACACCATTCCCATCACGCCTGCGCGCGTGCTCAAGGCGCTCAACCGGTTCTAAGAAATACGAATGAGGGAGGAGATCATGCCAAACTACGAGACGAGGCCGCGACGCACAGGAATATCCCGCCGTACGGCGCTGATGGGGATGTCGGCAGGTGTCGCCACGCTCGCGATGCCGCGCCTGGGACGCGCCGCCGATGACACCATCCGCATCGGCTTTCCGACGCCGCTGACCGGCCCGTTCGCGGCCGAGGCCCGCGACCAAGTCAAATGCGCCGAGCTTGCGGTCAAGCTGGTCAACGACAAGGGCGGGATCGCCGGCCGCAAGGTCGAGCTCCTGGTGCGTGACGACAAGCTCAATGCGGGCGAAGCGGCGACGCGGACGCTCGAGCTGATCGAGAAGGACAAGGTCCACGCCATCGTCGGGGCGCTCTCCAGCGCTGTCCAGCTCGCCGTCAACGAGGTGACGCGGGCGCGCGGCGTGATCTACGTCTCGATCAGCCAGTCCGACACCATCAACGAAGCCAAGGATTTCAGCAAATACACCTTCCACGAGGCCCTGAACCCGCACATGACCACAGCGGCCGTGGCCCGCCAGACCATCAAGAAGGGCATGAAGGTCGCCCATCTCGTGGCCGACTATGCCTATGGCCATGAGATGCTGCGCGGCTTCAAGCGGGCGCAGACCGCGATCGGTGCCGAGAGCGTCGGCGAGATCCTGCATCCGTTCGGTGCGGCCGACTATTCGACCTTCATGCCGCGGCTGATGTCGCTGCGGCCGGACGTGCTGTGCATCAGCAATTTCGGCCGCGACCAGGCCAACGCGATCAAGCAGGCGGTCGATTTCGGCATCAAGCAGCAGATGAAGATCGTGGTGCCGGTGATCCTGCACAACCAGCGCCTCGCCGTCGGTCCCGACGTGTTCGAGGGCGTCGTCGGCGGCGCCAACTATTATTGGGGTCTCGAGACACAGAACAAGACCGCGGCCGAGTTCAACAAGGCGTTCCGGGCCGCCAATGGCGGTGCGATCCCGACCGACTACGGCGCCTATGGCTACTCCGGCGTCGGCTCGCTGTTGCAGGCGATGCAGGCAGCCGGCGGCACCGAGACCGATAAGGTCGTCGCGGCGCTGGAGGGACTGCAATACGATCTGACCAAGGGCCCGCAGCATTACCGCAAATGCGACCACCAGTCGGTGCAGTCGGTGCTGGTGCTGGAATCCAAGAAGAAGTCGGCGATGGCGAACGAGAACGACCTGTTCGCGATCGTGGCCAGCGATCCAGGGGCGGACGAGATGCTGCGAAGCTGCAGCGAACTCGGCCACCCGACCTGATCCTGATCGCATGGACCTCTCGCTGATCATCATGCAGCTGTTTTCCGGCATCGCCCTTGGGGCGGTGCTGGTGATCACTGCGCTCGGCCTCACCATCGTGTTCGGCATGCTCGGCGTGGTCAATTTCGCCCATGGGGCGCTGTTCATGATCGGGGCCTATGCCGGTCTGTATCTGGCGTCGCTGACCGGCAGCTTCTGGTGGGGCTTGTTGCTCGCGCCAATTCTGGTCGGCGCGTTCGGCATGCTGATCGAATTCGTCCTGGTCCGACGTCTGTATGGCCGCTCGATCGATGATCCATTGCTGCTCACCTTCGGCCTCAGCTACATCCTGGTCGAGGGCGTGCGCATCGTGTTCGGCAGCGACGGCATTCCGTTTCCAACGCCGTCCCAATTGATCGGCGTCGTCGATCTCGGCGTCGGCTTCTTTCCCAAATATCGTCTGTTCGTGATCGCGCTGGTCGCCGTCGTGCTGTTGGCGCTCTGGCTGATCCTGGAGAAGACCCGGGTCGGCCTGATCGTCCGTGCCGGCGCCCGTGATCCCCTGATCATGCGGGTGCTCGGGGTCGACATCAGCAAGGTGTGGTTCGCGATCTTCGGCCTCGGCGTCGGGCTTGCCGCGCTCGGCGGGGTGCTGGCGGGACCCATGCGCAGCGTCAATCCCGAGATGGGAACGCTGGTGCTGGCGGAAGCCTTTGTCGTCACCGTGATCGGCGGCCTCGGCTCGATCGTGGGTGCCGTGGTCGCGGGGCTGATGGTGGGGATCTGCATCAGCATGGTCGCGCTGTTCGCGCCCGAGATGGCGACGATCGTGATGTTCGCGCTCATGGCCGCGGTCCTGCTGATCCGGCCGCAGGGCCTGTTCGGCCTCAGGGGGAGAGCGTGATGACGGTGCAGTCGACCGGCGAGGCACCGCCGCTCCATCAGGCGCAGCGCCTCTTCGCTTTCCTCGCGGATCACCGCGTGCTGGTATCGCTGGTCGCGCTGGCGCTGCTGCCCTGGCTGCTGCCGTCGAAGGCGCTCGCCGTGAACGTCCTGATCTATGGCGTCGTGGTGATGGGCTACAATCTCCTGTTCGGCTACACCGGTCTGCTGTCGTTCGGTCACGCCGCATTCTTCGGCACCGGCGCGTATCTGACCGGCATCGCTATCGATCGCTGGGGCCTGCCGTGGTTTGCCGCGGTGCCGGTGGCGATCGCGGCGAGCACGGCGCTTGCCGCATTGATCGGAACCATCTCGACGCGAACCCGCGGCATCTATTTCTCCATGGTCACGCTCGCGCTGGCGCAACTTGTCTACTACGTGGCATTGCAGGCCTCCTCCTTCACGGGCGGCGAGAACGGACTGCGCGGCTTCACGGTCGACCACATCGGTCTGTTCGGTGCGCAGATCAACTTCCTCGATCCCGTGAACAAATATTACGTGCTGATGGTGCTCGCGGCGATCGCGATCTGGGTTCAGTCGCGCATCCTCAACTCGCCATTCGGCGCGGTCATCGAGGCGATCAGGGAGAATGAGCAGCGCGCGCGGGCCTGCGGCTACGACGTCGAGCGCTGCAAGCTGATCGTGTTCATGCTGTCGGGCGCGATCTCCGCCGTCGGCGGCTGCATGTCTGCGCTGCATCTGTCGATCGTGCCGCTCGACATCCTGCACTACCAGACCTCCGGCATGATCGTGATGATGGTGCTGCTCGGTGGCGCCCGCAGCTTTTTCGGGCCGTTCGTCGGCGCCGCGGTCTTCCTGATCCTGGAGGACGTCGTGTCATTGTGGACGCCGCACTGGCAGATCGTGGTCGGCGCCATCTTTGTCGTGTTCGTGCTGTTCCTGCCCAAGGGCATCTGGGGCACGTTCCTGGACGCGCTGCCGATCGAGAGGGAGCGGCGATGAGCACCGAGCTGTTGCGCGCGGACGGGATCGGCCGTCGCTTCGGCGGCTTCGTCGCGCTCGAAGGCATCTCCGTCGCGTTCGCGGCCGGCGAGCTGACCTCGATCATCGGCCCGAACGGGGCCGGCAAGAGCACCTTCTTCAACATTCTCTCGGGCTCGCTGTCGCCGAGCAGCGGCACCTTGCGCTTCAAGGGCCGCGAGCTGAACGGCCTGCCACAGCATCGCTTCGTACATCAGGGCATCTCGCGGTCGTACCAGATCACCAACATCTTTCCCGACCTGTCGGTCCACGAGAATGTCCGGGTCGCCGCCCAGGCGATGCGGGTGAGCTACGATATCTGGCGCAAGCGCGCGGATCTTGCCGAGCTCGGCGAACGCGCTGATGCGGCGCTCTCTGCCGTCGGCCTGATCGGCAGGCGCGGCGAGCTCGCGAAGTATCTGGCCCACGGCCAGCAGCGCGCGCTGGAGATCGCGATCGCGCTGGTCTCCGAGCCGGAGCTGCTGCTGCTGGACGAGCCGACCGCGGGCATGGGGCCGGAAGAGACCAAGGAGATGGTCGCGCTGCTGGAGCGGCTGGCGGAGAAGCGCACGGTGCTGCTGGTCGAGCACAAGATGAAGATGGTGCTGGGCCTGAGCCAGCGAGTGCTGGTGCTGCATCACGGCCGGCTGCTTGCCGATGGCAAGCCTGAGGACATCCGATCCAACCCCGACGTGCGCCGGGTCTATCTGGGACAGAGTGAAGGCTATGGCTGAGACCGCGTTGCTCGAGCTCGACGGCGTTCAGGCCTGGTATGGCGCCAGCCACGTCCTGCACGGCATCTCGCTGCGCGTGAACGAGGGCGAGGTGGTCGCGCTGGTCGGCCGCAACGGCGCCGGCAAGACCACGACATTGCGCACCGTCATGGGGCTGATGCCCCGGGCCGCGGGGCGCGTGCGCTTCGCGGGGCAGGATCTGGAGCCGTTGCCAGCGCATCGCCGCTTCCATCTCGGCCTGGCCTATGTGCCGGAGGAGCGCCGCATCGTGCCGGGGCTTTCGGTGCGCGAGAACCTGCGGCTCGGGCTCGTCGCGGCCAAGGCCGACATCGAGGAGCGCGCGGCGTTCGCCGAGATCGCGGAGACCTTTCCGCGATTGAACGAGCGGCTGGACCAGGAAGGCGTCACGCTGTCGGGCGGCGAGCAGCAGATGCTGGCGATCGCCCGCGCCTTGATCGCGCAGCCGCGGATGGTGCTGCTCGACGAGCCCTCCGAAGGCATCATGCCGGTGCTGGTCGAGGAGATGGGCGTGCTGTTCCGGCGGCTGCGCGACCAGGGCAAGACGCTGCTGTTGGTGGAGCAGAACGTCGAATGGGCGCTGCGGCTCGCCGATCGCGCCGTCATCATCGACCAGGGCGAGGTCGTGCACGAGAGCAGCGCCGCGGCGCTGCTGGCCGACAAGGATATCCAGGACCGCTATTGCGCGGTGTGATGTTTCGGACTGCGCCGGCATCATGACGCGCCATCTCCATCCGGCGCCGGCAGCTGCGGCAGCCGGGCGAGGCTGACGCCGGCGGCCTGGTGACGGAACATGCGTTCGAGCAGCTCGGCGGCTTGTCTCGCCGCATCCGCCGGCGCGAGCCCGCTTTGGCGGACATTGGAGATGCAGTTGCGCTCGGAATCGACGCGGCCGCGGCGTGGCATCCAGGTCAGATAGAGGCCGAGCGAGTCGGCGGCGCTTAGACCCGGGCGCTCGCCGATCAGGATGATCGAGGCTGACGCGTCGAACAGCTCGCCAACATGATCGGCGAGCGCGACGCGGCCCTGCGAAGCAACGATCACCGGCGACAGCCGCCGGCCGGCTGCAGCCAGGCGCGGCATCAGCGCATCGAGCACGGGCAGGGCGTTGACCTGCACCGCGCGGCTGCTCAGGCCATCGGCGACCACCAGCACGATGTCGGCCGGCGCGCGCGGCTCCGACAGCAGCGCTTCCGACGCGGGCGAGAGCAGGCGGCCTGCGTCGGGGCGCTGCAGATAGGTCGCGCGATCGGCGGCGCGGCTGTGCACGGCAAGCGCCGGCCAGCCATGCGCGGTGACCTCGGCCGCAAAGCGCTCGGCATCGAATGGCTTCAGCACGGCATCGCGAGCTTCGGCGTGGGCAGCCTGGAAGGCGAGATGTGCCGACGTCGGCAGGCCAGGACCGCAGCGTCCCAACGCGATCCGTGCCTCGGTGTAGCGTGACAGCCAGCGCCAATCGTCCGATGACGAAGTTGCCGGCGAGTTGCTCTCGTCGGAGCCGCTCATCACTTGGCCTCCAGCAGCGGCAGCGCCGGCATCAGCCGCGCCGGCTCGAAGCGCAGCTCGCCTTTGGCATCGCTGAGGCCGGTGGCCGCGAGCCAGGCCTCGAACTCCGGCGCCGCGCGCTTGCCGAGCACCTTGCGCACATAGAGCGCGTCATGGAACGAGGTGCTCTGATAGTTCAGCATGATGTCGTCGGCGCCGGGCACGCCCATGATGTAGGTGCAGCCGGCGACGCCCAGCAGCGTCAGCAGTGCATCCATGTCGTCCTGGTCGGCTTCGGCGTGGTTGGTGTAGCAGACGTCGCAGCCCATCGGCAGTCCGAGCAGCTTGCCGCAGAAATGGTCCTCAAGCCCAGCGCGCATGATCTGCTTCCCGTCGTAGAGATATTCCGGACCGATGAAGCCGACCACGGTGTTCACGAGCAGCGGCCGATAGCGCCGCGCGACCGCGTAGCAGCGAGCTTCCAAGGTCTGCTGGTCGACGCCGCAATGGCCGCCGGAGGAGAGCTCGCTGCCCTGTCCGGTCTCGAAATACATCACGTTGCCACCGACGGGACAGCGCTGCAGGCCTTCGGCCGCGGCGAGCGCCTCGTCGAGCAGCGACAGCGTGATGCCGAAGCCGCGATTGGCCTCCTCGCTGCCGGCCAGCGACTGGAACACGAGATCGACCGGCGCGCGGCGCTCGATCGCCTTCAGCGCGGTCGTAACATGGGCCAGCACGCAGGACTGGATCGGTGCATGCGAGGCAAGCCGCAAGGTCTCGATCAAGTCGAGCAGCCGTACCATCGTGTCGACGTCGTCGCTTGCCGGGTTGATGCCGATCGTTGCATCGCCGACCCCGTACATTAGCCCGTCGAGGATCGAGGCCGCGACGCCCTTGAGATCGTCGAGCGGGTGGTTGGGCTGCAGCCGCGTCGACATCCGGCCCGGCAGGCCGATGGTGCAGCGGAAGCGCGTCACGACCTCGCATTTCGCCGCGACCGTCACCAGGTCCTGCAGCCGCATGATCTTGCAGACCGCAGCAACCATCTCCGGCGTCAGCCCCGGCGATACGCCGCTGAGCGCATCTGCGTCGGCCGCATCCGACAGCAGCCATTCGCGGAAAGCGCCGACCGTCAGGCTCGCGACGGGAGCGAACGCCTTGCCATCATGCTGGTCGACGATCAGCCGCGTGACCTCGTCGCTCTCGTAGGGAATGACGGCTTCGTTGAGGAAATGGCGCAGCGGCAGCTCGGCGAGCGCCATCCGTGCCGCGACGCGTTCGGCGGCATCCTGCGCGGCGAGGCCTGCCAGGACGTCGCCCGAGCGCAACGGCGTTGCCTTCGCAAGCAAGGTTCTGAGGTCGTCGAACCGATAGCGCGTGCCGCCCAGCGTGTGTGAAAAACCCATTGGTGCTCTCCTCAGCGGCTGCCGCGATCAGTCTCGGCGGCCCGGTTGATCACAGCGGATCGTCGGGACGGGAGAGCGGAAGAGGACGTCATATCGAGGACCTTTCTCAGCACCGCGCAGAGCGACATCATGCACGATATGTGTCCGCATCCGATGACCATTTTGCCGCGCGTCGCCGTCGATTTCGTGCGGGTTGCGTCGGCGGCGGCGTCGGCTAAGGTCGCGCGCCAAGCGACAACGCAACCCGAGAGGAACCTGACATGACGCGGATCCGCTGCATCACCGAGATGGGCATGGGCGTCGACGTCCATGGCCGCGACGCCACCAAGGCCGCCAGGCGCGCGGTGTCGGACGCGATCCGCCATTCCAGCCTCGGCTTCTTCCGCATGGTCGGCAAGACGCCGCAGGACATGCTCGTCGACGTCACCATCGGCGTTCCCAATCCTGAGGCTGTCGACACCGCCGCGGTCGCCAAGGAACTGCCCTATGGCACGGTGACCGTGACCGCCGTCAAAGGCGGGCTGGAGATTCCGGCCGAGGCCGGCAGCGACGCCATCATCATCGCCAACGCCGCGGTGCTGGTTCATCTCGACGACGGCAAGTGATGCTCTCGCGCATGTATCATGCGCGGGGCGCATCTGATGTGAATGTCAAACAGCATGTCGTCGCGGTCCCGCGGCGCGCGCCCGGGTGATGATCGAACGGTGTCCCTCTTTGAAGAGAGGGCGCAGGGAAGACCGGGTATCCGCTGATACCCGCGGCCCCCGTGCGTGAAGAAGTGCACGGGGCAGGAACCACAGGCTCAGCCGGACGATCCCGGCCTTCCCTGCGCAACGGTTTTCCGGCTTATACGTGCTCTCCCCGGGGACCGGGCTTTGTTGCCCCCGTCGCCGGCCGATCATCATCTCGGCCGGCTTGACCTCAGCATCGGGAGGCCAGGACCACACGATTTCGCCGGCGCAACCTGCCGTTCGTCCGCACGGCAAGGCCATGCTGCGGCAGAACTGCGCCCATCGCATCACCGCCTCCACGTTCGTGACGATCGCGAAGCGCCCCTCTTGGTGAGGCGGGACAGGCGCAGTGTTTCATAGATTCCGAAAAAGCGAAAGGGAAATCTGGCCTGCGTTTGACTGACACCGGCGAACGCATTGAGAGCGTTGCCGGAAAAAATCTCCGGCGTGAGTCCGCGAGAGGCTGATCCGATGTCGCGGCTGCGACTCGCCGCGCGAATCCACGCCCTTTGAGTCGCCCGACGGGCAAGTTCCGTTGCTCGGGAGATCGTTCCGGGCATGGCGACACGACAGTTGCGTCCGTCCTTCGAACGCCATTGAACGGCCCGTGCGCGCAGGGTCAGCTCGAAATGAGTTCGCCGGATCGCGCCGGTCCAACTCGTCAGGGCAGGCGGATCTCGGTTTTGCCATCGGGCCCGATGAGCGTCAGAACACTGGACGCGCCCTCGCCATTGGCGAGATATTGATAGCTGTCGAGGGCATTTGCGTGGGGAATGCCGAGGAGTCCGGCAAGCTCCGACAATCGGTCTTCGGCGAACATGAATGGCTTGGCGGCGGACGACGCAACGACGCCTGCAGCAGCCAGCCGAAGTTCGGCGACGACCGTTCTGATGCAGGCTCGCGATCGGCGTGCCGGATGCAAGAATGCGTGATCCCCGCGGGAGAGCTTTTGCACCCACGAGGGTTGGACGCAATTCGGCTCGAATCGTCACGGAATTGGCGGGGTATGAGCAGATTCTGGAAATGCGCCGGCGTGACGGCATTGCTGTGCGTCGGCTTCATGTTCGTCAACAACACCAGCTTGCTGGTGTCGAAGACTGCTGGACAGGCGATTGTTCTGGCTCATCGCGGTGTGTCACAGCAGTTCGATCGCACCGGCCTGACGAGCGAAACCTGCACCGCGGCGCGGATGCTGCCGCCGACGCATGAGTATCTCGAGAACACCATCGCCTCGATGCGCGCCAGCTTTCTGGCCGGCGCCGATATCGTGGAATTCGACGTGCACCCAACCACCGATGGCCAGTTCGCGGTGTTCCATGACTGGACGCTCGACTGTCGCACCGATGGCAAGGGCGTCATGCGCGCGCATGCGATGACGGCGTTGCGGCAGCTCGACATCGGTTATGGCTACACTGCCGATGGCGGCCGCACCTTTCCATTCCGCGGCAAGGGCGTCGGCCTGATGCCGTCGCTGGACGAGGTGCTTGCGGCCTTTCCGGACAAGTCTTTCCTGATCAACGTCAAGAGCAATGATCCGGCGGAAGGCCGGCTGCTTGCCGCGGCACTTGCACCGATCGACGCTGCGCAACGCGGGCGGCTGATGGTGTATGGTGGCGATGCGCCGATCGCGGCGCTCAGGGCGGCGCAGCCGGAGCTGAAGGTGATGTCGCGCGGCATGCTGAAGAGCTGCCTGCTGCGATATATCGGATATGGCTGGACGGGGCTGGTGCCGTCCGCATGCCGGAACATGATGGTGCTGGTCCCGGTCAATGTCGCGCCGTGGCTCTGGGGCTGGCCAGACCGTTTCCTCGAGCGCATGGCACAAGGAGGAAGCAGCGTCTTCGTGGTCGGTGCCTATCATGGCGAGACATTCTCCACCGGACTGGATTCGCCGGACGACATCGCCCGGTTGCCCAAGAACTTCGCTGGGGGCGTGATGACGGACGAGATCGAAACGGTGGCGCCGCTCCTGAAGCGCGCTCCGCAAGGAGATCAATCGAGCCGGCCGTAACCGCGCAGCATGGGAAGGAGACCCGGGCGCGTCTGTGACGCGTCCGGGTCCGTTGTCGTCAGTGCAGGGTGGCGCCTCGCAGCGTCTCCTCCTGCGCCGCGATCCAGGCGATCACGGCCTCGGAGAAGCCGTCGACCCGCGTCCAGGGTCCGTAACCGACCCCGTGCTGGTACGACGCCACGTTGACCATGGTCCCGCGCGCCTTGGGCGACGGCACCGCATCGTGGCTCTGCTCGTCGGTGAAGACGATCAGGCGGTCTCCCTTGCGGTCGATCTCGCCGACCGCACGGCCGAGATAGGTCCCGGAATGCGGCTGCGACCCGAGGATCGCATCGCGCAGCGCAAAGCCACGGCGCGGCGGCACCTTCACGACCTTGTCGCTGAACGTGAAGATTTCCACCTCGTCGCAGACCTCGCGGGCGAGGATCGCGAGCCCGCACGCAGCCTCCGCGCGCGTCATCTCTGACTGCGCGGACAGCTTCGCGAACATCGATCCCGAGACGTCGATCAGGAGCCGCGTGCGACCTGGAAGCCGCGCGTAGCCCTTGATCGCGCCCAGCATCGCCTGCTCGAGCTCGGGCTCGAAGTCCGGCGCATGCCGCGCCGCCGTGATGAACCGATACGGCAGGATCCTGTCCGTCCGCATCGTCTCGATCGCGGCCGCGATGGTTGCCCGCGGCACCCCGACCTCTCGCATCAGGCGCAGGTTGCGCAACAGCGCCAGCGCTCCGAGCCGCTTCTCGGCGAGCAGCCGCTCGAAGCTCGCGCGCTTGTCCGCACCCTTCGACAGCGCGACCTCCCAGGTGTCGGGCGACGGCAGCTCGCTTGCGGCGAGCTGCTTCCACACCGCCTCCTGGGCGGCATCCCTGGGCTTGGCGTGCACCAGGAACAGGACGTCGCGGAGCCGCACCGGTCCTTCGCGGTCATACTTCGCGAGCTGATAGGCGTCGAACTTCGTGAACGCCTTCGCCAGCCCCTTCTTGACCTGCGCCGACACCGGCTGCCGCCTGCGCTGCTGCTGCGGACCGAGCGAGTCCGCCCAGTAGATCGCGAGCAGCTCGGTCATCTCGTCCGGCCGCTGGATGATGCGCGCCAGCGTCTCGGCCACCAGCGCACGGTGCTCCGGCAGCCGCGCCATCTCGCGGGCGACGAGCAGCGGCGCGTGCCGCAGCTTCATCTCCTCGCGCGCGCGGATCGCGAGCTGCGCCACGCTGCGCGGCGCGACCTGCGGCACCAGCGCCTTGATGCGCTCGGCGACCGACACGCCGTCCTCGTAGAACTGGTCCTCCCACAGCAGGCAGCTCAGCAGCGTACGCTGCAGCGCCTGCTCGGGCGCGAGCTGCCGGGACGGCGCACCCTCATGGGTGAAGGCGCGCAGGAACTTGTTGAGCCTGACCATGATGGCCTCCTCTCTGGGTTGATGATGGATGAAATGGCCGGGGCACCGGCCGTCACGCGTGATCTCGTGTCGGAGACCATACGCGACAGGGGACCACGCGCCGGGAACGGGCGAATGCCGAGCTCCGCTCCACTGGCGTGGGGCGGATAGTGCTCTGCCGCTGAGCTACCGGCGCATGGAACGCCGGATGGGAGTCGAACCCACGACCTCTCGATTAGCAATCGAAGTATCAGCACTCTTCACCACGGCGCGTGGAAGAAGGTGGCGCAGCAGACCTCTGCGCCGCAACGATCTGGCCGCCTGTTCGAAGACGATCAGTTGAGATGGATCACGAGCCGGGAACAGGCGACGGCTGAGACCCGGTCGCTGATGGACCGGACAGCGCTCTGACCTCTGAGCTACCGGCATGGCGCCGGGCGGGAGTCGAACCCGCGACCTCTGGCGTGGCAGGCGAAGTAACAGTCGTCTTCACCACGGCTCGTGGATGCGTTCGGCGGGGAATAGGCGATGCTGTTGCTGCCCCAATGGGGCGCTCGGTTTCAACGAAGTAACAGACATCTTCACCACCGCCTTGCCCGCCCGGCGGTCGCCGAGTGGCGTTGATGGCATGCTGGGGAACAGGCGGTCTCGGCGATCAATGACGCCAACGCAGGTCATCCGAAAGAAGAACAACCGAAACCCGCGACTCGACGGCCCTCGCATGGCCGCCTCCACGGTACGTGACGCCATAGGCGGGATTCGAACCCGCATCACCAATGGTACGAAGGAGCCGACACCTTCACCACCAGCAGCTCCCGGCCGCGAACGACCGGGAATTCAAATAGCTTGTCTGCGGCGCGCGTTGTCGCCGCATGTTGCGAGCTCCAAGGAAGCTCGCTCTGCCATCGGTGTCCGGCGTTGCCGCCTCGTTCCCTCCGACAGGCCCCGCGCGCTCGGGCACGCGCATCACCTGCGCGAGCCCCGGGATCCGGGTCTCCCGTTCCGGCTGACAGCCGGGACTTCCGTTGGTTTCGCCGTGCAGGCCGCTCGCGTGAGGGCAACAAAAAACCCTCCGGAGCGGCTGGCTCGGGAGGGTCCGTGTGATGCGGACTGTTGATCTTGCCTCAAGCAAGACCGCTCCCCCGAGCATGGCGTGCGCCATCCACCGGCATGACGCCGTTGGACGTGCGGATGAAGTGTTCGTAGCCGAAGGACATCGTCTCGCTCATGTTTGTCGCGGGCACAGTCGCTCGCGAGGCCGCGGGACATACGCCGCTTTGTTGGGGCTGTCAACGGCGTGTCTTCGAACTTTTTTGCCGGCTGCGGCGGCCTTGATCTGCAACAACGCGCCGATGCGATGACGGCGTATTGTCGTCCTTGGCTCGATTGCAGCGGAAAATGCAGGCGTGTTTGCTATGAACCGGCGGACGGTATTGTTAGGAACGGGGAGCGCGATTGCTGCCGCCTCGCTCGGCGCTGCATCCTGGCGCGCGATCACGGGGACGATGCACGACTATGAGACGTATAGCGCCCGACTGCGCGCGCCGCTGTCGCCCGATATCACTTCGGTGATCCGCTACGCGACGCTTGCAGCCAACAGCCACAACACGCAGCCCTGGCGCTTTCGCGTAGCGCAGGATGCGATCGAGATCATGCCCGATCCGTCACGCCGCACGCCGGTGGTCGATCCGGACGACCATCATCTGTTCGTCAGCCTGGGCTGCGCGGCCGCCAATCTCGCGATCGCCGCGGATGCGAGCGGCCGTCCGGGCGAGCTCAGCAGCGACGGCCGGACGGTGCGGTACAGCTTCACGAACGGCACGGCGCATGACGATGCGCGGCTTGCGGCAATCGTCCGCAGACAGTCGACGCGCGCGGAGTATGACGGACGACCGGTGCCGCCAGGCGATCTCGCCGCGCTGCAGGCCGCGTCAACCATGCCAGGCGTCGATCTCGCGATCATCACGGCTCCCGCCGCGATCGCCGCCATCCGCGATCTCGTCGTCGCCGGCAATGATGCGCAGATGCGCGATGCGGCGTTCATGCGCGAACTGAAGAGCTGGCTGCGGTTCAATCCGCGCAGCGCGATCGAGACCGGCGACGGGCTGTTCGCGGCTGCCAGCGGCAACCCGTCATTGCCGACCGCGCTCGGTGGCCTCGCCTTCGATCGGCTCTTCAATGCAGCATCGGAGAACGACAAATACGCGCGGCAGATTCGCTCATCGGCCGGTGTCGCCGTATTCACCGCCGAGCAGGCCGATGCCTCGCATTGGATCAGGGCCGGGCAGGCGTGCCAGCGCTTCGCGCTCGAAGCGACGCGGCTGGGCCTGAAGCTTGCCTTCATCAACCAGCCGGTCGAAGTGGCCGCGTTGCGGCCAGAGCTGGCGCGCGTGGTCGGAACGACACGGCGGCCGGATCTCGTGCTGCGCTTCGGCTACGGGCCGGCGCTGCCCTTCTCGCCGCGGCGGCCCGTAGCCGATGTGCTGAGTTCATGAGTCGTTCCTGTCAATCTTGACGGATTTGCGACTCGGTGCATTGCTTCGCTGCATGTTCGAGAACACCCGATTTGCACGCATGAGCGACGGGCATTATTGCCTGGTGCGCGACCTTGGCCTGGTCAAGGGCGGCAAGGGCATGCGCCATCATGAGGTGGTGGTCGATTTCAGCTATCGCGGCATGAAGGTGTTTGCCAAGCAGGGCGCGTCGTCGCTGATGCGCCGGGTCGCGGCGAAGCTCGCGCAGCATGACGCCACGTCGAAGCTGCCGGCGCTGCTGCGCGTGCGTCTGCGCGAGCCGCAGTAGCGTCAGCGCTTCCGCCGAAGCTTACCTCTCTGCGGCGTCGCGATCGGTCGTTTCGGGTCGTAGGGGCTGTTCGGATTGACGTCGAGCTCGACGTCGGTGACGCAGTATTGCGGCTGGCGGTGGCTGCGCCCCGAATGCCAGCGCCCCTGGCGCAGCTCGACCTCGCTGATGTCAGCGACATCGAAGCACTTCCATTGGCCGCCCGGCGGCAGGCCGCTGCTCGCGCCGCCCGCGAACTGGAACGCGAGCACGCGCTCGCGGCCGGCGGTGTGGCCGAGGATGATCGGGCAGATCGCGCGGGCGAAGCCGCCATACATGCACAGCACCTGCTGGCGTGTGATCATCGCCTGCATGATCAACTGGTAGGTCGGGCTCGGCATGCTGGCTTTCTGCACGATGCAGCAACATAAGACCGTCGGCCGCATGCGGTTCCGCATAGAACCTTGCAGCGGCGGCTCACGGGCTTAGATTGAGGCCTCAGCGACAAAGCGAGCAAGAGCCACGATGTCCGATCTCTCCAGCTTTCCGATCACCACGCGCTGGCCGGCGCAGCATCCCGACCGCATCCAGCTCTATTCACTGCCGACCCCGAACGGCGTGAAGGTCTCGATCATGCTGGAGGAGACGGGCCTGGCCTACGAGCCGCACACGATCGATTTCGGCAAGGACGACCAGAAGACCCCGGAATTCCTCTCGCTCAATCCGAACGGCAAGATTCCCGCGATCATCGATCCCGACGGTCCCGGCGGCCAGCCGCTCGGGCTGTTCGAATCCGGCGCGATCCTGCAGTACCTTGCCGAGAAGACCGGACAATTCCTGCCGAACGATCCGGCGCGGCGCTGGCAGACGATCCAGTGGGTGCATTTCCAGATGGGCGGCATCGGTCCGATGTTCGGGCAGCTCGGCTTCTTCCACAAATTCGCCGGCCGCGAGTACGAGGACAAGCGGCCGTTGCAGCGCTATGTCGCGGAGAGCAGGCGGCTGCTCGGCGTGCTCGAGGCGCGGCTCGATGGCCGGCAGTGGATCATGGACGCCGACTACACCATCGCCGACATCGCGACGCTCGGCTGGGTGCGCAACCTGATCGGCTTCTACGGCGCGCGCGAGCTCACAGCCTTCGATGAGCTCGCGCATGTTCCGGCCTGGCTCGAGCGCGGGCTGGCGCGGCCGGCGGTACAGCGCGGGCTGGAGATCCCGCAGCGGCCGTGATCGTCAGCGAGGCCGATTTCGAACGTTGCATGGCCGAGCTGCTGTCCGCGCCGGCCACGCCGGGCGATGCCGTGCTGCCGTCCGACAGCGTGATGTGGCGCGTGCATCGCGAGGCCGCGCTGTTTCTCGGCGCAGGCCGCGCGCTGTTGTTGCAGCTCGCCCATCCCTGGGTGGCGGCGGGCGTTGCCGAGCAGTCGAAGGTGTTCGCCGATCCGCTCGGCCGTTTCCACCGCACCTTCGGCATCGTCTACACCATGGTGTTCGGCACGCGCGCGCAGGCGGTTGCCGTGGCGCGGCGGTTGTATCGGCGTCACGCCGCGGTCGACGGCGTCATGCCTGAGAAAGTCGGACCCTTCGCCGCTGGCTCGCACTATCGCGCCAACGACGTCGACGCGCTGCGCTGGGTCCATGCCACCCTGGTCGAGACTGCGATGATGTCCTACGGCCTGTTGTGTCCGCCGCTCGGCGATGACGAGCGCGAGCAATATTGGCGTGAGGCGATGCGCTTCGCCGGTCTGTTCGGGATTCCGCATGAGGTGCTGCCGCCGGACTGGGGGGCTTTCAAGGCCTATGCGGCCGACATGATGGAATCGGAGACGCTGACGGTCAGCACGGCCGCGCGCGACATCGCGCAGCGCATCTTCTCGGGCGAGGCGACCTGGATCGCACCGCCGCGCTGGTTCACGGCGCTGACGGCCGAGATGCTGCCGGAGCGGCTGCGGCTCGCCTTCGCGCTGCCCTATGGCGAGCGCGAACGCCGCAGCGCCGCGCGAGCTCGAGTCTGGTTGCCGCGCGCCTATGCGGTGCTGCCGGAGAGATTGCGCACCGTCGGCCCTTATCAGGAGGCGATGGCGCGCATCGAGGGGACGACGTGTCCGCCGTTTACGCGGCTGCTCAACCGCGTCTGGATCGGACAGCCCAGCATGGGCAGCCCGTTCGAGCAGCGTGCAGAACGTGCGCGGAGCGGGACGGTCTGAGGCCGGCGCGCTTGCGGCGCAGACGACGGATCACGGCCGTGGAACGAGCTTGAGCGTGACGCCGCGAACCTCCTGCGGCGTCGGCGCGCGGCTGCCACCGGGTTGGCTGATGCTGAGACGGATCGACAGCCGTCCACTCTTGATCGCCTCCTTCGGCACCGGAAGCGCGTAGGTGCCGGCCTCCGCACCAGTGCGAAGGCCGAATGGCGAGATGGTCCGGAGCGGCATCCCGGACGCCGTCGTCACCGTCACCTCCTGGCCTCGCCCCAGTGCGCCCAGGCTGATCTCGACGACTGGAGCGTCGCTCGCATCCAATGGCCGCGGCAGGACCAGATCGATGGCTCTGAACGGCTCCGCCGCCAAGGACGAGGCCGGCCGCAGCACGGCACATAGCAGCACGGCGCAGGCCCGCAGCGCGGCGCGCCTCCCGTTCATGGGCGCAGCGGTCCGACCGAGAGCGCTTTCAGCGTCGGCGCAGTGCCGACGCCGCCCGAGGGCACGACGCGGATGCTCAGGGGCTGGTTGGGCGCGGCCCGCAGGGCGGAGAAGGCCTCCCGCTTGGTCGGCAGCGGCACCGCGAAGGTCGCATCCATGGTCATGGCCATGCCCGGCATCATCGACCCGAAGAAGGCGATGGTGCCTGCATAATACGGGCTGTCAGCCGTGACCTTGGTGACGTTGGCGGGTGCGTTGACCAGGACGTCGAATTCGCGCACGGTCGAATAGCCGCTCGGGCGGGGCAGCGTGATCTGCGCCATCAGCGGCTGCGGCCGCGCTGCCGCCAGATGCGCTTCGAGCGCATCGCCGGGGATCCTCACCGTGCCCACATTGGCCTTGACCGAGCCCTGCTGCGGCTTGGCCTGCGGCGCCGAGGCGACCGCGGGCGGATTGACGATGTCCTCGCCGAAGCCCGGCGCATAGTCGTAGTCGAAGCGATCGGTCGAGATGTAGTCGCCGGCCTTGCTGGGGCCGACATAGCCGCCCTTGCCGTCGGCATAGAACAGGAAGGGCTCGTCGGAGAACGTCTTCAGGTCGGCGCCCTGCGGCAGGTAGGGAAGCTTGAGCCGCTGCTGCTTGCGCGTCCAGACATCCCAGAGCCGGTCCAATGCTCATCTGAAATGAATCCTGGTTGGAAAGATCTCATGATGCGGTCCCACGATTGCAATCTCAAGTGGCAATTCCGTTTGGCGGCCGTATGATGCCACCTGAGAGGTTGCCGATGAACGCGCTGACGCTGCTGATCATCCGTCATGCCGAGAAGCCTGACGGCGACGCGACAGGTCCGGGCCTGACCCACGAGGGCAAGCCGGATTCGAAGTCGCTGGTCATCTTCGGCTGGGAGCGGGCAGGGGCCTGGACGGCGCTGTTCGGCAGCGGCTTGGGCGGCGCGTCCTATCCGACGCCGCAGGCGATCTACGCCGCCGATCCCGACAGCAGCAAGGACGGCTCCGACCCGAGCCGCCGGCCCTATGAGACGGTACTCGAATTGGCTGCGCGCGTCGGTCTCGCCAAGCCGGATACGTCGTTCGCGAAGGGAGAGGAGGCTGGGCTGGTCGAAGCCTTGCTGGCGCTGTCCGGCACCGCGCTGGTGGCGTGGGAGCACAAGGCAATCATCTCCGATATCCTGCCGCGTCTGCCGGTGAGCAACGCCGGGCAATTGCCGCCCCATTGGTCGGGCAAGCGGTTCGACGTCGTGCTGCGCTTCGATCGCGCCGCCGGCGAGGCAGATTTCAAGTTCACGGAATTGTACCCCTGCCTGATGCTAGGCGATTCCAACAAGCCGCTGCAGAGCGACCCGAAGGACGAGTGAGCCACTGAGCGCCTCGCCGGAGATATCCCCAGGCTAGAAGGGGCGGCGCGATGCTGCCGCCCGGATCATGGTACATCGATCCGTGGGACGCGCGATCGCGTGCGTCAGGTCTCCATGCAATGCCGCTTCCTTTCAAAAAGCCCCAGGCCATCCGCTCCTTCTTCAGCCATGCTGCCTTTCAGAAGGCGGAGCACCTGCAGCTTCGCGGAGGCGTTCTCGATCTCGAGATCAGCGAGGACGGCCGGGAGCTGGCGGCGTCGGTGCAGGGATCGCAATCCTGGCCGTACGAGGTCGAGATCGAGCTGGCCCGGGATAAGCACGGTCGTTTGGATGTCTCCGGGAGATGTACCTGCCCGATGCAGCACAACTGCAAGCACGTCGCGGCGGTGCTGCTGGAAGCGATCGAGCCGTCCCTCGAGGACGACGTGGACCTGAGGACACCGGCAAAGACGGCGAGGAAGGCGAGCCCGCTGGTGCTGCCGCCGGAGATCGCCGCCTGGCTGGACAAGATCGGCACGGTCAGCCGTGGCGACACCTATCCTCCCGAGGTGAGGCAGAGGTTGATCTATGGCGTGCAGCCCCATTCCGAGTCCGGAGGCGCTGCCTATCCGGTCGTCCGGCTGTGGTCGGTCCGGCTGCGCAAGGACGACAGCTTCGCCGACGTGTTCTCGAAAGTCGATCAAGTGCGGGGAGGCGCCGGGCGGGCGCCGGCATTCTACCGCGACAGCGATATCGACATCACAGCGCGGCTCGGACATCAAGTCTTTCTCGACGGAGCGTCGGCCTTCCGGATCGGCTCTGCCGCGCTGCTGAAGCGCATCGTCGAGACCGGGCGGGCGTATTGGCGCGATCATGCCGGGCCGCTGCTGCGCTGGGGCGACAAGCGCGATGGCCGCATCGAATGGCAGCCGGTCGGCCTGAAAGGCATCGGCGCAAGGCTCGTGGTCGACGGCGTGCTTGCTCTGCATGCCGAGCCGCCTGTCTATGCCGAGGAGACACGCGGCATCGTCGGGGAGGTCGATCCGGGGATCGAGCCGCGAACGGCGTACCAATTGCTGAGTGCGCCAACGCTGCCGAAGGCGCTGATCGGCGAGGTCTCCCGACATCTCAGCCAGCGGCTGCCCTCGCTGGATAGCGCCCTTCTGCCGTCGCGGCCGACCGAGGTCGTCGAGATCGAGGCCAAGCCGACGCCCATCCTGCATCTGCGCCGCGGACCCTATCCGGGCTATGGCTTTCGCGGCGTCCACACCAGCGGGCTTCCACTCGGCGTGGTCCGCGCGGGCTTCCGTTACGGTCCGATCGAGATCGAGCCCGACAGCGGTGGCAACGAGGTGGAGGCGTTCCAAGACGGCCGGGTGCATCTCGTCACCCGCGCCAAGGCGGACGAACGAAAGTCGTCCAAACGGCTGAGCGAGCTCGGCCTGGTTCCACTCAGAAAGGTCCAGACCTACAGCTTCGGCGGTCACGCGGACGATCTGACCTTCGAGGACGAAGGCCGCTGGCTGCAATTCGTGCATCTCGAGCTCGATGCGTTGCGCGAGCAGGGGTTCGAGATCCGCATCGATGACGACTTTCCGTACCGGCTGGCGGAGTCCTCCGGTCTCGTCGACATGGAGATCGAGGGCTCCGGAATCGACTGGTTCGAGTTTGGCTTCAAGATCGACATCGATGGCCGGCCGCATGACTTGGCCGAGCTGCTGGCGCGGCTGCTCGCGCAGCCCGGCATTCTCGATGCGCTGTCCGAAGCCGATGCCGAAGCCAAGCACATGTATGTGCCGCTGCCCGACGGACGGCACCTGGCGCTGGCGGCCGGCCGCTTCCTGCCGGTTCTGCTGGCGCTGCAGACGATGCGGCTGAGCGGCGGCGGCTTGGATGCGTCGGGCAAGCTCAAGCTGTCTCGTGCGCAGCTCGTGCCGCTGCTGGCGCACGATCCGGGCGCATTCAAGGGCCCCGATGATCTGCGCCGGCTCGCGGATCTGGTGCGGCAGCATCGGCCGGATGAATTGAAGCTGCCGGCCGGCTTCACCGCCACGTTGCGCCCCTATCAGCGGCAGGGCGTCGCCTGGCTCGATCTCCTGCGGCAGGCCAACCTCGGCGGCGTGCTGGCCGATGACATGGGCCTCGGCAAGACCGTCCAGGTGCTGGCCCTGCTCGCGCTCGAGAAGGCGCGCGGCGCGCTGGCGAGGCCCGTGCTCATCGTCGCGCCGACCAGCCTGATGACGAACTGGTTCAACGAGGCAAGCAAGTTCGTTCCTGACCTGAAGGTCCTGGTGTTCCACGGCGCCGCTCGCAAGGAGCTGATCGCGCAGATTTCGGAGCACGACGTCGTGCTCACCACCTATCCGCTGATCGCGCGCGACCATGAGCTCATCCTGGGACGGGACTGGCACATGGCCATTCTCGACGAGGCGCAGACCATCAAGAATCCCAATGCCGCCACGACGCGCTGGCTCAATGCGATCAAGGCCAGCCACCGCTTCTGCCTGACGGGCACTCCGATGGAGAACCATCTCGGCGAGCTCTGGTCGATCATGAGCTTCGTCAACCCCGGCTATCTCGGCGACAAGACCGCGTTCACGCGCAACTGGCGCACGCCCATCGAGAAAGAAGGCAATGCGATGCGGGCGGCGGCGCTGACCCGCCGCGTCAAGCCGTTCCTGCTGCGGCGGACCAAGGAGGAGGTTGCGTCCGAGCTGCCGGCCAAGGTCGACATCGTGGAGACCGTCGCGATCGACGGCAAGCAGCGCGATCTCTATGATTCGATCCGCGCGGCGATGGCGAAGAAGGTGCGCAAAGCCCTTGACGAACGTGGTCTCGCGCGCAGCCACATCGTCGTGCTCGAAGCGCTGCTGCGGCTGCGCCAGGTCTGCTGCGACCCGCGGCTGGTGAAGCTCGACGACAAGGTCGAGCGCCCCTCGGCCAAGTTGGACCGGCTGATTGAGATGGTCGAGGAACTGCTCAGCGAGGGGCGCAAGATCATCATCTTCTCGCAGTTCACCTCGATGCTCTCCCTGATCGAGGAGCGTTTCGAGGCGGCTGACATCGCCTACGAGCTGCTCACGGGCGACACCCGCGATCGCAAGCGGCCGATCGAGGCGTTTCAGAGGGGAGACAGCCCGGTGTTCCTGATCAGCCTGAAGGCCGGCGGAGTCGGCCTCAACCTGACGGCAGCCGATACCGTCATCATCTACGATCCCTGGTGGAATCCTGCCGTCGAGGCGCAGGCGATCGACCGGGCGCATCGCATCGGCCAGGACAAGAAGGTCTTCGTCTATCGCCTGGTGACGGCCGGGACGATCGAGGAGAAGATCGGTGAGCTCAAGCTGCGCAAGCAGGCGCTGGCTGATTCACTGTTCGATCGCGAGGGCAATATCGGCAAGGCGCTGACGGAGGAGGATATCGCTGCTCTGCTGTCTTGATGTCGGGTGGAGATGCGTGGCGGCCAGCATCCGTCAACTTGAGTGCGGTCAAGCCAGCGCGATACGCTCGCGCGTCTCCTCGACCCAGGCATGGGCGGCGAACCATTCATGGTAGATGCGGCAGTGCGGGCAGTAGGCACGCGAGAAGAACACGGGCATGCGCTGAAAGCGCGCGGCGTCCATTTCCATCCCTGTCTCGATGCTGCGGCCGGTCTGCGGACAACGTACCATGATCTTGCCCATTCGCGGTCTCCTGTTCGTGGGCCAGATACGCCGGGGATGCGAAGAAAATGTAATGCTCAGCCGACAGTTTCGTGGCAAAGGTCGGAGTGAATTCCGACCGCGGAACGAGTGGCGTCCGCCGCATCAAAAGCGGGTGAATCGCACGGCAAAATGCACGGCCGATTGTCGCAACGTGGGACATCCGCCGCGGTCGGACACGATTGTTTGAGGACGCGTGGCATGAGCATCACGATCTACGGAATCAAGAACTGCGACACGATGAAGAAGGCGCGCGCCTGGCTCGACGATCACGGCGTCGCTTACCAATTCCACGACTACAAGACCGCCGGAATCGACAAGGCTAAACTCAAGGCATGGAGCGACGAGCTCGGCTGGGAGGTGCTGCTCAATCGCGCCGGCACGACGTTCAAGAAATTGCCCGACGCGGACAAGGACGGACTCACCGAGAGCAAGGCGATCGCGCTCATGCTGGCGCAGCCTTCGATGATCAAACGCCCGGTGCTCGATCTCGGCGGCCGCCGCGTGGTGGGCTTCAAGCCGGATCTCTATGCAAAGGACGTGAAGGCCGCGAAGTAGTTGGAGACGATCATCGCTGCGCCGTCTCGCGGGCCGCGCCCGCCGCCTTTGCAGTGCGCGCGTGCAGGAAAATGCCGAAGGTATGATTTTCTATGTCAGCGGGAAATCGCAGCTGATTTCAACGCAAGGTGCGTCGGTCGCCTTGCGACGTCGTTGCCCAGCTTTCCGCCTTGCCTAACTCCCTCGATTGACGGCATATTCCGGCGCGAAGCGGTCGCGGGTGGCGGCGAGGAATCGTCCAGTCGTCCGGCAGAGCCGCCGTACAGGAAGAAGCGAGGGCCAGGCGCTGAAGGCGCCGGCTTGGGGGGAATCTTTGGCTGACGAGTTCATTCTCGAGACCCACGGATTGACGAAGGAATTCGCGGGATTTTTTGCCGTTCGCGATGTTTCGCTCAAGATCCGCCGGGGCACCATTCATGCGCTGATTGGCCCGAACGGGGCCGGCAAGACGACGTGCTTCAACCTTCTGACCAAGTTCCTGCGGCCGTCGGCCGGCAAGATTCTCTATAAGGGTCAGGATATTACGGCGACGGCGCCGGCCGACGTGGCGCGTCTTGGCCTGGTCCGCTCGTTCCAGATCTCGGCGGTGTTTCCGCATATGACGGCGCTGGAGAACGTCCGCGTCGCCCTGCAGCGCCAGCATGGCTCGTCGTTCGACTTCTGGCGCTCCAAGAGCGTTCTGAACCGCTTCAACAATCGGGCGCTGGAGCTTCTCAACGACGTGGGCTTGAGCGAATTCGCCAACATTCCGGCGGTCGAGATGCCGTATGGGCGCAAGCGTGCGTTGGAGATCGCGACCACGCTGGCGCTCGATCCGGAGATGATGCTGCTGGACGAGCCGATGGCCGGCATGGGCCACGAGGACATCGACAAGATCGCCGCGCTGATCAAGCGCATCTCCGCCAAATACACGATCCTGATGGTCGAGCATAATCTCAGCGTCGTCGCCAACCTCTCCGACACCATCACCGTGCTGACGCGCGGCCAGGTGCTGACGGAAGGGCCGTATTCGGAGCTCGCCAAGGACGAGCGCGTCAAGGAAGCCTATCTGGGGGCCGGACATGCCTGAGGTGATGACGGCCAAGACGCCCACCGCTGGCGCTGTGACCAGCACCATTCTCGACGTCAAGAATCTCGAGAGCTGGTACGGCGAATCCCACATTCTCCACGGCATGAACTTCAACGTGAATGCCGGCGAGGTCGTCACCCTGCTCGGGCGCAACGGTGCCGGCAAGACCACGACCCTGAAGTCGATCATGGGAATCATCGGCAAGCGCACCGGCTCGGTCCAGTTCAACGGGCGCGAGCTGATCCGCATGACCTCCGACAAGATCGCGCGGCTCGGCATCGCGCTGTGTCCGGAGGAGCGCGGCATCTTCGCCAGCCTGGACGTGCGCGAGAACCTGCTGCTGCCGCCGGTGGTGCGGCCGGGCGGGCTCATGCTCGACCAGATCTTCGAGCTGTTCCCGAACCTGAAGGAGCGGCTGAAGAGCCAGGGCACCAAGCTGTCGGGCGGCGAGCAGCAGATGCTGGCGATCGCGCGCATTCTGCGCACCGGCGCCAGCTTCCTGATGCTGGACGAGCCGACCGAGGGTCTCGCGCCAGTCATCATCCAGCAGATCGGCCACACCATCGCGCGGCTGAAGAAGGAAGGCTTCACGATCCTCCTGGTCGAGCAGAACTTCCGTTTCGCCTCGACTGTCGCCGACCGCTACTACGTGGTCGAGCACGGCAAGGTCATCGACGGTTTCGCCAATGCCGATCTGTCGGCCAACATGGATAAGCTGCATACTTATCTCGGCGTCTGACCGGCGCCGGCGACGTTGACTTGGCGGTTTCCTCCCGCGGTCTTCTCTATGGTTTTCTTGGCAGTCTTCTTGGAAAGTTCTGGAAGTTGGAAATGAAGAGCAAATTCATCGCGTCATTGCTGCTGGGAACGGCGCTCACTCTCGCCGCTGGCAGCGTCGCTTCGGCCGGCGACAAGACCGTCAAGATCGGCGCGCTGTCCGATCAGTCGGGTCTTTATGCCGATCTCGGCGGTCCCGGCTCGACGCTCGCGGCGCAGATGGCGATCGAGGATTCCGGCCTCGCCGCCAAGGGTTGGAAGATCGACGTGATCTCCGGCGATCACCAGAACAAGCCGGATATCGGCACCGCGATCGCGCGGCAGTGGTTCGATGTCGAGAAGGTCGACGTCATCGTCGACGTGCCGAATTCCGGCGTCGCGCTGGCCGTCAACAACGTCGTCAAGGAGAAGAACGGCGTCTACATCAACTCGGGCGCTGCGACCTCGGATCTCACCAATGCGCAGTGCTCGCCGAACACGGTGCACTGGACCTACGACACCTACATGCTGGCGCACACCACCGGCCAGGCGCTGGTCAAGGCGGGCGGCTCGACCTGGTTCTTCCTGACGGCCGACTACGCCTTCGGCGCCGCGCTGGAACGCGATACCACGGCGGTCGTCACCGCCAATGGCGGCAAGGTGATCGGCGGCGTCAAGCATCCGCTCAACACCTCCGACTTCTCGTCCTTCCTGCTGCAGGCCCAGTCGTCGAACGCCAAGGTCATCGGCCTCGCCAATGCCGGCGGCGATACCACCAATACGATCAAGCAGGCGGCCGAGTTCGGCATCAATAAGGGCGGCCAGAAGCTTGCCGCGCTGTTGCTGTTCCTGACCGACGTCAAGTCGATCGGGCTCGACATCGCGCAGGGCCTCAACTTCACCGAGACTTTCTACTGGGACATGAACGACCAGACCCGCGCCTTCTCCGAGCGGTTCGCCAAGCGGATGAAGAACGGCGCGCCGCCGACCATGGTCCAGGCCGGCGTCTATGCCGGTCTCGCGCATTACTTCAAGGCGCTGGACGCGCTGGGCGAGAACCCGCACGACGGCACCAAGATCGTCGACAAGATGAAGTCGATCCCGACCGAGGATACGCTGTTCGGCAAGGGCGAGATCCAGCCCAACGGCCGCACCATCCACACCGCCTATCTGTTCGAGGTCAAGAAGCCCTCGGAGTCCAAGGGCCCGTGGGATCTCTACAAGCTGGTCGGCTCGGTACCGGGCGACCAGGCCTTCACGCCGCTCGACAAGAGCGCGTGCGCCTTGTTTAAGAAATGAACCGCTGTGGCTCCGGCGGCTGACGTCGCCGGGGCCGCCATCTTCTGGGAAACGCCGAGAGAAAACAGAACAAGACGATGCAGGCCCTCTACGCACAGCTCCTGGTCGGACTGATCAACGGCTCGTTCTACGCGCTGCTCAGTCTCGGGCTTGCCGTCATCTTCGGCATGCTCAACATCATCAATTTCGCCCATGGCGCGCTCTACATGATGGGCGCGTTCTGCGCCTATTTCCTGCTCAACCTCGGCGGCATCAATTACTGGTGGGCGCTGCTGCTGGCGCCGATCATCGTCGGCGTCTTCGGCATGATCCTCGAGCGCACCATGCTGCAATGGATCGCCGGGCTCGACCATCTCTACGGACTGCTTCTGACGTTCGGACTGGCGCTGATCATCCAGGGCGTGTTCCAGAACTTCTTCGGCTCGTCCGGCCTGCCTTATGCGATCCCGGATCAGCTCCGTGGCGGCATGAATCTCGGCTTCATGTATCTGCCGGTCTATCGCGGCTGGGTCGTCATATTCTCCCTGGTCGTCTGTCTGGCGACCTGGTTCCTGATCGAGCGGACCCGGCTCGGCGCCTACCTGCGCGCCGCCACCGAGAATCCGACATTGGTGCGGGCGTTCGGCATCAACGTGCCGCGCATGATCACGCTGACCTACGGCCTCGGCGTCGGGCTCGCGGCCCTCGCCGGCGTGCTGTCGGCGCCGATCAACCAGGTGCGGCCCCTGATGGGCGAGCACATCATCATCGTGGTGTTCGCGGTGGTCGTGATCGGCGGCATGGGCTCGATCATGGGCTCGATCATCACCGGCTTCCTGCTCGGTGTGATCGAGGGACTGACCAAATATTTCTATCCCGAGGCTTCCAACACCGTGGTCTTCGTTCTGATGGTCCTGGTGCTGCTGGTGAAGCCGACGGGTCTGACCGGACGGGCGGCCTGACATGACATCCATCACCGACACGACCCTGCCGATCACCCCGCGCGCGATGCGCGACGAGATGATCGTGTTCGTCATCATGGCGGCGCTGCTGGCGATCGTACCGTGGACCGGGCTGTACCCGTTCTTCGTCATGCAGGCGCTGTGCTTCGCGCTGCTCGCCTGCGCCTTCAACCTCCTGATCGGCTATGGCGGCCTGCTGTCGTTCGGCCACGCGATGTTCCTGGGAACGGCCGGCTACTGCAGTGCCCACGCGCTGAAGGTGTGGGGGCTGCCGCCCGAGCTCGGCATCCTCACAGGCGTCGCCGGATCGTTCGTCCTGTCGGTGATCACCGGCTACATCTCGATCCGCCGCCAGGGCATCTATTTCGCGATGATCACGCTGGCGCTGTCGCAGCTGCTGTACTTCATCTATCTGCAGGCGCCGTTCACCCATGGCGAGGACGGCATCCAGGGCATTCCCCAGGGGCGGATGTTCGGCATCCTCGACCTGTCCAGGCCGACGGTGCTCTATTACGTCGTGCTGGTCGGCTTCCTCGCCGGTTTCCTGCTGATCTTCCGCACCATCAACTCGCCGTTCGGCGAAGTGCTGAAATCGATCCGTGAGAACGAGCAGCGGGCGATCTCGCTGGGTTACAAGACCGACCATTACAAGCTGCTCGCCTTCATTCTATCCGGGACGCTGGCCGGCTTGGCTGGCGCGTTGAAGGTGTTCGTCGCCCAGAACGCCTCGCTGACCGACGTCGAGGTGGCGATGTCGGGGCAGATCGTGCTCATGACCCTGGTCGGAGGGCTCGGCACCGTGTTCGGCCCCGTCGTCGGCGCGTTCGTGATCGTCGGCATGCAGCAATATCTGTCCGGCTTCGGCCAGTGGGTGACGGTGATCCAGGGCGTGATCTTCGTCGCCTGCGTGCTCACCTTCCGCCGCGGCGTGGTCGGCGAAATCGCCCATCTGTTCAAACGGTCCCTTTAAGCCGTTGATCTGAAAAGAGATCGTCGAAAGGGCAGAAAGCGGTGGATGAACCGGCCACCGCTTCTGCTGGTGCGCGATCCGGAGTATGACAGTTCTGTGACGGGCCGGCCCTGGCCCGTTTCGGAATGGATGGATCTCGTCCCATGCTGCACTGGTTTCGCGCCGTCCTCCCGCGGGAGGAGCGGTTTTTCGATTTGTTCGCCCGCCACAACAAGGTGGTGATTCAGGGCGCCCATGCGCTGCAGGACATGCTGCAGGGCGGTGACGACATCCTCGCCCACTGCCAGCGCGTCAGCCAGTTCGAGAACGAGGCCGACAACATCACCCGCGAAGTGCTGACCGCGGTCCGCCGCACCTTCATCACCCCGTTCGACCGCGGCGACATCAAGAACCTGATCACCTCGATGGACGATGCCATCGACCAGATGCAGCAGACCGCCAAGGCCGTGGTGCTGTTCGAGGTCAAAGAGTTCGAGCCGACCATGCGCGAGATGGGCACCTTGCTGGTCGATTGCGCCAATCTGATCGGCCGCGCGCTGCCGTTGCTGCAGGCGATCGGCCAGAACGTGCCGATGATCACCGCGATCACCGAGGAGATGACCAAGCTCGAGGGTCGGGTCGACGACCTCCACGACATCGGGCTGAAGGAGCTGTTCCTCAAGCACCGCAAGGCCAATACCATGGACTTCATTGTCGGCGCCGAGATCTACGACCATCTGGAGAAGGTCGCCGACCGCTTCGACGACGTCGCCAACGAGATCAATTCGATCATGATCGAACAGGTCTAGGGTAGGGCCGCGCCGTGGACGCTCAACTCGGCCTTCCGATCCTGGTCGGCCTGATCGCCGTCGCGCTCGCCTTCGATTTCCTGAACGGCCTGCATGACGCCGCCAACTCGATCGCGACCATCGTTTCGACCCGCGTGCTCCGGCCGCAATATGCGGTGTTCTGGGCCGCATTCTTTAATTTCGTCGCGTTCGCGGTGTTCGGCCTCCACGTCGCGCAGACCATCGGTACAGGGATCATCGATCCCGCCATCGTCGACGCCCAGGTGATCTTCGCCGCCCTGGTCGGTGCCATCGTCTGGAACCTCGTCACCTGGGCGGCCGGCATTCCCTCGTCGAGCTCGCACGCTTTGATTGGCGGGCTGGTTGGGGCAGGGGTCGCCAAGGCCGGCATCTCGGCCGCCGTCTGGAGCGGCCTGTCGAAGACCGTGCTCGCGATCGTGCTGTCGCCGCTGGTCGGGCTGGTGCTGGCGATGGTCCTGGTCGCGATCGTGTCCTGGGCCTCGGTGCGCTCGACGCCGTTCGCGGTCGACCGCGCCTTCCGCATCCTGCAATTCGCCTCGGCCTCGCTGTATTCGCTCGGCCATGGCGGCAACGACGCGCAGAAGACGATGGGCATCATCGCCGTGCTGCTGTATTCGCAGGGCCATCTCGGCAACGAGTTCACGGTGCCGTTCTGGGTCGTGCTGTCGTGCCAGGCGGCGATGGCGCTGGGCACCCTGATGGGCGGCTGGCGCATCGTCCGCACCATGGGCCTGCGCATCACCAAGCTGAACCCGATGCAGGGTTTCTGCGCCGAGACCGGCGGCGCGATCACGCTGTTCCTGGCGACCTTCCTCGGCGTGCCCGTCTCGACCACCCACACCATCACCGGAGCCATCGTCGGCGTCGGCGCCGCCCGCCGCGCCTCCGCGGTGCGCTGGAACGTGGCCGGATCGATCGTCTATGCCTGGGTCTTCACGATTCCGGCCTCGGCGATCGTCGCGGCGCTGACGTTCTGGCTGGTGTCGGTGCTCCGGCACTGATCCGGATCGGCCCGGCCGGGCTCAACTCGCCGGTTGGAGTTGCGGTGCAAAACGCCTATATGGAGGGCGCGCGGCGGCCGAGATCCCGCGCCTTTCCCGTAAATCGCCCGCTCTCTGGCCTGAAACGACGCTTGCCGCCTCATGTCCGATACCGCCGTCACGACCGAACAGCCTGTCCGCACCGCCTTGTCCGACGAGGTGGCGCGCCGGCGCACCTTTGCCATCATCTCGCATCCGGACGCCGGCAAGACCACCTTGACCGAGAAGCTGCTGCTGTTCGGCGGCGCCATCAACCTCGCCGGCCAGGTCAAGGCCAAGGGCGAGCGCCGCAACACCCGCTCGGACTGGATGAAGATCGAGCGCGAGCGCGGCATCTCCGTCGTCACCTCGGTCATGACCTTCGAGTTCGAGGGGCTGGTCTTCAACCTGCTGGACACGCCGGGCCACGAGGACTTTTCCGAGGACACCTACCGCACGCTGACCGCGGTCGACTCCGCGGTGATGGTGATCGACGCCGCCAAGGGCATCGAGGCGCGCACGCGAAAACTGTTCGAGGTCTGCCGCCTGCGCGACATCCCGATCATCACCTTCATCAACAAGATGGACCGCGAGAGCCGCGACACCTTCGATCTGCTGGACGAGATCGAGAAGACGCTGGCGCTCGACACCACGCCGATGACCTGGCCCGTGGGCCGCGGCCGCGACTTCATCGGCACCTATGACATCCGCGACGGCGGCGTGCGCCTGCTCGAAGGCGGCGGTGCCAAGACCGGCGCCGCGCAGCAGATCGCGATTTCGGAGCTCGGCAAGTTCAACGCCAATCTCGACATGAGCCAGATCACCGACGAGCTCGAGCTGGTCAAGGAAGCTTGCAAGCCGTTCGACCTGGAGGCATTCCGCGAGGGCCATCTGACCCCGGTCTATTTCGGCAGCGCCTTGCGCAATTTCGGCGTCGGCGACCTGCTGGAAGGCCTCGGCCGTTACGCGCCGTCGCCGCGCGCGCAGGAGTCCAACTTGCGCAAGGTCGACGCCGCCGAGCCGCGCATGAGCGCCTTCGTGTTCAAGATCCAGGCGAACATGGACCCCAACCACCGCGACCGCATCGCGTTTGCGCGGCTGTGCTCGGGCAAGCTCAATCGCGGCATGAAGGCGAAGCTGGTGCGCACGGGCAAGACCATGCCGCTGTCGAGTCCGCAATTCTTCTTCGCCCAGGACCGCTCGGTCGCGGACGAAGCCTTTGCGGGCGACGTCGTCGGCATTCCCAACCACGGCTCGCTTCGCATCGGCGACACGCTGACCGAGGGCGAGGACCTCACCTTCGTCGGCGTGCCGAGCTTCGCCCCGGAAATCGTCCGCCGCGTCCGTCTCACCGATGCGATGAAGGCCAAGAAGCTCAAGGAAGCCTTGCAGCAGATGTCGGAGGAGGGCGTCGTGCAGGTGTTCCGCCCGCGCGACGGCGCGCCGGCGCTGGTCGGCGTGGTCGGCCCGCTGCAGCTCGACGTGCTCAAGGCGCGGCTCGATGCCGAGTATTCGCTGCCCGTCGAATTCGAGATCTCCGAGTTCTCGCTGGCACGCTGGATCTCCTGCGACGACAAGAAGAAGCTGGAGGCGTTCATCGCGTCCAACAATTCCGGCGTCGCCGACGACGTCGACGGCGATCCGGTGTTCCTGGCCAAGAACGAGTTCTATCTCGGCTACACCAAGGAGCGCGCCGAAGGCATCGTGTTCTCCAACGTCAAGGACGTGAAGAAGAGGGCGTAGCCGCCCGACACTCTCTCGTCATTCCGGGGCATCGCGCAGCGATGAGTCCGCAATCCATTTCGCCTCTTGTTCCGCCGCCCGATGGAATCTCGGCTCGCCCTGCGGGCGCCCCGGAATCGCGACGCGAAAGACATGCGCTTCCTCACAGTGAGCCTCGCTCCTGCCGTGGGATGATACCCGCAACGCCGCGCACTTTTCGTCAGGTCATCGGCGCGCTAGTCTTCCTCTCATAAACAGGCGAGGGAGAAGGAAATGCCGGCGGGATCGATTGGCCGTCTTGTGCGGCGGCAGATGATTGCACTGTTCGCTGTGTGTGGACTTGCGTCGGCGACGATCGCAACGGCTGATGCGGCCGAGGTCGTCGCGCTCGGCGCCAGCAACACCTACGGCAAGGGCGTCAATCGCGGCGAGGACTTTCCGGCCCAGCTCGAGGCCATGCTCCACAGCAAGGGCGTTCGGGTGAGCGTCGCCAACGCCGGCATCAACGGTGATACCACCGCCGGGATGCTGTCCCGCTTCGACAGCGCGGTCGATGGATCAACCCGCGTGCTGGTGCTGCAGCCCGGCGGCAACGACGCCCGCAAAGGTGCCGGCGACCAGCGCGCCAGCGGCATCAGCGCCATCATGGCCAAGGCCGCGCAGCGCCGCATCAAGGTCGTGATGGTCGAGAACGGCATGTTCCGTGGCCTGCCGCATCAGGTCGACGGTGTGCATCTGACCCCCGAGGGCTATCGCATGCTGGCCGCATCGCTGCTGCCGCGCGTGATGAGCGGCTTGCGGAAGTAGCTCGCCGCGAGGTCGCGAAGCGCGCCGCGCCGGCCTGCGGTCTCACAGCTCGATGATCCCCCGCCTTGCCGCATGCGCGACCGCATCGGTGCGGCCGGTGGCGTCGAGCTTGTCGAGCAGCGAGCCGACGTGGAATTTGGCGGTGTGCACGGAGATGCCGAGGCTGCGCGCGATCTCCTTGTTGGAGCAGCCCTCGGCCATCAGCACCAGCACGTCGCGCTCGCGCGCGGTGAGCTGAAAATCATCGATCGCCTGGCCGTCGATCCTGTCGTCGCCGCTGCGAGCCTCATCACTGCCACGCAACGGCGCGACGGCGACGTCGGCGCTCTCGCCGGGCGCGACCAGCGTCAGGCCCGTGACATCGCCGAGCAGCGCCGCCAGCCGGTCGGCCAGCGCGGCATCCTCGACCGCGATCGCGATCCTGATCGGCGCGCGCGCCTCCTCGCTCACGCCGGCCTCTCGCCGATGGTCAGGGCGAACTGCACCGGCTCGCCGGCACGCAGCGCTGCGACCTCGACGACGGCGCCGACGCTGTCCGGACCGAGTTCGCGCATCATCGCGCGCATGCCCCTGAACGGCTCCTTGTTGAGCGCGGTGATGACGTCACCCTGGCGCAGGCCGGCGGCCGCGGCCGGGCCGCTCTTGTCGAGGCTCATGATCATCGCGCCGATGCCGTCATCGAGCCGGACCGGCTGCAGGCCGGCGCCGAGATAGCCGCGAGCGATGCGACCATGCGTCTCGAGCTTCGCGGCGACCCGTTCGATCGTGGCCGCGGGTATCACGAGCGTCCGGCGCGGGCCGCGCACGGCCATGCCGATCGCGTGGCCCGCAGCGTCGAGCACGAGGCCGCCTTCGGAACTGTGCCGCAGCCTGGTATCGAGCTCGATGCGCGCATCGATGTCGCCGCCGCGCAGGCTGCGCCACGGACCGGCGGATTTCGACACCATCGCGAGCGCGGCCGTTGGCGTGCCGTGCTCGGCAGCGGCGATGACCGCGAGCGAGCCGAGCGCGGGCATCTCGCCGGAGAGTTGGGCCGGTCCCGCAGCGCCGCCATCGAAGCGGAGCAGGGCGATGTCGGTGGTGTGGTCGCGGCCCGCCACCGTGGCCGGCCTTTGCGTGCCATCGGCAAAGACGAGCACGATTTCGCCTTCGTCCGCCAGCGCCTCGTCGGCGGTGACGACAAGGCCCGGCTTCCAGACGAAGCCCGTGGCGCGGCTGCGGTGCGAGGAGACGGTGAGGATCACAGGCGCGGCTTGCGCGACGGCGGTCGTCAATGCCGACGATAGCGAGGCGAGGGCGGACGGATCGGACATGGGACGCTCCAGAATGGGTCTGGTCCCAATTTGGCGTCTCCGACGCGGTTTCGAAACTACCCGATCAGGTAGTCGACCGGCTTCAGAGCGTCGTCCGTGCCTTCGGCAGCGGAAAGGCGAGATCGCCGTGCTTGGAGGTCTTCAGCCCCAGCCCGACCAGCGCCTCGGCAAAGCGCACCGCGGCGGCGACGCCGTCGATCACGGGAATGCCGAGCTCGGTGGAGAGGTCGTGCGCGAGATCGGCCATGCCGGCGCAGCCGAGCACGATGGCGCCGATACCGTCCTCGCGCAGCGCCGCCCGGCATTCGCCGAGCAGCGTGCCGCGGACATTGGCCTCGGGCTTGTCGAGGTCGAGCACGGCAACGTCGACCGCGCGCACCCTGCGGCAATGCTGCTCCATGCCGTAATTGCGCACGAGGTGCTCGGCGATCACCTTGGTGCGCGACAGCGTGGTCACGATGCTGAAATGGGTGGCGACGAAGCTCGCCGCATGCATCGCCGCTTCAGCGATGCCGAGCACCGGCACAGCCGATAATTCGCGCGCGGCAAGCAGGCCGGGATCACCGAAGCAGGCGATTACATGGGCGTGGCAACCTTCTGCGTCTCCGGCCTCGACCTCCTTGAGCATGCCGACCGCGGCAATCGCCTCGTCGTAATGGCCTTCGATCGAGGCGGCGCCGAACCGCGCGGTGCGGCCGACGATCCGCGTCGACGGGCTTGCGCTGGCCTGGGCCGCTTTGGCGATCAATTCGGTCATCGTCACCGTCATGTTCGGGTTGATGACGTTGATCACGGTCTCGCTGTGGCTCATCGTCGCGTCCGTTTGTTGTCGCATCCTGCCGTGTTCTAGCCGAGTTCCGCTGTTACGGTCGAGGGCCGTTCGCGATGCGGGAACGCGCAGACGTGAACGGGATTGAGCTTGCGAGTTCTGCGATCGGGATCCAACTTGGATTTCATCCCACTCCGAGAGTCCCATGCTCCGTGTCGTCGTGCTCCTCCTGCTGATGGTGGCCGCTCCGGCCGCCGCCGACGCGCGCCGCCAGCAGATCAATCCGGTGCCGTTCGCGCACACGCCGTGCAGCGTGCTCGACGAGCAGCCGTGCACGCCGTCGTTCTGCAGCGTCTTCGGGCCGTGGCCCTGTATTCCCGAGATGAACTATCCCTATGGTCAGAACCTGCAACTCACGATCGAGAGCCGGCCCGCCAAGGATCAGGAAGCCAAATATCAGAAGCCGGATCACGATCTCGACACGATCGGCGATCTGTTCGCAGCGCTGCGCGCGTGCTGGACGCCGCCGCCGGAGGACAGCGCCCGCGCGGGGATGCAGATGACGGTGCGCTTCAGCTTCAAGCGGACCGGCGAGATGATCTCACCGCCGCGCGTGACCTTCGTGACCTCAGGCGCGCCGGCCGACACGCGCGCGACCTATCTGAAGGCGATCAATGCCTCGCTCGACGGCTGCCTGCCGCTGAAGTTCACAAAAGGCCTCGGCGGCGCGCTGGCGGGGCGGCCGATCGCGATCCGCTATGTCGACAACCGGGATTTGAAGAACACGTCGGAGCGGCAATAGCGCCCCGCCGCGCCGTCTCGCACGGCGCGAACCCCACCCACCGATCATTCGGGACGGACGCAACGCGTGCGAACCTCAGCTGGGCGATTACGCAGCGGGGAATCTCGATATGGTTGCGAAGAACGCAAACCAATCTCGGGGTTCCGGGTTCGACGCTGACGCGTCGCCCCGGAATGACGATGTGTGATGGCGAATCGGCAGCGTGCGGCTTGCAGACGGTCTCCGCGCCACGTTGCGAGGCCGCCCCCGGAAATGATACCGATGCCCACGTACAGGTCATGTGCATGCGAAGGGGGACGCCGTGGGACTTCTGGTGATGGTGGTGGGGCTGGTGCTGTTTCTCGGCGCCCATGTGTTCACGACCCGGCGCGGGGCGCGCGCGCAGGTCATCGCGCGGATGGGTGAGAGCACCTACAAGCTCGTCTACACCGTCGTGGCGCTCGCCGGCCTCGCCCTGATTGTCTGGGGCTTTGCCGAGTACCGCCATGGCGGCGGCTGGATCCAGGTGTGGACGCCGCCGAAGGCGCTCAAGCACATCAATCTCGCCCTGATGCTGCCGGCGGTGATCATGATCGTCGCCGCCTATATCCGCGGCCGCATCTACACCGTGCTGAAGCACCCGATGCTGGCGGGCGTGAAGCTGTGGGCGTTCGGCCACCTGCTCAGCAATGGCGACCTCGGCGGCATCATCCTGTTCGGCTCGATCCTGGCCTGGGCCGTGTTCGACCGCATCTCCCTGAAGCGCCGCGCTGATGCCGGCGGACCGCCGATTCCGGTCGGCGGCATCGGCAACGACGTCATCGCGGTGGTGGTCGGCATCGTCGTCTATGCCGCGCTGGCCTTCGCGTTCCATCCTGTCGTGCTCGGCATTCCTGTCATCGGAGGTTAGCGATGTCGGTGCAGTCGACCGTCCGCCGCAAGACGGCTCCCGAGATCCGCGCCCGCAAGGGCGGCGAGCCGATCGTGATGCTGACGTCCTACCACGCCCATACCGCGGCGCTGGTGGATCGCCATTGCGATGTGATCCTGGTCGGCGATTCCCTCGGGAATGTGATGCACGGTTTCGAGACCACCGTGCCGGTGACCCTGGAGATGATGATTCTGCAGGGCAGCGCCGTGATGCGCGGCTCGCGCCAGGCGCTGGTGGTGGTCGACATGCCGTTCGGCTCCTACGAGGCGTCGAAGGAGCAGGCGTTTCATGCGGCGGTGCGGATCCTGAAGGAGACGCAATGCGGCGCGGTCAAGCTCGAGGGCGGGGCGCGGATGGCCGAGACGGTGGCCTTCCTCAGCGAGCGCGGCATTCCGGTGATGGGCCATATCGGCCTGACGCCGCAATCGATCAATACGCTCGGCTCGTTCCGTGCCCAGGGCCGCGATGAGGCGGATTGGGCTGCGATCGAGAACGACGCTGCGGCGATCGCACAAGCCGGCGCGTTCTCGGTGGTGATCGAGGCCGTGGCCGAGCCGCTGGCGCGCAAGATCACGCAGCAGATCGCGATCCCCACCATCGGCATCGGCGCCAGCGTCGCCTGCGACGGCCAGGTGCTGGTTTTGGAGGACATGCTCGGCCTGTCGCCGCGGGCGCCGAAATTCGTCCGCCGCTACGGCAATCTCGGTCCGGCGATCGACGAGGCGATCGAACGCTACGCGGCCGACGTGCGTACCCGTGCGTTTCCGGCGGCGGAACATGTCTACGGAATGAGGTCAAAGACCTGATGGGCGCCTCTCGCTTGGTCGTCCCGTTGGCGCCGTGGTGCGCGCGGCGTCACGGGATGAATCTCCGGCGCTGGCGGAGATAGCCAAGCGCGTCATCCCTTGGTTATGTTTCAGGCTGGTCCGCATCGCGGCGAACAACGACAAGAAGCCAAGCTCGGGGAAACTCCATGGACTGGTCGACCTATGTAACGCCGCCGATGCGGCGCGAAGCCCGTTTCGGCGATCGCGTGGTTCCGTTGTTCACGGAGCGGCCCGCGAACATCTGGGCCATGGTCGAAGAAGCGGTGGAGCGCAACGGCGACGGCGAGGCGCTGGTCTGCGGGGCCGTGCGGCTGTCGTGGCACGAGGTCGGCGAGACCGCCGCGCGGATCGCCGGCGGGCTGCAGGCGAGGGGATTGCAGAAGGGCGACCGGCTCGCGGTGCTGCTCGGCAATCGCATGGAATTCGTGCTCACGCTTTTTGCTGCGGCCAAGCTCGGGCTGATCACGGTGCTGCTGTCGACCCGGCAGCAGACCCCGGAAATCGCCTATGTGCTGAACGATTGCGGCGCCCGGCTGCTGCTGCACGAGGCGGCGTTGGCGGACCGGTTGCCGGCCGCCACCGAGACGCCAGAGTTGGCGGCTCGCATTGCCGTCGACGACTATCCGCAACGCTCCGGCTTCGCGGCGCTGGCCGATCATGCCGCGCATGAGGCTCGGGTCGAGGTGACCGAAGAGGACACTGCGATGATCCTCTACACCTCCGGCACCACTGGCCGGCCGAAAGGCGCGATGCTCGCCCATTGCAACATCGTGCACTCCTCGATGATCTACGAGGCGTGCCTGGGGCTGACGCCCGCCGACCGCTCGATCGCCGCCGTGCCGCTCGGCCATGTCACCGGCGTCGTCGCCAACATCACCAGCATGGCACGCTGCGCCGGCACCTTGATCATCATGCCGGAGTTCAAGGCCGGCGAGTATCTGAAGCTCGCGGCGCGCGAGCGCGTGACCTACACGGTCATGGTCCCGGCGATGTACAATCTCTGCCTGCTGCAGCGCGACTTCGACAGTCATGATCTGTCGTCGTGGCGGATCGGCGGCTTCGGCGGCGCGCCGATGCCGGTCGCGACCATCGAGAAGCTCGCAGCCAAGATCCCCGGCCTGCGGCTGGTCAACGCCTATGGCTCGACCGAGACTACCTCGCCGGCGACCCTGATGCCGTCTGATCTCACCGCCCGTCAGATTGACAGCGTCGGGCTACCGTGTCCGGGCGCCAGCATCCTGGTGATGGACGGGCAGGGGCGGGAGCTGCCGCGCGGCGAGATCGGCGAGATCTGGATCGGCGGCGGCCAGGTCATCAAGGGCTATTGGAACCGGCCCGAGGCCACTGCCGAGAGCTTTACCGCCGGCTATTGGCACTCCGGCGACCTCGGCTCGATCGATGCCGACAATTTCGTCCGGGTGTTCGACCGGCAGAAGGACATGATCAACCGCGGCGGGTTGAAGATCTACTCGGCCGAGGTCGAATCGGTGCTGGCGAGCCACCCGGCGGTGGTCGAGAGCGCGATCATCGCCCGGCCATGTCCGGTGCTCGGCGAGCGGGTGCACGCGGTGGTCGTGACCCGCGAGCCGATGAGCGCCGAAGCGCTGCGCAGCTGGTGCGCCGAGCGGGTCTCGGATTACAAGGTCCCGGAAACCCTGACCGTGACCGCGGACCCTTTGCCGCGCAACGCCAACGGCAAGGTGATGAAACGGCAGTTGCGCGAAGCCTTGACGGCGTGATAGCCGCGTTCGGACCTTGTGGCAGAACCGGGGAGTAACGCCTTGATTCGGCTGGACTCGCCTTGCCACCGCCATGCCGATGCGGTATCGGCGCCGGCGCGCGGGCAACGGGCCGCTCGCGCGGCACTTCAAACCCATGCGCGCGCGCTCGCAGCGAACCTGACGGGATGTCCTTAGGTGTCTGAATTCATTGATGAAGTAGACGAGGAGGTCCGTCGGGAACAGCTCAAGAAGCTGTGGGACCGCTACTCGATCTTGATCATCGCCATTGCCGTGCTGATCATCGCCGGCGTCGGCGGCTGGCGCGGCTACCAGTATCTCGAGGGTCAGAAGGCGGCCGAAGCCGGCTCGGCCTTCAACAAGGCCCTCGAACTCTCCGAGCAGAACAAGCATGCCGAGGCGGAGAAGGCCTTTGCGGATGTCGCGGCCACGGCCCCATCGGGATACCGCATGCTGGCCCGCTTCCACCAGGCCGCCGAGGCCGCGATGCGCGACAAGGCGGCTGCCGTGAAGCTCTATGACGAACTCGCCGCCGACCGCAGCATCGGGGCCGAGCAGCAGTCGATGGCGCGGCTGCGCGCGGCCGGCCTGCTGGCCGATACGGCGCCTTACGCCGACCTCAAGCAGCGCCTCGAAGGCGAAACTGCGCCCGGCGCGTCGTTCCGCCACGCCGCCCGCGAATTGCTGGCGCTGTCGGCGTGGAAGGCCAATGATGCCGCGGCGGCCCGCCAATGGCTCGACATGATTGCGCTGGATGGTGAGACCCCGCCGGGCCTGCGCTCGCGCGCTGAAGCGCTGCAGGCGCTGTTGCCTGCAGTCGCCAAGAGCTGATCGCGGACCTCGCGACGGCGAAACCGAGTTGATTGGAACGACGATCATGCGCCGCGCCCAACGTGCCATTGCCCTGACGGTCCTCATTGCGCTTTCCGGCGTGCTGGGCGGCTGCGCGAGTGGGGGAAGTTTCGACCCCTCGGACATGCTCGACTTCCTGGACACCAAGAAGAAGCTGCCGGGCGACCGCAAGCCGGTGTTCCCGGAGGGCGTGCCGGGTCTCGAGCAGGGCGTGCCGAAGGAACTCTACAAGGGTGCCCAGCAGCAGCCGATGACCGACCCGGGCGCTCAGGCGGCTACGCCGCCGGCGCCTCCGGTGGAGGAGCCCAAGGGTAGAAAGGGCCGGCGGCAGGCGGCCGTGAACAACCCGACGACGGCCGATCCGCAGGATGGCGAGGCTGCCGCGGTCGAGGAGGGCGCTGCCGCCGTTCCGCCGGCACCGAAGCCCAAGAAGATCGTGCGCCGCCGCACCACGGCACCACCGCCGGATGATGCTGCCCCGGCGCAGCAGCCGGCGGCTCAGCGATCCAGCGGCGGCTTCCCGGCGCCGATGCCGAGCGGCTCCTTCAGCCGGTAATCTCACCTGCGAATCGGCGGATCGCCCGTTCGGTTTTGCGGCCGAATGCGCTAAAGCTGCGCGCTCACGCGCACGGATCATCATGCCCTTCACCATCGCCATCATCGGCCGGCCCAACGTCGGCAAGTCGACCCTGTTCAACCGTCTGGTCGGGCAGAAGCTGGCGCTCGTCGACGACATGCCGGGCGTCACGCGCGACCGCCGCGAGGGCGAAGCTAAGCTGTTCGATCTCAACTTCACGATCATCGACACCGCCGGCCTCGACGAGGGGCCGAAGGGCTCGCTGACCGCGCGCATGCAGGAGCAGACGGAGACCGCGATCGCGCTCGCCGACGCGCTGTTCTTCGTGATCGATGCCCGCATCGGCCTGACGCCCGCCGACCGCGCCTTCGCCGATTTCGCCCGCCGCGCCGACAAGCCGGTGCTGTTGCTCGCCAACAAGAGCGAGGGCAAGCATGGCGAGCTCGGCGCCATGGAGTCGTATGCGTTGGGACTTGGCGATCCCATCCAGATCTCGGCCGAGCACGGCGAGGGCATGGGCGAGCTCTATGACGCCGTCAGCAAGCTCGTGCCGCCCACGGACGATGAGGAGGACGAGCACGAGGAGACCGACGAGGAGCGCGCCAACAGGCCGATCCGGGTCGCGATCGTCGGCCGTCCCAACGCCGGCAAGTCGACCCTGATCAACCATCTGCTCGGCGAGGAGCGGCTGCTCACGAGTCCCGAGGCCGGTACGACGCGCGATTCGATCGCGGTCGAAATCGAGTGGAAGGGCCGCGGCTTCCGCATCTTCGACACCGCAGGTCTGCGCCGGCGCTCGCGCATCGAGGAGAAGCTGGAGAAGCTGTCGGTGGCCGATGCGCTGCGCGCGGTGCGCTTCGCCGAGGTGGTCGTGCTGATGATGGATGCGCAGAACCGCTTCGAGGAGCAGGATCTGCGCATCGCCGATCTGATCGAGCGCGAGGGGCGTGCGCTGGTCATCGCCGTCAACAAATGGGACCTGATGGACGGCAACCCCGGCCAGATCTCGATGCTGCGCCGCGATGCCGACCACTGGCTGCCGCAGGTCGCGGGCGCGCCGATCGTGGCGGTGTCGGGCCTGATGGGCGAGGGCATCGACCGGCTGATGCAGGCGATCGTCGAAGCCTACGCGATCTGGAACCGGCGCGTGCCGACCGCGGCGCTGAACCGCTGGTTCGAGCAGGCGATCGCCGACAACCCGCCGCCGGCGGTGTCGGGCCGCCGGCTCAAGCTGAACTACATCACCCAGACCAAGGCGCGGCCGCCGAGTTTCGTGCTGTTCTGCTCGCGGGCCGACGCGATCCCGCAATCGTACCTGCGCTATCTCACCAACTCGATGCGCGAGACCTTCGAGCTGCCGGGCACACCGGTGCGCATCACCCTGCGCGAGAAAGCCAACCCGTTCGCGCACAAGCGCAAGCGGCCGAACTGATCAGTTGCGTCAGCGGAAGCGGTCCGGCCATGGAAGCAAGCCCGCCGAGCGTCGCGACAGAAGATGCGCCGGCCCCACGCCGCGGCGCCGTCGCCTTCATCTTCGTCACCATCCTGCTCGACATGCTCGCGCTCGGGCTGATCATGCCGATCCTGCCGAAGCTGATCGAGAGCTTCGTGGGCAACGACACTGCGCAGGCGGCGCGCATCTTCGGCCTGTTCGGCACCGCCTGGGCGCTGATGCAGTTCGTGTTCTCGCCGGTGCTCGGCAGCCTGTCCGACCGCTTCGGCCGGCGGCCGGTGATCCTGCTGTCGAACTTCGGCTTGGCCGCGGACTACGTGCTGATGGCGCTGGCGCCGTCGCTCGCGTGGCTGTTCGTGGGGCGCCTGATCTCCGGAGTCACCTCGGCCAGCATCTCGACGGCTTTCGCCTACATCTCCGACCTGACGCCGCCCGACCGGCGTGCGGCGATCTTCGGGCGCATCGGCGCGGCGTTCGGCGCGGGATTCGTGCTGGGCCCCGCCACCGGCGGCCTGCTCGGCGACATCGACCCGCGGCTGCCGTTCTGGGCTGCAGCCGCGCTCAGCTTCGCCAACGCACTGTACGGACTGCTGGTGCTGCCGGAATCGCTGCCGTCAAAGCGGCGCAGTCCGTTCCAATGGCGAGCCGCGAGCCCGCTCGGCGCGCTGCAATTGCTGCGCTCGGATCGCATCCTCGGCGGACTGTCGGTCGTCAACTTCATCACCCAGCTCGCTCATGTCGTGCTGCCGTCGACCTTCGTGCTCTACGCGACCTATCGCTATGGCTGGGATACGCGCACGGTCGGGCTGACGCTGGCGATGGTCGGCATCTGCGCCATGGTGGTGCAGGGCGGGGCGGTGGGGCTGATCGTCCGCCTGCTCGGCGAGCGCGGCGCGCTGATGCTCGGCCTGTCCGCGGGGGCGGTGGGCTTCCTAATCTTCGGCCTTGCGCCGACCGGGCCGTTGAGCTGGCTCGGCATTCCCGTGATGGCGCTGTGGGGCGTCTCCGGCGCGGCCATGCAGGCTTTGATGACCCGCCTCGTCCCACCGGACAGACAGGGCCAGCTACAGGGAGCGACGTCGAGCGTGCAGAGCGTGGCCCAACTCGCAGGTCCCTTCCTGTTCACGCTGACCTTTGCCTATTTCATCGGAGCGGCCGCGCCGGCGCATCTACCCGGCGCGCCGTTCCTGCTGGCGTCGGCGTTGCTGATCGTCGCTCTCCTGATTGCGGTGCGGACGCTGTCCTCGGCAAAGAGCAGCTAGAGTAGCGCGCCGGCCTGAAGGTTCTCATCCCCTGACCCCACCGATGCAGCTCTCGCGCTCTCGCGGGACGGGGATTGCACACGCTTCAAAATAGGTCAATAATACTGACATAAATAGCCGAACCACGGGAGGAATATTGGTGAGCTGGAAGCCCGTCTACGCGCGCCGCGCGGATCGCATGAAGGCATCGGAGATCCGCGAGCTGCTCAAGGTGCTGGAGCGGCCCGGCATGATTTCGTTCGCCGGCGGCATCCCCGATCCCGCGCTGTTTCCTGTAGCAGCGGCGGCGCAGGTCTATGCCGATGCGCTGGCGTCGCCCGACGTGGCTTCCGCTGCTCTGCAATATGCCGTCAGCGAGGGCTACGGTCCGCTTCGCCAGTGGATCGCCGAGTACATGACCGCGCAGGGCATAGCGGCCTCGCCAGACAACATCCTCGTCACCGCGGGATCGCAACAGGCGCTCGATTTTCTCGGCAAGCTGCTGCTCACGCCCGGCGATACGGCGCTCGTCACCGTTCCCACCTATCTTGGCGCGCTGCAGGCCTTTTCGGCCTACGAGCCGCGTTACGATTCGATCGGTCCACGCGCTGCGAACCGCACCCCGGCCTCCTACGCGGACGAAGCCGCGAAAGAAGCTGCGGGGGCGCGCGTGAAGTTCGTCTATGTCGTGCCGGACTTTGCCAATCCGACCGGTGAGACGCTGTCGCGTTCGGCGCGTGCCGATGTCCTGGATCTCGCCGGCGAGCTGGACGTGCCGGTGTTGGAGGACAGCGCCTATTCTGCCTTGCGTTTCGACGGCGACGAGATGCAGTCGCTGCAGTCGTTGGACGTCCGTCGCCGCGGCTCGCTCGATGCTTCCCGCGTCATCCATCTCGGAACGTTCTCGAAGACGGTCGCGCCAGGCCTGCGCATCGGCTGGGTTTGTGCATCGCGCGCCATCATCAGCCGTCTCGTCCTCGTCAAGCAGGCGAGCGACCTCAACGTGTCAGCGATCAATCAGATCGTGATGCACAGGCTCGTGAAAGACGGAGGGCATGCCGGGCTGATCGCACGGGCGCGCGCGCATTATCGGCTCAAGCGCGATGCGATGCTGAGGGCACTCGAGGCACAGATGCCGTCAGAAGCGAGGTGGACGCGCCCCGACGGCGGGTTCTTCGTCTGGCTCACCCTGCCGGACGGCGTGTCCGGTGCCGCCTTGCTCGACCGGGCCGTGAATCAGGCCCAGGTGGCGTTCGTTCCCGGGGCTGCCTTCTTCCACGACGGCAGCGGCACCAACACGATCCGCCTGTCCTATTCGCTGCCCGAGGAAGCCGTGATCGAGGAAGGCATCGGCCGCCTCGCGAGTCTGCTGCGCTGACGATGACGTGATTCTGCGCAGCGAATGTCGCATCGTCTGCGCAGCGGCACTGGCGGGACGCGATGCTAATCCACCGCATCCCGCATCGGAGCTATCGGATTACTTCTTCACCAGCGGGCACTCGCTGGCCTCGAGCGGCTTGGCGGCATCCTCGGGCGCGATCTTGGCGATCAGCTTGTAGTAATCCCACGGATATTTGGACTCTTCGGGCTTCTTGACCTCGAACAGATAGGCCGGGATCAGGCGGCGGCCGTCGGCGCGCAGCGGGCCCTTGCCGAACAGCGGATCGTCGGTCGGAATCTCCTTCATCTTGGCCACGACCTTGGCGCCGTCATGCGGATTGCCGCCGAGTGCCTCGAGCGTCTTCAGGTAGTGCAGCGCGCCGGCGTAGACGCCGGCCACCGTCATCGACGGCATCGTGCCCTTCGGTGACAGCTTCTGGAAGCGGTTGGACCAGGCGCGGGTCTGCTCGTTCAGGTCCCAGTAGAACGACTCGGTGAAGGTCAGGCCCTGCGCGACCTTGAGCCCGAGCGCATGCACGTCGTTGACGAACAACAACAGCGCGGCGAGCTTCTGACCGCCCTGGACGATGCCGAATTCGGAAGCCTGCTTGATCGAGTTGGTGGTGTCGCCGCCGGCGTTGGCAAGGCCGATGACCTTGGCCTTCGACGATTGCGCCTGCAGCAGGAAGGACGAGAAGTCCGCGGTGTTGAGCGGATGCTTGACCGAGCCGAGCACCTTGCCGCCACTGCTGGTCACGACTGCGGAGGTGTCGCGCTCCAGCGCATGGCCGAAGGCGTAGTCCGCGGTGAGGAAGAACCAGGTGTCGCCGCCGGCCTTGGTCAGCGCCTTGCCGGTGCCGTTGGCGAGCATGTAGGTGTCGTAGGTGAAGGAGATCGTGTTGGCGTTGCAGGCCTTGCCGGTGAGGTCGGCAGTGGCCGCGCCGGAGTTCAGGAGGATCGAGTTCTTCTCCTTGACCAGATTGGAGACGGCCAGCGCCACGCCGGAGTTCGGCGTGTCCATGATCACGTCGACCTTCTGGGTGTCGATCCACTGCCGGCCGATGTTGACGCCGACGTCGGGCTTGTTCTGGTGGTCGCCGCTGATGACCTCGATGGTCCAGCCCTTGGCCTTAAGGCCTGAATCCTCGACCGCCATGTTGACGGCTGCGACCGAGTTGGGCCCGCCGATGTCGGCATACAGGCTGGACATGTCGTTGAGCACGCCGATCTTGACGACCTTGTCGTCGGCGAAGGCGGAGCCGGCAAAGCTGAGCGTGGTGGCAGCAAGCAACGCGGCCATCCGCCGCGTATGAGACGTCGTCATCGAAGTCCTCCCTGGTGTCGTGTCACGGCGGGGCTTCTTGGGCGCCCTTTGCCGTCGGTCTCCCTGGATAGCCGGTCTTGTGAGTTGCGGCAATGCGCCAAAAGGCGCGAGACGCGCGCAAGGTTTGTGCGTTTCGCTTGAGCGTTAACGCAGGGCGTCCGAGGTCAGCCGGAATTTCTGGATGCGCTTACCGGTGTCGACCTCGGCGGTATAAACGTTGCCCTGCCGGTCGACAGCCATCGCGTGCACCCAATGGAATTGGCCGGCATTGCGGCCATTGTGGCCGAAGCTGCCAACCACGCTGCCGTCATCCCGCCTGATGATGCGGATCTCGTTGTTCTCGCCATCGGCAGACAGCAGGTAGGTCTGCTTCGGATCCGGCCAGATCGCGATGTCCCACACCGCGCCATTGCCGAGCGTGTTCTTTTCGAAGAACCATTCGGTCACGAATGTCCCGTCCTTCCTGAACACCTGGATGCGGTCGTTGATGCGGTCGCAGACATAGACGAGACCATCGTCGGCGATCTTCACGCAGTGCACGGGATTGCCGAACTGCTGGGCGACCGGTGCCTTGGGATCATACGGTGGCTGCTTGGCATCATCAGGGACATGGCCGTAGGCTCCCCAATGCCGCTTGTAGGCGAGGGTGGTGGCATCGAACACGATGACGCGGCGGTTGCCGTAGCCGTCGGCGACGTAGATCTCGTTCGCCTCCTTGTCGATCGCTGTCTCCGCGGGCTTGCCGAGCTGGGTGGTGTCGTTGGAGCCCTTGCTCGGCGCCATCGTTCCGATCTGAGCGACGAACTTGCCATCGAGCGTGAACTTCAGGATGGCGTTGTCATTGTCGGCATTGCCGCCGATCCAGACGAAGCCGCGTTCGTCGACCTCGATGCCATGCTCGCGGCCGACCCATTCATAGCCCGGGCCCGGGCCGCCCCAGGCGCGCAAGAGATTGCCGTCGGTATCGAATTCGAGCACCGGGGGCGCCGGCATGCAGCATTTCGATCGCGGCGGATTGAGCGTGGCGCCTTTCTCGTCGTCGGTCAGCGAGCGCGGCCGGTGAATGACCCAGATGTGGCCCTGGTGATCAACCGTGATGCCGCCGACCTGGCCGAGGATCCAGTTGTTGGGGAGCTGCTTCGGCCAGGACGGCTCGACCGCGAACGCGGGCACCTCCGCTGCGGCGCTGGTGCCGCGAGAGAAGAGGACGTTGCCGGCCGCAACGGCGAACAGCAGAATGACCAGGGCAGGCCTTGTCGCGCGTCCGCGTCGTGCTCGCGTCATGCCGTCCTCCCCGATATGTGCTGCGGTCATCCGCTTATGAGCGCAGTCAATCGCGGGCATGGCGGGGTGTCAATCGCGCGGGGGCACGCCGATCGGCAGGCTCAGACGGGCGCCTGCTCCACAGCTTCCTTTTTCGGCGGCGTCGGCAACGTGGGCGGCCGCAGAAAGCGCGTCAGCATGAGCCGCAGATGCTCACTGCTCTGCTTGATATCGACCGCCGGATTGCGGATCGGCAGCGCACGTGCGCCGTCGACGATCACGAACAGGATGTTCGCGGTCGCCTCCGGATCGAGGCGGGGATCGACCTCGCCGCGGCCCTGTGCCTTGGTGAGGAAGTCGACCAGCAGCGCCCGCATCGCGCGCGCATGCGCGTGGACGATGGCGGCAAAGTCGGCATTGCGACAGGCCTCGGCCAAGGCCTCGGCGCTGAGGACCTGGGCCTGCGGCTGGTGAATGCTGGCGCTCTCGAGCTCTTGCACCAGGGCGTCGATCACGTCGGGCGAGGCCAGGATTGCCTGGAGGCGCGATGCAGCGTGGCTCAGATTCTGCTCGACCAGCGCCTGGATCATCGCCTCCTTGCTGGGAAAGTAATGATAGAGGTGGCCCGGGCTGATCTTCGCCGCAGCGCAGATGTCGGTGGTGCTGGCGCCGTGGAATCCGTTCCTGACGAAGCACGACAGGGCGGCCTGGAGAATCCCCTGGCGCTTCTGCTCGTGCTTGACCGGATCGACCTTTCTCATCGCGCGTCCCGTCGGGCCAACTCTCGCCACATTCGTCGTTTCCGCCAACTGCTTGTAATATAAAATAATATTTCTCGCCGCTCTAATCTAGAGAATTTGATCTAGTTTAGTTGGACAAGCGCTGCTGCTTGTGAGACTTAATTAGAGTGAGCTATCTGTCAATGGGTCTCCCCGCTACGATGCGTCTCGCTCCGCTGAAGTCGACGGCCCTGATTTCCCTGGCGCTGGCAACGGCCGGCTGCGCCACTGCTCCGCTCGAGCGGGCCGGCTCGCTCAAGAATTACGATCGCCTCGCCGATGCCAACGGCCTGGTGACGCGCGCGCAGATCAAGGCCAACAAGAAGGAGCTGCTCGAGGCCAAGACGATCCGGATCGAGCCGACCGCGTTTCCGCCGCGTCCCGACATCGCCCTCGACGAGAACGAGCGCAAGCTGGTGGCCAACGTCATCAGCCGCGAAATGTGCCTGCGTCTCAGCGAGCGATTCCAGATCGTCGGACCCCGCGAGGAGGCGGATCTGACGGTCAAGGCGACCGTCACCCATGCCACGGCGACCAACGCGACCGCATCGGCAGCCTCGCAGGCGGCGTCCATCGCCAAGAGCGTCGCGCTGCCGGGCGTTCCCGTGCCGGTGCCCCGGCTGCCGGTCGGGCTCGGCACGCTGTCCGTCGAGGCCGAGGCGCGCGACTTTGCCGGCTTCCAGAAGGCCGCGATGGTGTGGGCGCGCGGCGCCAACTCGGTCTCCAATGCGCGGATGGCCAATGACGGCGACGCCTACGACCTCGCTTCCGAGTTCGGCGCCGACTTCGCCAAGTTGGTGTCGACCGGCGAGTCGCCGTTCTCAGGCGTCCCGTCGCTGGCCTCGCTGCCTTCGGTGTCGAGCGTGCCGGCCAAGCTGGGTGGCGCTCCCAAATATGCCGCATGTGAGCAGTACGGACGCTTCCCCGGCCTGAAGGGCTTTGTCGGTGCCGGCCTGGGCCTGCCGCCGGGCTGGACTGACAAGGGCGCCGACGAGGCCAGGCCCGACGCGCGGCAGCCGTCGCCGGAGATCGCAAGCGTGGAGCAGCAAGCGTCGCGATGAAGTCTGCCGCCTCGTTCCGCGCGCTTGTCCCGCGTATCCTGCTCGCGTTCGCCGCGTCGCTGTTGCTGGCGGCCTGCGCAGCCATCATGCCGCGCAACGCGCTGCCGGAAGCGGCTGCCGTCAGCGCCGACCCGGTCGGCTTCCGCAACGTCCGCTACTGGGGTGATGAGCCGGCGCCGCGCTTTGCCGAGGCCGCGATGTCGCGCGCGTCGGCCGAAATCCCGATCTCGCGTCCGCTGAATTTCCTCGCGATCTCCGGTGGTGCCGAGAACGGTGCGTTCGGCGCCGGGCTTCTGGCCGGCTGGGGCGAGGCCGGGAACCGGCCGTCGTTCGACATGGTGACGGGCGTCAGCTCCGGCGCGCTGATCGCGCCGTTCGTCTTCCTGGGGCGCGAGCACGACGACAAGCTGCGCGAGATCTTCACCGCCTACGAGCGCAAGGACATTTTCACGGTCAACGTTCCCGGCCTGCTCCAGGGCTCGGCGCTGGCCGACAACACGCCGCTGTCGCGGCTGATCGAGAAATATGTCGATCGCGAGTTTCTCCGCGACGTCGCGCGCGAGAGCAGTAAGGGCCGGGTGCTGCTGGTCGGCACCACCAATCTCGATGCGCAGCGTCCGGTGCTGTGGGACATGGGCCGCATCGCAGCAGCCGATACGCCAGAGGCGATCGCCCTGTTCCGTCAGGTGCTGCTGGCCTCCGCGACCGTGCCGGGCGCCTTCGCCCCGGTTCGCATCAAGGTGCGGATCGGCGACAAGGACTACGACGAGCTGCATGTCGACGGCGGTGTCACCCGGCAGGTGTTCATCGGTCCCTCGGTGCTGCGCCTCGTCTCCGGCCGCGGCCCGCGCAGGAGCGTGAGCGGCGCACATCTCTACGTCATCCGTAACGCCCGCATCGATCCGCAATGGGACAGCGTCGGCGCCGACGTGCTCTCGGTGACGCAGCGCTCGCTGTCGACCCTGATCAAGAACCAGGGCATCGGCGACATCTACCGCATCTACTCGGTGGCGAAGTTCAACGGCATCGACTTCAACCTCGCCAGCGTGCCGGCCGATTTCCAGGTCAAGGCCGACGGCCCGTTCGATCGCACCTACATGACCGCGCTGTTCGATCGCGGCCACGACATGGGCCAGCGCGGCTATCCCTGGGTGAAGAGCCTGCCGGGGCTGCAGTCCAACGAGCACGGCATCACGGCGCAGGGGGCCACGCGCACGATGGCGGCGGCCGCCCGATGAACTTCCGCCGGGCCTGCTTGCGATTGACGTGGCACGTGACCTTGCGTTCAGCGCTGGGGAGCGCGGCGCTGTTGACGTCCGTGCTGCTCGGCGGCTGCGCGACCTCGGGCACGACGCCATCGTCCGACACGGCGCAGTACGGCAATACGTACAACTATCTCCCGGTGAACGACGTGCCGCATGACGACCAGCGCCCGGTGCTGACGCCGGAGCAGCAGGAGAAGCTGCGCAAGGAGCTGACGGCAGTGCGCGATCGCCAGGCGCCGGCTGCGGCGAAGGCGTCTGCGGACAAGGCTGCGGCGGCCAAGCCTTCCGCGGCGAACTCGGCTGCCGCCAATCCGACCGCAAGATAACAACGAGATTCCGGACTCAAGGCCTGCGGCCTTGCCCCGGAATGACGGTGGTTGCGCAGGGCTACGCCGGCGGCTGGAAGCTCTTCAGGGTGCGCGTCTTGTACTCGTAGAGCTTGCCGGTCTCGGTCCACGACGGCAGGCACATCGGCACGATGAACTCGGCGACCTGCTCCGGCGTTTCGAGCGTCATCGGATCTTCGCCGGGGAACACCGTGGCGCGCATGCGGGTCCGGATCGGGCCCGGGCTGAACAGGTTCACGCGCAGCGGCGTCCGCTCGGTCTCATGCGCCCACACCCGTGCCAGCGTCTCCAGCGCGGCCTTGGTGACGGCGTAGGGGCCGAGATAGGCCTGGGCCTTGTGGGCGGCGCCTGACGTGAGAAACACCGCGCGGCCGGCGTCGGAGGCCTTCAGCAGCGGCTCCATGCAGCGGATCAGCTGGAAGTTGGCGGAGAGGTTGACGGCGACGACGTCGTTCCAGGGCTTGAGGTCGATATGGCCGAGCGGCGACGACGGGCCGGGCACGGCGGCATTGCCGACGAGAATGTCGAGCTTGCCGTGGCGCTCGTGCAGCGCGGCGCCGAGCCGAGCGATGCCGTCGCTATCGGTCATGCTGAGCGGCACCAAGGTGGCACCGTTGCCGGTCTCTTTCCGGATCTCGTCGTCGAGCTCCTCCAGCCCGCCCTGGGTGCGGGCAACGGCGACGACATGCGCACCGGCGCGGGCGAGCGCGCGGGCGGTCGCATGGCCGATGCCGCGCGAGGCGCCGGTGACGAGAGCGATACGGGAGGCGAGGGGAAGGGTCATGGTCGCAAATCTCTGACGTCGTCGTCCCGGCGAAAGCCGGGACCCATACTCCGCGGCGGTTATGAGGGAGTTGGCTGTCTGTGGCTAGTCCTGCCCGCCAATGACGGCTGGCGATGATGGGTCCCGGTTTTGGCCGGGACGACAGCTCACGACGCATCGTCATTCCGGGGCGAGGCCGCAGGCCTCGAACCCGGAATCTGGAGATGATACGGGGATCAGCAAGCTCGGGATTCCGGGTTCGATGCTGCGCATCGCCCCGGAATGACTGCGTGTGGAAAGAACCTCAGCTCGCCTCGGCCAACAGCGACAGCTGATGCTGGGTCGACTCGACCATCGCCTGGTCCGTGAGGTGGGTGGGATAGCTGCCGGTGAAGCAGTGGTCGGAGTATTTCGGTGCGGCCGGATCACGGGCCGGCTCGCCCATGGCGCGGTACATGCCGTCGATCGACAGGAACGCCAGCGAATCCGCGCCGATCAGCTCGCGCATCTCCTCGAGCGAATGCGTCGCCGCCAAGAGGCCGCCACGGTCCGGCAGGTCGATGCCGTAATAGTCGGGGTAGAGGATCGGCGGCGAGGCGAGGCGGAAATGCACCTCCGTGGCGCCGGCGTCGCGCATCATGCGCACGATCTTGCGCGAAGTGGTGCCGCGCACCAGCGAGTCGTCGATCAGGATGATGCGCTTGCCCTCGATCGCGGCGCGGTTGGCCGAGTGCTTCATGCGCACGCCGGATTCGCGGATCGCCTGGGTCGGCTGGATGAAGGTGCGGCCGACATAGTGATTGCGGATGATGCCGAGCTCGAACGGCACGCCGGAATGCTGGCTGTAGCCGATCGCCGCCGGCACGCCGGAGTCCGGCACCGGCACCACGACGTCGACGTCGGGATGGCTCTCGCGCGCGAGCTGCGCGCCGAACGCCTTGCGCACCTCGTAGACCGAGCGGCCGCCGACCACGGAATCGGGCCGCGCGAAATAGATGTATTCGAACACGCACGGACGCGCCGGCTTCGGCGGGAACGGCTTGTGGCTGTGCGCGCCGGTCTCGTCGAAGATCACGACCTCGCCCGGCTCGATGTCGCGGATGTAGCGCGCGCCGATCATGTCGAGCGCGCAGGTCTCCGACGCCAGGATCGGGCAGCCTTCGAGCTCGCCATAGACCAGCGGGCGGATGCCGAGGGGATCGCGGGCGCCGATTAGCTTCTTGTTGGTCATGCAGACCAGCGAGTAGGCGCCTTCGAGCGCGCGTAGCGCCTCGATGAAGCGATCGATGAAGTTGGTGCGGCGGGAATGCGCGACGAGATGCAGGATCACCTCGGTGTCGGTGGTCGACTGCATGATGGCGCCGGCGCGCACCAGCTCGCGGCGCAGGGTGAGGCCGTTGGTGAGGTTGCCGTTGTGGCCGACCGCGAAGCCGCCGGCATTGAGCTCGGCGAACAGCGGCTGCACGTTGCGCAGGATGGTCGCGCCGGTCGTGGCGTAGCGGACGTGGCCGATCGCGGCATTGCCGGGCAGGCGCTCGATCACCTCGCGGCGGGAGAAGGTGTCGCCGACGAGACCCAGGCGGCGCTCGCTGTGGAAGCGCGCGCCATCGTAGGAGACGATGCCGGCTGCCTCCTGGCCGCGATGCTGGAGCGCATGCAGGCCGAGCGCGGTGATCGCGGCGGCGTCATTGTGCCCATAAATGCCGAACACGCCGCACTCTTCGCGCAGCGTGTCTCCGTCAAGGTCTGGGTCTCTGAGGTAGGCTTGAGGTCCGAAGTCCAGATCCGCGTGGGAGTCCATTTGGGCTTCGCCGGAAGAATCGTGGTGCTGGTCCATCGCGCCTCTCTTCTGGGCTAGGCTCACTTGGCCGCGGGTTTCTCGATCAGCTTCTTCAAGCTGTCGCGGGCAGGCTTGCTGTACCCATCGCCGCCCACTCCGGGCGACTCGGTGTCAGTCTGGTCGTCGTCCGGCTTGTTCTTCTTGAATTTCTTTAAAATGGTGTTCTCGGGATCATCAGGCAAGAGCGACATCAGCCAATCCCCGGTTCCCTGCAGGACCACGCGGGACTTGGCCCCGGTGACCCAGTCCGGACGCTGCTTGTCCGGCACCAGCCAGCTGAAGAACAGGAAGGCGACGACCACGATCAGGAGGCCACGGCCCAGTCCGAACAGGAATCCCAGGGTGCGGTCGAGCGCGCCGATGCGCGAATCGAGGATCATGTCGGAGATCTTGACCGTGATCACCGAGACGATGAGCAGGGTGCCCACGAAAGTACCGGCAACGACCACGACGCTGGCGACGGTATCGTTGTTGAAATAGGTCTTGGCGGTCGGCAGCAGCTTCGAGAATGAATAAAGCGTGACCAGGGCCGCCGCGCCCCACGCGGCGATCGACAGGATCTCGCGCATGAAGCCGCGGACCATCGCGAGCAGCCCCGACACCAGCATCACGCCGAGCAGGATGAGATCGAGGATCGTTATCGGCATCGGCTGCTCAGGTCCGCTTGTCAGGTCCAAGGTTCGCTTCGAATTGACGGAGGACCGCCCCTCCAGGCGGAGGAGAGCAGGGTTCCCCGGCAAGTCCGGACGCTGCACCATCCCGCGTGGGCGCCCGGTTGCGGCGTTGTATAGCGGCGAGTCACGCGAACGTCACGGTCCGGCTAGCCGTCCTGGCGGCGGAATCTCGCTGGTGTGGCATTTTTTTCGGCATGGCTGGGGCCACGGCGGCCCTGCTCACCCTCGTCCCGGCTGCCGTCGTGGCGGGCGCGGGGCGTGCCTCGCGCGGCGATGTCGGCGACCAGGCTGGTCAATCCGCCGACGGTATTGAGGCTGAGCCCGGCATCGCCGCCGGCCTCGCCGCGGGCGCGCTCCGGCAGCACGACGCGGCCGAAGCCGAGCTTGGCGGCCTCCTTCAGCCGCGCCGAGGTCTGCGCCACCGGGCGGACCGCGCCCGACAGCGAAATCTCGCCGAAATAGACCGCATCGGGCGGCAGCGGCGCGTTGACCAGCGAGGAGACCAGAGCTGCGGCCGCGGCGAGATCCGCCGCCGGCTCGTTGATGCGCAGGCCGCCGGCGACGTTGAGATAGACGTCGTGGCCCGACAGCTTGACGCCGCAATGCGCCTCCAGCACGGCCAGCACCATTGACAGCCGGCTCGGATCCCAGCCAACGACGGCGCGGCGCGGCGTGCCGAGCGAGGTCGGCGCCACCAGGGCCTGGATTTCGACCAGCACGGGGCGGGTGCCCTCGATCCCGGCAAAGACCGCCGTGCCGGGGCTGCCGAGATCGCGCTCGGACAGAAACAGCTCGGAGGGGTTGGTGACCTCGCGCAGACCCAATCCGGTCATTTCGAACACGCCGATCTCGTCGGTCGGGCCGAACCGGTTCTTGACGGCGCGCAGGATGCGGAACTGCTGCGAGCCCTCGCCCTCGAACGACAGCACCGCGTCCACCATGTGCTCGACGACGCGGGGGCCGGCGATCTGGCCGTCCTTGGTGACGTGGCCGACCAGGATGATGGCGGCGCCGGATTTCTTGGCGAAGCGAATGAGCTTCTGCGCCGAGGCGCGCACCTGGGTAACCGTGCCCGGCGCCGATTCGACGGTGTCGGTCCACATCGTCTGGATCGAATCGATCACGATCAGTCGCGGCACGCCGCCTTCCGACAGGGTCGCGATGATGTCCTCGACCGAGGTCTCAGCCGCCAGTTGTACCGGCGCATCCGCAAGCCCGAGGCGCTCGGCGCGCAGCCGCACCTGGGCGACAGCTTCCTCGCCGGAAATGTAGACCGCGCGATGGCCGGCGCGCGCCAGCATCGAGGTCGCCTGGGTCAGAAGCGTCGATTTGCCGATGCCGGGATCGCCGCCGACCAGCAGCACCGAGCCGCGCACGAAGCCGCCGCCGGTGACGCGGTCGAGCTCGGTCATGCCCGACGACAGCCGCGGCGCGTCGATGCTCTTGCCGGTGAGCGATTCCAGCTGGAACGTGCGGCCCTTGCGCTTGGAGCGCAGCGACACCGGCGCGGAGGTCGCGCCCGTCGTGTCTTCCTCCGCCAGCGTGTTCCACTCGCCGCAGGCCTCGCATTTGCCCTGCCAGCGCGAATAGGCCGCGCCGCAGTTCTGGCAGACGAAGGAGAGCGTGGTCTTGGCCATGAGGTGAGAATCGGTGCCGTCAGGAGTGGGTGGCGTTCCATAACATACTTAGGCCCGCGGCCAGCATGATGCCATCCATCACCACGCGGAACACATCGGGCTTCATGTGCAGCACGAAGCGTTTGGCGACGAAGGCGCCAGCCATCAGCGAGCCGCCGGCGATCAGGCCCTTGAGCAGAATGTCCGGCGTCAACGCGCCGAAGCGCTGGAAGGTGATGGATTTCGAGACATAGAGCCCGAGCGAGCTCGCAGCCTCGGTGGCGAGGAAGGCGCCCTTCGACAGCCCATAGAACAGGAACAGCGGCACGCTGAGCGGCCCGGTCGAGACCACGATGCCGGTCAGAAATCCGATCACCGCACCGCCGAGCGCGAGGTGCCAGAGGTTGGCCTTGAGGTCGTGCCGCGTCAGCCAATGCCGTACCGGCACCATCGCCATCAGGAACAGGCCGATCGTGATATCGACCGCCTGCGACGGCAGGATCAGCAAGGTGCGCGCGCCGAGTGCGGCGGCCGGAATGCCGGTGACCGAATAGGCTGCGCAGGCGCGCCAGTCGACCTCGCGCCACCATGCCAGGATGCGCGACAGGTTGGCCATGACGGCGGCCACCGCCATGATCGGCACGGCCTCCTTCGGGCCGTACTCGTACGCCAGCACCGGCATCAGCATGATCGACGAGCCGGTGCCGACGATGCCGGACAAGGTGCCGGCAACGAGGCCTATCGCGAGCACGAACAGGAAGCCCAAGATTGTCGCCTCCAGCAGACGAGCTCTATCCCCACGTCATAGCGAGCGGAGCGGCGGAGCGAAGCCATCCAGACTGTCTCCACGGAGGGATTCTGGATTGTTTCGCTCCGCGCGCAAATGACGGGGAGAAGCTGCGCCGTGTGGTTAATCGGCGGTTCGTGTCGACTCGAAATCGTCGATGATTGTGCGTCCGCATCATTAAAAGTTGAAGCGTATTCCTCGCACGTCCGCTGATGTTCTCGGACGATGACGATGAGCAAAACCCCGATGTCTTTGCAGATGCGGCCGTCCCTGACGGCAACCGCCGATGCGGAGTTCCCCTGGTTCACGGCCGCGATGCTGGCCATGGAAGCCGGCGAGGTCATCCGGCTCCGGCTGGAAAAGATCGCGCGCGGCGAAGCCGATGCGGGCGAGGAGGCGGAGCTGATGGTCAGCGAAAAGATCGCTGCAGCCCTGGAGGCGACGGCGAAGCTGATGGCCGGCGCGAGCCCGGCCGCGGTCGTCGATCTCTATCGGGATTATGTCGCGGCCAACGCCGAGCGGCTGTCGGCGTAAGCACGCGCAGTCCGGCTGTCTTTGGGCTGGCTCGGGGCTGCGTGCCGCCGCAGACGAATGTCGAGCAACCCAGGGCGGACAACCTCGTCATAGCGCCGGCGACCGGGCCGCCTCGTGCCTTCACGTGCGGTGTTGCCAACGAAGAGAAGATCGGACACCCTACCGAAAACGCGATTGCTGATCACCTCGTTTTCACCGGACCGATCCAGTGCGACTGCTCTTACGCCTCATGCAACGCGTGCTGGTCGCCGGGCTCGGGATCTTCACGGTCTGGCTGATCGTGTTCGTGGTGTTCGAGACGGCGGACCGCAGGCTGCCCTGGATTGCCGCCGTCGGCGTCAGCTACGCAATCGCGGCCTATGTCGTTCTGCCACGCGTGATCCGATTGAGTCTCAGGATCCTTCAGAGTCGGAGGGTGCCCAGCTACACGATCACCGGCGATGGATTGCCCGGTGACCCCGTCAATCTCGCCCTGATCGGCACGCTTCGACAGCTCCGCGCGAGCTTTGCTGCGATCGGTTGGTGCGAGGCGGACCGATTGGGGCTGGCAAGCTCGTGCGCCATGGTCCGCGCCTTCGTCCTCGCCAGGCCGTACCCCACTGCTCCTTTCAGCACCCTCTATCTGTTCGGTCGCGGCCAGGATATCGGCTTTCAGAAAGCCATCGGCAATAGTCCGCGAAAGCGTCATCACGTCCGGTTCTGGGCCGTTGACCTCGCCCACGCCGAGAAGAGCTGGAACGCTGGCGATTTCTGGTTAACGACCGACACGCCTGCGGCCGATGAGTCCGTCCTCTGGGTCGGTGCCGGCACGAAGGATACGGGCCTGTCGCTCACCCGACTGACCTTTCAGATCACGCACGCCACCGATCCGGATGCGAATGCGGAGCGGGACTACATCATGGCCGAATTGATCAGAACACGATCGATCGAGACCGTCGAGCTCTATAAGGCCGGCCGGAGTCTGCCCGAGCGGGTCAATCACTACGTATCGGACGGCGACATCGCGTTGGCGAGCGTGGTGATCGCCGCCAATGCCGACGCGCATGAGGGGTCTTCGTCGCCGGCCTAGTGGACTTGCTGACGAGCCGCGTTCGAGGTCGTTCGCTCTGCTCGGGGCCGGACCAGGAAGGCGGTGCAGAGCAGGACGACCATCGCAACGCAGACGACAGTCAGGAACGCCTGATCGAAGGCGCGATGAGCGTGCGAGGTGACGAGGGCAGCGAGCTCGGTCGGCAGCCGCTCGGCGGCGATCAGCGCCTCGTCGATGCTGTCGCGCGCAACGGCGGGAATGCCGAGGCCGTCGGGCAGAACCATGAACGCCGTATAGACTCCGGATAGAATGCTTCCGAAAATGCTGATGCCGATTGTGCCGCCGAGCTCGAACGACACCTCCTCGATCGACGCGGCCATGCCTTCGCGGCCTTCAGGTGCGTGATTCATCACAGCGTTGGAGGCGGCGGCGATGGATGCTCCTAGCCCTAGACCATTGACCGCGATGCAGATCAGTTGCAGCGCCAGGCTGGCGTTGTAGCAGAGCAGGTAGCCGGCCGCGCCGATGCCTGCGATCAACAGCGCGCCGGACATCGTGGTGGCGGCTCGGACGCGACGGAGCATCAGGCTCGCGAGCGGCCCGCCGATGAAGGCACCGAGCGGGGCCGGAAGGATGTACAATGCCGCCTGCAGCGGCGAATAGCCGAGGACGAGTTGCAGGCGCTGGCTGATCGCGAGCTCCGTCCCCGCAATGGCGAGTGAAGCCACGATCGCGGTGATCACGCTGAGCGTGAACTCGACGTTTCGGAACAGGGTGAAGTCGAGCAAAGGATTCTCGAGACGCAATTGACGGCGTACGAACACCGTCAACATGATGACCGTCGCGACAGCCGTGCCGGCAAGGACGACATAGGAAGACTGGCGACTGCCGAGCTCCTCGACGACGTAGGCGAAGCCGATCAGCCCGGCCATCACCTGCACTGAACCGAGGAGGTCCCAGTCGCGCTCAGCACGATCGGCCGGTGCAGGAATCAGCAGCAGGCCGGCGATCAGCGCCAGCACGACGAGCGGCACGTTGATCAGAAAGACCGAGCCCCACCAGAAATATTCCAGCAGGACACCGCCGACCAAGGGGCCGACGGCCGCCCCGCTGGACGCAACGGCTCCCCAGATCGCGATGGCGAGCGCCCGTTCGTGATCATCGGAGAAGGTGATGCGAATGATCGACAGCGTCGCCGGCATCATCAGCGCGGCGCCGATCGCGAGCAGGACGCGTCCGCCGATCAGGGCCATGGCGGTCGGCGAATAGGCGGCCACGACCGAGGCCAGTCCGAAGACGATGAGGCCGGCTACGAACGTCCTCTTGTGCCCGACGCGATCGCCGAGCGAGCCGAAGCCGGGAAGCAGGCCGGCGACGACGAGCCCGTAGGCCATGACGATCCACAATTTCTCCGAGGCCGTTGCAGCCAGCTCATGGGTCAGGCTCGGCAGCGCCGTATAGAGCACCGTCATGTCGATCACGACGAGCGCCAGCGCGCTGGAGACGGTCAGGAGGATGAGCCAGCGATTACGTTTCGACATCGGCGCGCTCGCCTGCGCAACCCGTTGTTCATTCGGCGCGTTCGTCGTCTCGAGCACGTTCACCGCTCCCGCTCAGATTCCACTACGATGCGTGATCCGGCCGTTCATCATCGTCAGCTGAATATTGACCTTGCCGATGTCGTGCGGCCCGACATCGAACAGATTGTTCTCGAGCACGATCAGATCGGCCAGCTTGCCGACCTTGATGGAGCCGATCTTGTCCTCCATGCGAAGCTGGTAGGCTCCGTTGATGGTGTAGCCTCGGATGAGGTCCGGCAGGCCCAGGCGTTCGGTCGCGGGCGGATGGACCAGGCCGTCGGGCTTGCCCGGCTCCTGACGCGTATGGCCGGCCTGCAACGCCTCGAGTGGCTTGACGACGACCTTCGAGCCGGTCGCCAGCGCATCCATGCCGAACGACACCGTGACGCCTTCGTCGATGAACGTCTTGAAGGTGTACATGCGGCTCCAGCGCTCGTCGCCGTAGATCTCGCGGACGCGACGCTGGCTGGCATCCGGCACGCCCCATTGGATCTGCGTATTCGCGATCACGCCGAGCTTTCTGAAGCGCGCAATGTCCGATGGCGCGGTGAGGAACGCGTGGCAGATGGTATGACGGCGGTTGCCAGGGCCGTTCTTGCCAAAGGCGGCTTCGTATCCATCCAGGCTCATGCGGACGGCGGCATCGCCGACGGCGTGAAGGTGCGTATCGATTCCCTCGGCATGCGCCTGGCGCAGGATGCGGTTCAACACCGGCGACGGGAACAATGTTTCGCCGCGCCAATCCGGACTTCCGGCATAGGGATCCAGCAGATAGGCCGTGCGGCTCAACTCGGTGCCATCGACGATGAGCTTCAGCACGTCCGCCTTGACGAGCGGTGTGCGATAACGTTTTCGATAGGCCCGGATAATCGGCAGCGGATCGACGCTGGGATCATTGTGATACAGGCTGCCGATCACGCGCTGCAACAGCTTGCCGCGCTTCTCGAGCTCGACCAGCATGTCGAAACCGTGATGCTGCTCGGTCGGCCAGGCGCTGAAGCCGGCATCGAAGAAGGTGGTGATGCCGGCGGCTGCCAGCCTGGGCTGCCATTCCTCGATCGCGGCGGCGGTCGACTTCAGGCCGAATGGTTCGATGCCGTGCTTTTCCAGCGCCTTGAGCACCGCGAACAGCGCAGGCACTTCCGAAATGAACCCGGTCGGCACGCCATTGGGATCCTTTTCGTACCAGGAGGAGCCGGGCACGACGTCGCGCGGGGTATCCTTCGTAATGCCGGCCATCTCCAGCAGCTTGGAATTGACCCAGTAGGCGTGCAGATCGCAACTGACGAGCAGGACCGGCCGATCAGGGAAGATCTCGTCCAGCGGCTCCTTGCGCGGACCCGAGGCGGGAAACGCGCCAGCGATCCAGCCGAAGCCCAGAATGAACTTTTCGTCGGAGTGCGTCTTCGCGTAGTCGCGCAGGATCGCGTAGATGCGCTCGGGATCTTCCTCGTTGACCCAGGCGCCGCGGGCGAAGGCCAGCGTGCAAAGATGCCAATGCGCCTCGACGAAGCCCGGCATCAGCATGCGCCCCTTGAGGTCGATGACGTCAGCCCCGTGTCCGGCAAACTTCATCGCGCCTGCGTCGTCGCCGACGTAGACGATCGTGTCTCCCTTGACGACGACGGCCTGGGCCCAGGGCAGGGAGTCGTCCACCGTGTAGACGCGCCCGCCGCGAAAGATGGTCGTGCTGCTGGAGGCGGCCCAGGCCGGAGCCGAGGCAGCGACGAATGCCGCGGCCGCAGCCGAGGTCGCGACCATCTGGCGACGGGTCAGTCCGCCGCGCTCCGACTTCGATGCCGCAAACAGCGAACCGATGGCTGAGCCGCATGCAATGCACATTGTCCTGCTCCGAAGTCCTGCTCCGAAAATTCCGCGCTCCGGGTGAGCTGCACGATTGCCGAGTCAGACGCTGAAACTACTTCACTCAGCACCCGCCAAGATTGACAACGATCAAGTCAATCTCGGCGGCGTCGAGCGCCAGCACGCATACTGAAGTCTTCGTTTCCTGTTGATGGATAAACTTCAAATCGAATGCTTTCAGACAGAGAAAAGGAGGACCGCCGCAACGACTCATCGTCTATGCGTCGCCCGAGCGCGAGGGTGTCATTCATGCCGTGGAGGTCATCGATCCCACCGATGCCTGGTCCCGAGCACCGTCACTTCGGGAACAGGAAAGCCAGGTTGGCGCGAAACTGCCACCGCGATGCCAGGTCCGGCCTCAGCACATTGTAGTAGACACCGATCTCGGCGTTGACCGGCTGCTTGTCGACCATGAAGAGCTTGCCTATTCCCGCGCCGACCGGAACGTCAGCCGTCTGCCGGTACGCACCCGTGTTCGGCATGGCGATATTCTCCAGCCCGTCGCTGATCGTATCCGCGATCGGGTTTTGCGCCGCCTTGGCGAGATCTTCGAGCGATGGCGTCCTCTGCTGTGCCGAGGCGCCGGCGCCTGGGTACAGCGCTGAGATCAGGAACAGGAGAACCGCTCGTCGAAAAATTCTCGGAGTCATGGCCGACCTCACTGTCGAAGCGCTGCTCTCGCATCCGTTGTCTCGCATCTGCACCGTTCCGGCCGCTATGGAGTCAGGCGAAGGTCGGAAATTGCCCGCCGGCGAACAGTGACGGCCGCAGGCGAGACCAGTTCGACGCGAACTGGAACGTGTCGAGATCGGTGTAGGTCTGGCCGATCACCTGCATGCCCGAGGGCATGCGGTCCTCGACCACGCCGAGCGGGACATCGACGACCGGATAGCGGTTGAGCAGATTCCAGTGCCACGTCAGCGCCAAGCCCAGACCGGTGCCCACCCACGGGTCGACCTTGTTTTCCTTGCTCTTGAACATGTCGGCCCTGACCAGAGGCGTTGCCATGGTCGGCATGAGCAGAATGCGGTAGCCCTTGCCGAACACGCGCTGCTGCACCTGGCGGTGCAGCCGCTGCAGCAGCTCTTCGGCTTCTTCGGCCTGGCGCGGTCCGACCGCGCCGACCTGGTCGAGCATTTCGGTCATGTAGGGCGAGAGCTGATCGCGATGCGCATTCGAGATCTCGATCGCAGTGCCGATGGACGTCGACATCAGCCCACGGATGAAGACCATCTTGTGGGCCTTCGTGAAGCCGCAGTCGACCTCGTCCACAGTGCACCCCGCGGCGCGCAGCGCCTCGATTCCTCTCAGCATCGCAGCCTTCACGGACGGTATGACGTCCGCAATGCCGGCGCCCCAATCCACGGCGATGCGCCACCCGGAAAGGCGCGGATAACGGGTGGGATAGTCGAGGCGAGGGCGCATCGCGGCCATCACCCGCTCGGACGGACCGACGATCGCGTTCTGGAGGCGGACGAGGTCGTCGAAGCGCCGCGCCATCGGGCCCGAGGTCGAGAACGGGATTTCCCCACCAGCCACGCGTCCGAACGGCGGCCTGAAGCCATAGAGACCACATTGTGAGGCGGGAATTCGGATCGAGCCGCCCATGTCCGAGCCCATGGCGAGCGTCGTGAAGCCTGCGGCCAGCGCCGCGCCCGATCCCGCCGACGACCCGCCCGGAGAGTATTCGAGATTCCACGGATTGCGTGTCGTGCCCCAGGCGCGGGTGGACGCGCCGAGGAAGAGGTAGAATTCCGGCACGGTCGTCTGGAATGGCATGACGGCGCCGGCGGCCTCGAGCGAGTCGGTGATGGCCGAGTTTTCCGTTGCGGGCGGCGAGTCCTTGAAGAGGAGCGAGCCCTGTGTGATCCGCCAGCCCGGTCTGGAGAATTCGTCCTTGATGGCCACCGTGATCCCTTCGAGCGGCCTTGCGGTGCCACGCCGATAGCGGTCCTCGGACAGCTTGGCCTCCTTGAGCGCCTGATCGAAATGCTCGTAGGTGATGCAGTTGACCTTCGTGTTGTAGGCTTCGATCCGCTTGATCTGCGCCTTCAAGAGATCGACCGGCGACGCCTTGCGGGCCCGGAACATGGCGATGAGATCGGCGACCGACGCATAGCAGAGCGGATCGGCGGACTCGGCGCGCGCGGCCGGCAAATCGAGTCCGGACGCGACCAACGCCGCTCCCGCGCCTTTGATGAGCGTTCTTCTGTCAATCATATACGCCTCCGTATTTCCGGGAATCGGTCTGAGTTTGTCGATGTGGCCCTGAAGGTGACGGTCCGAGACGTCGCTGGATTCAGCTTCGCTGTTCATGCCTGACCTGACCGTTCATGACGGTCATCAGCACCTTTGTGTTGTGGATGTCGTGCGGGGCGACTTCGAACAGGTTTCTTTCAAGCACGATCAGATCGGCGAGCTTGCCGACCTCGATCGAACCGACCTTCTGGTCGAGCCCGAGCTGATAGGCCGGGCCCATGGTGGCGGCGCGGATCGCCTCTTCGAGGCTGATCCGCTCGTCGAGCGGCACCAAGGCCGGCTGATCCGGCTTGTTCAACTCCCGCCGCGTGGTCGCGATCTCGATCGCATCCAGCGGCTTGTAGGTGCTGTAATAGCCGGCGGCCGGCCAATCGGTGCCGAGCGAGATGTTGGCGCCATGACGCAGGATCGAGCCGGTGCGAAACGCCTGCTCGGCGCGCGCGCCGACGCGCGGCCGCATCACGCCCTGCCAATAGGCATCCGCCACCGACCATTGGGCGGAGAACTGCGCGGTGACGCCGAGCTTGGCGAAGCGCGGCAGATCGTCAGGCGAAACAAATATGAGATGCGCCAGCGTGTGCCGGCGATCGCGCGGCGGATTGACCTTGATCGCGGCTTCGAACGCGTCCAGCGACAGGCGGTTGGCGCGATCACCGTAGGAATGGATGTGAATATTGAGGCCCGCCCTGTCGGCGCGGCGGATGATGTCCTTGAACTGATCCGGCGGGACCAGCGTCTCGCCGCTCGTGCTCGGATCGTCGCTATAGGGGGCCAGCAATGCGGCGGTCCGTTGGGCTTCGCCGCCGTCGATGTTGAGCTTGAGAACGGGGGCCTGCACCAGTTCGGAATTGAAGCGTCGACGCAGGGCCTTCGCGATCGGCACGGGGTCGATCGCCGGATTGTTGTGGTAGGTCGATCCGACCACACGGAACGGCAGTTTCCCTTTGCGCTCCAGGTCCTGATAGAGCTTGTAGCCGGTCTCCTCGGGGAGAACGAGCAGTCCGGCATCGAACACGCTGGTGATGCCGGCCGCCGACGCCTTCGGCAGCCACTGTGCGAGCGAGTCCGCAATATAGCCGGGCGTGAACGGCGAGACCGCGTTGAGGACCGGAAACATCGCCGGTGGCTCGACCAGATAGCCGGTCGGCTCTCCCGAGGCCGGGTCCCGCTCGAAGTAGCTGTAGCCGGGCAACGGATCCTTGGTCGCCTTGGTCACCTTGGCAATCGCCAGCGTCTTGGAATTGACCCAGGCTGAATGGCCATCGATCCCGACGAGAAAGACCGGCGTGTCCGGCCAGATCTGATCGAGATCCTCCTTGCGCGGGCCGGTCGGCGGAAAGGCGTTATAGCGCCAGCCGAAGCCGCGGACGATGCCGGCCTGGCCCAGCTTGGCGCGATAGGCCTTCAGGGCGTCGAGCATCTCCTCCCTTGTGTCGTATTGAAGATCGACACCCCGAGTCACGACAGCGCCCGCTATCGGATGGATGTGTCCTTCCACGAAACCGGGCAGCAGCATCCTGCCGGCGAGATCGACGACGCGGGTCTTTGGGCCGATGAAGGACCGGACGCCCGCGTCATCGCCGACATAGACGATGTGTTGTTGCTTGACGGCGACCGCGCGGGCCCATTCCCGGCCGCCGTTCACGGTGTAGACCGGGCCGTTGCGAAACACGATGTCGGCCTTGCCGCCGATGGTCCGCGCCTCGGCGTTCGCCGGAGCGGACACCGAGGCGACGCCGGCCGCAGCGAACGCCGCGCCTGTCTGCAGGAGCTGGCGTCGTGACGGCTCGGCCTCGTTGACGGAGTCAAAATCAAGCTTGAGCAAACCACGGAATCTTGCCCAGTTGCATGCGATGCACATGCATTCACCTTTGCACGCTCTGCGGGAAACCGCATTCTTCCCGATTCCGAGGATTGTATGAACTCGGGGGAACTACGTAGCCCTTTGCGTGCGAAGCGTTCGCATGAACTGCGCGTGTTCGAGACGATTAGATTCGAATGACTGTCATTTCGGTGGACGCCGGCCTGAGCATCGACCAGTTTGCGATTGGGTCACGAACTCATCCGAGCTGCAGAGTTCAGTTGATGGCAGCGAAATCGATGTAACCTGCAAGTGCACGATTCTGGCCGTAATGCTCCAACCGAGGGGTGACGGCAGACCGACGGAGTGAAGAATGTTCACACTGGTACATGCAGGGACTTGGCTCGTCGTTGGCTTGATTGGTGGCGGCCTTGCCGGAATCCTGGTGAAGCGCCGCCGAGCAGGTTTCGGGCTTTTGACCAACATCGGATTGGGATGCGTCGGCGCCCTCATTGGTGGTGTCCTGTTCAACCTGTTTGGGCTGTTTCCAGGCATGGGCAGCATCGTCATTTCGCTGCGCGACGTCGTCGCGGCGTTCGTCGGCTCGCTTGTCCTGCTGGCGGCAATCTGGTTGTGGGGCGCGGCCCGCGAACGGAGTCCGCGCTGACCGCAGGCGGTCGACAGCCGGAGTGACGCGCGGTCTCCGCCCGCCAGTCGCGCGGGCGGATGCCGAAGCCCATGAGCTGTGCTTCTCCGATCCGGCGCGGCTCGCGCACGCGATCATGGATGCGGGACGGGCCTGACGGCGCGCGGCGTAACGCTCCCAGTCGACGTCACATTCACCGGGGCGCGATCGGCCAGAGTGATCTCCGATGAACGCAGCTCGGCGGGGTACCCTTCTCGACCTTCGGACTATTTCAGCACGATCCAGGCCGGCGCGTGATCGCTGGCGCCGTCCTCGCCGCGGATGAAGCGGTCGACGCCGGCCTTGCTAAGGCGCGGCGCGAGTTGCGGGCTCAGCAGCAGGTGGTCGAGCCGCAGGCCGGCGTCGCGCGGCCAGCGGTTGCGCTTGTAGTCCCAGAAGGTGAACATCGGCGCGTCCGGATGCAGCGTGCGGATCGCATCGCACCAGCCTTGATCGACCAGCGCCTTGTAGGCGGCGCGGCTCTTCGGCTGGACCAGCGCATCCTTGTCCCATGACTTCGTCGGGTAGATGTCGAGCGTATCAGGCGCGACATTGTAGTCGCCGGCGAGCACGACCGGCAGGTCGTCCTTGATGAAATCAGCCGCGTGCTTGTGCAGCCGCTTGAACCAGGCGAGCTTGTGGTCGAATTTCGGCCCCGGCTGCGGATTGCCGTTCGGCAGATACAGGCAGCCGATGACGATGCCGCGCACCGCGGCCTCGATGTAGCGCGCCTCCTTGTCCTTCGGATCGCCGGGCAGGGCGGTGCGCGTCAGCACCGGCTCTGCCTTGCGCGCGAGAATCGCGACCCCGTTCCAGGTCTTCTGCCCCTGCCACACCGCGCTGTAGCCGGCCTTGGCGATCTCATCGACGGGGAAATCGGCCTGGATGCATTTCAGCTCCTGCAGGCAGACGACGTCGGGCCTGGCCGCGCCCAGCCAGCGCAGCAGGTTGGGGAGACGCCGCCGGACATTGTTGATGTTGAAGGTCGCGATCTTCATGATGCCCGTTGCATTGAGGGGAAGGCCCGATGTCCAAGCTCGCAATCGCCATTTTGTTCACGCTGATGCTGAGCCTTGCGGATGCGGCCCGCGCGCAGCTGCTGCCGACCGACGAGCAGCGCGCCACCTGTCAGGCCGACTACGCAAGGTTCTGCAGCGATGTGCTTCCCGGCGGCGGCCGCATCATCGCCTGCCTGACGCGCAACTATGCTCAGCTCGCCGACGCCTGCAAGAAGGTGCTCGACGCCGCGAAGAAGGGCTAGCCGCGGGGACGTCGCGCTTCCGCGCATCCCCCGGCCGACGCTGGCGAGCGAGGCGCGCGAGCCGAGTGCGGTTGTGTGGCTATTTCGGTCGTGACGTCACGAGCGCGCGGATCTTGTCCGCATCCGCCGGCGTCGCGGGATTGTAGATCACCATGGTGAGGTCGGGCCGGCCATCGACGGCGAAGCCCGAAAATTCCAGCGAGAGCGATCCGGCGATGGGATGCTGCAGGACCTTCACGCCATCGCCATGCCGTCCCTGCACGTCGTTGTCGCGCCACATCGCCGCAAATTCCGGGCTCGTCGCGCAGAGCTCATCGACCAGCGACTGGACATTGCGGGCCGCACCGGCGCGCGCCACGTCGGCGCGGAAGGACGCGACCACATAGCGCGCCACGGCCTGCCAGTTGGGCTGTGCGGCGCGGACACGGCTGTCGTGGAACATCATGCGCAGAACATTGCGCTTGCCCTCCGGCAGGGTGCTGTAGTCTGTGAGAACAACCGTAGCCGCCCTGTTCCAGGCGGCGATGTCCCATGTCGCCGTGCGAACGAAGGCCGGACTGTATTCCAGCGTGTCGAGCACGCGTTGGAGACGGGGTGAGATGCCGTCGATCGCGTGATAGCGGGCTTCGGGTGGCCGGCCGAGACCGAGCAGGAACAGATGCTCGCGCTCGGCGTCGGTCAGCATCATGGCGCGAGCGATGCGGTCAAGCACGTCGGCGGATGGGGCGCCGCCGCGCCCTTGCTCGAGCCAGGTGTACCAGGTGGCGCTCACATTGGCGCGCTGCGCCACCTCTTCGCGCCGAAGCCCCGGCGTTCGCCGCCGCTGCAGCGGCAGGCCGAAGGCGGTCGGATCGAGCCTGGCGCGGCGATCCCTGAGATAGGTCCCGAGAGGGTTAGCGTCCGTCATCCTGTTAGCGATTATACCCGTATAAAGTCACGACTTTACCCGCATGAGCAGCCTAGCAATATCCCGGCGGTCTGAACAGGGAGTGTGTCTCATGCGCGTATTCGTCACCGGCGCCGCCGGATTCATCGGCTCCGAAACCACCAGGGAGCTGATCGCCGCCGGGCATCAGGTCATCGGCCTCGCGCGCTCCGCCGAGAACGTCCGCACGCTCGAGCAACTGGGCGCGCAGGTTCATCGCGGCTCGCTGCAGGACCTCGACAGCCTGAAGCGCGGCGCGAGGGATGCCGACGGCGTGATCCATCTCGCCTTCATCCACGACTTCGCGAAATTCGCGGAGAACGGCGCCATCGACAAGGCCGCCATCGAAGCCATGGGCGATGTGCTGGTGGGCACGAACAAGCCGTTCATCGTCACCTCCGGAACGGGGCTCGTTGCGGCCAACGTGGTGGTCACCGAAGACATGCGGCGCGAGTCGTCAGCGCATGTCCCGCGCGTGTCCGAGCAGGCCGGCCTGGCCTATGCATCGCGCGGTGTGCGCGCGATGGCGATCCGCCTGCCGCAGGTGCACGGCGCCCCCGGAAAGGCCGGGCTGATCTCTTATCTCGTCGAGCTCGCACGTCAGAAGGGCCGCGCCGCCTATGTCGGCGAAGGCACCGAGCGTTGGGCCGCGGCGCACCGATCGGATGTCGCCCGCATCTACCGGCTGGCCCTGGAGAAGGGCGTGGCAGACGCGATCTACCACGCCGTCGGCGAGGAGGGCGTCCCCATGCGCGAGGTCATCGAGGTGATCGGTCGCGCGCTGAACGTGCCGGTCGTTTCGATCAGTAAGGAGGAGGCGGGCGATTATTACGGACCGCTGGCGATGTTCGCGGGCCTGGACATGCCGGCCTCCAGCATCCTGACACAGCAGCGCCTGGGCTGGACGCCCGAGGGCATCGGCCTGATCGCCGACATCGGCCAATCGGGTTACTTCAAGCCGTGAGCGCCGGCCACGACTGTCGGTGCGCGTTCGCGCTCCGCCACGATCTGTGCGGCTGCCGGCTGTTGGCCGTTAAGAGGTTCTCTGCCAATCGGAGATTGAAAAGCCCGGCCCCCGACGTTGAGTCGTGTAGTCGTCGCGTCACGGACGTCCCAGAGTGGACAACGATGCTCTTGCCCGACAAGCCAGGAAGAGACAGCGATCCAGGCGCGTTCATCGCCAGGCGACGTCGAGCCTGGCGGCCTCGGCCAATAACCCGGCTGCGATCTGGTGCTGGAGCGGGCGGAGTTCGCTCCAGCACGGATGACGCCCGGCTGAAAGCCGCAAGGGAGCTTTGGCTCAGTTGGCAAGCCACTTACTTGAGAATTCGAGCGCGAGCTTATACCTGCTGACTGCACCTTCGTCTTCACAGGGCACAGCAATGGGGTCTCGCGCTACTTCAAATTCGCGGTCCGCCACATATCCGACGGTGAAACACTTCTGCTCATGCTCACCGAGTCCCCTGTTCTTCATCTTGAATGTGAGCGCGACAAATCCGGCCTCAAGAATGCGGTTCTTCCATTTCACGGTTCCGTAGTCGCGCAACTCACTTGCGACGTCCTCCAATTCCCACTTGCCCGCGATCCTTTCCCGATACCACGTTGCCAGTGCGGGCCACCAGTGCCTCACATAGGTCTTGTCATCGCGTTCGCTGCCCTGTGCTGCGAATTCCTTGACATGATCCGTGATGAGCTCTTGCAGTCCTCGTGCTAACGCTCCGCTCTCCTTCTGAAGCCTTTCCTGGCGGTCGCGCTTTTCGGCGTCAGACTGTCTACTCTGGAGTTCTTCACGGTACTGGTCGTCCTTTTTCTTCTGCTCCAACTGTCGCTTTTCGCGCAATGATCTGGCTTCGGCTTCTGCGACGTTTTTCGCCTCGGCCTCGACGTCGGCGGGCGTCAACCAGATCGGCAGAACGTGATAGTTGAGCTTGTCCCGCTGCAAGCCCGCAATCAACTCTCGCAGATCCTTGGATGCGCCGTAGATCGCTCCACACTGACCGCGCTTCGCCGATACAAAGGCGCTCTCGATCGACGTGGAGATCACCTTTGGGGAGGACCCTAGCTCAACCTGCAGTCGATCGGATGCGCGTTCGATGAGACTCTCATGAGCTTTCTCCCGATCAGCGACCGTTTGACATACGACCGATGTTCCGTTCGCAATGGAGACAAGACCGAAGCCGTCGATCGCCTTTCTTTGCAGATCGTTCTCCAATTGCAGGCTCTTGATGCTGTCTGCGTTCCTCGCGTTCTGCAACTCGCGCTCGCTGACACTGCCAAGCAGCGCGAAAGCACCCCTGTCCACTGCCTTTAGAACGGCGCTGGCGACCTTGGCCGGGAGAGTCGCAAAGAGGCCCCGGTTGACCGCGACCAGATCGTAGCGCCCCAGGCTATCCGCCTCACATGGGGAAGCTGAGACGCCGACGGTACGGGCACCTTTTTCGACAACCTTACCCTTCAGCTCCGACATGCCGAAGGCGTCCAGGTTGTTCTCGTGAAGGAAGCACAATGTTGCGCTACCTCGATCGAACACAAGGTCGCCTCGCATGTTTCGCACGACGCCCGCTTGGCCGCTTTCGTTCACGAGGATCAACGTTTCATCGAGAGGTCCCTCGACGAGAAGCCGGTTTCGGCCGGTTGCCGCTGGGATGGAGCTCCGGCTCTGAATTGGATGTTTGGTGCGATAGTCGCGGTATTCCTGTTCGAGGTGCAGTCGCCCCAACTCTTGCTCGGAATCTGAAATAGTCTGCTTGAGGGCGTCCGTCTCCGGCCTGACGAGTGCTTCCGAAAGGCGGCCCTTCAGCTTGATGAGATCCTGCGCGTTATCCGACGTGATATTTCGTTTTGCGTAGCTCTCAACAAAGTCCGCCATGGTTCGCGTCGTATCCGAAAGTTGATCCAGTTCCGCCCTCGCAGCTTCCTCGCGTGCCTCGTCCCTAGACGTTCGAAAAGGCTTGAACTCCGGAATTTCGTCGAGGCGGCGTTGCAAGGTGGAAAACGCGTCCGAAGTTTTGACTGGATCCCTGGTGCTGAGCGCTCCTTTCAATGCCGCGACGAGCGGCCCGACTTCAAGAGGCACGAGACTGGCATTCTTTTTCGCGAACTCGGATAGATCGCTCAGCAGACTTTCAGCGCTGACCTGCAGAGCTTTTGCGGTCTCCTCTCTTTGCTTCTGTCGGATCTCGTCTGCCTTTTGGTCGAGCACGTCGATGCCGGCCTTGATTTGGCGTGCGCAGCTTTCGGCGCCGTCTTTGGTGGCGCGGATCGCCTCCAACCGCACCATAGCCTTGGCGATGTCGGCGCCTCGCTGCTGAGCCCGTACAGATGCGTCGTCACGCTCCGAAGTCTTTTGATTCAGTTCCTGCTCAGCGGCCGCCAACGTGGACCGCAGCTTCGCCAGTTCCCGAGTGATTTCCTTTTGCCGCGCTTTGGACGGCCCCGTCTTGAGCTCGCCCTCGCGCTCGGAAATCTTTCCGGATAGGGCATTCAGCCGGGCTTGGCTTTCGCTGACGGAATCACTGAGCCTTTGGACGTCATTCACAATCTTCCTGCGTTCGTCAGGCGGCCCTGTGAGAACCGACTGTTGTCTATCGGCTGCCTCGACGTCTCGGGTCAGCCGGTCGGTTTTGAGCAGTTGGGCGTCCAGTTTGGCACGATAGGTTTGGGTGCTCGAAGAGATGGCCGAGATAGCCATTTCCAGCGTCGTTGCAGACGAGGCGGCTGCGCTCGCGGCGATGTAAACTGGTCGTTCGTTCGGGGCGCCAAAACAGGACTCGGCGTCATCTTTTGATGATGTCGGGTCCGCCATCAGTCTTGCCACGCCGTCTTTGGCGACCTGATTTGTCGGATCTATCAGCAGGGCGTACTGATAGTCTCTGAGTGCGTCTTCGGTGTTCGCACCGGAGGCCTCGAGTGCCTTTGCTCGGCTGAGGCGAGACCAAATGAAGTTTGTCTTCAGCGCGATCGCCTTGTTCAAGGCCGAGAGAGCGCCAACAGAGTCATTGAGGCCCAGATATGCCGCGCCAAGATTGGCGTAAGCGTAAGAGTATTTCGGATTGAGATCGATGGCAGTCTTGCAGTCGGACAGCGCGGGTTGAAAAGCCTGCTTTTGGTTGTAGGCGGAACAGCGGCCATCGAAGGCGTCCGCAAGGCGGACCCGGTCGGGACCTTTTGCGTCGATCACCCTGGTGCAGCCTGCGAGGCGCGTCTCGGTGTCGGAAGACTGGCAATCCTTCCATGGATCGGGCGTAGGCGACGGGTCAGCATTGGCCTGTGGACTTTTGGTCGATGGCGCGGACAGAGTGGACGCATCGATTGCAAAGAAGCGGAGCCGTCCACGCCCATTGGCATCATGGCTTTCTGCCCAGACAAAGCCGGGTCCGCCGGCGACCCTATATATTGGAAGATCTTGACGTATGGATTCCTGGTAGTTGCCGGCGAAATCCACGAGCATGCCACCGGGACTGCGTCCCGAAGCAACCGTCGCAATGGCGGTAGCATCCAGCGGCTCAAGAATGACATTGCCCCAATAGGCGATGACGCCGCTCACTCCAGCGGTATGCTGAGGCCTGGGAAGGATCCGCGGTTGCTCGCCGTAGGTCCGCGACAACCGCTCGATGTCGCTGCTGACCTCTCCGGGGTCAAAGAAGGCAGGATCCAGAGAGCGATTAAGGTAGTAAACTCGTCCGTTTTCGGTGTGCAACATACTGTACGACGAGAGATACTCTCCTCGCGAGGCGCGCTCGGTTCGCTGCTTTTGGCACCACGTGAAACCAGAAAACTGGTCGCTCGGCCGACACTGGTATTCTTTATAGAAAGCCGAGTCATACGAAATGGTGCTCCCCAACGGGATCTTGTCAACCCTGTACTTTGATGGAAGTCCCGCGGACGGTGCTGATTGCGTCGGGTCCGGGTTGACCCGACCTGGCTCTGGTGCCGGCTGCCAGCGGGTGTTTGCTTGTCGCAGATCACTTTGAGAGCGGCAGGTCGTCAATACGTCGTAGAGTCTCGTGTCGGATGGAGATACGCCGTTGTTTGCTAGCACCTGGACGCTAATGCCGCGCTGACGGAGGGTCTCATCTACGCATGTCAGGGTGGTTGGTGGAAGTTTCCTCCACTCTGCCTGAGTCGCTTGGGCGATCGCCGACTGCATAATCGCGCCAAACATATTCATGAAGTCTCGGGAGCCTTGGGCGAAGGACGAACTTCCAACGAGTCCGCATCCAAAGGTCAGCAAGGAGCCAATCGTCCAAGCGCGTAAAAGCCGGCGCATTGTTTACACCTAAATAAAAGCGATCTTCAGACAAAACAGAAAACTGCCGCCTGCCTTAGTATGCGTCAATATCAAGACTCGGGTAGTCTAGGTAAGACCTTAGCATGGGTGCGCTGCAAGAAAATGTGGGCATTGTTGTTCGACGCCGGAGATACCTGCTCAATGCGTCAGCGGAACTTCCGACCGCTAATCTCCGTGCTCCGGTACGCCAGATTTCCCTGCAATTTCAACGCGACTCGCCCTGTCCAGTCCTTTCGCAGAAAATATTTCTCTTTCGTTTTTACAGAAATCGTGCTTCTCTGTCGCCGTCCCGCCTCGGCACGAGGGGCGTATCGCGATCGTCACGGCACGCGGGGTGGGATGCGGTGGGCGCTTTGGGTCGCAGCATGGCTGATGCTGTGCGGACGAACGGCTTAAGGCGCACGTCGAAAACGTATGGTCCTGGCATCCCGACGCTGATGCTACGCCGGTGGTGATGATGATCCGCCGGTCACGGGGGCAAGACAGCCCGGTCCCCGGGGAGAGTACGTCATAAGACGTAAAGCCATCGCGCAGGGAATGCCGGTTGACCGGCTGGACCTGTGGTGACTGCCGCCTGCTTTTTTCTGCAGGCGGGCCATGGGTTGCGGCCAGCACCCGGCATTCCCTGCGCCCTCGTTCTGCAAGAGGGTGACATCGAGATGCAAGCCTCGGGCGTTTCATGCCGCGAGAACGACAGCGCATGTCAAAGCATCGTCATCGCGAGCGTCGCGCCGATCCCGTAGCCCGGATGAGCGCAGCGATATCCGTGTTCGCCGATACGGCGCATGGGACCTCGGATGTCGCTGCGCTCATCCGGGCTACGGCAGCGCGATTTGTCGTAACCGCGTGGCGATATCTATCCACGGTGTTGCAGCGGTCGTGCGCACCACAATCAGGGAGCGCGGCGCGATCAGCCCTCGGCGATTGTCGCCGCGCCGCCCTTGTAGATGCGATGATAGCGCCGGCCGAGATTGGTCAGGACTTCGTAGCCGATGGTGCCGAAATGATGCGCGAGCTCGTCGACCGTGATGCCCTCGCCGAGCAGCGTGGCGAAGTGGCCGCGGCGGGCGGCCTTCGGCGGCAGGTCGGTGACATCCACCGCGATCAGGTCCATCGAGATGCGCCCTGCGATCGGGCAGCGTTGGCCGGCGATGATGACGTCGGCGCCGCGGGTGCCGTCGTTGGAGCTCGCCGCGCGGAAATAGCCGTCGGCATAGCCGGCGGAGAGGATCGCGATCTTTGTCGGGCGGCGCGCCGTCCAGGTGCCGCCATAGCCGACCGTGTCGCCACGGGCGAGGTCGCGCAACTGCACGATGCGCGCCTTGATCTCGGCCACCGGCTGCATCGGATTGTCGGCCTCCGGCGTCGGATTGACGCCGTAGAGCGCAGCACCGGGACGCACCATGTCGAACTGGAACGAGGCGCCGAGGAAGATGCCGGAGGAGGCGGCAAGCGCGGCGGGCACGCCGGTGAAGACGCTGGCGACCTCGCGGAACGTCGCGAGCTGGCGCGCGTTCGACGGGCTGTTGATCTGCTCGGCGGAGGCCAGATGGCTCATGACCAGCGTGATGCCGTGGTCGCCGCTCTGGATGCGCGGGATCATGCCCTGCGCATCGATCGGGGTGAGGCCGAGCCGGTTCATGCCGGTGTCGACATGGACGGCGGCGCCGCCCTTCCAGCCGGTGCGGCGGCAGAAGATGTCCCATTCGGCGAGCTCGTTGAGCTCGCCGATGACCGGGCGGCAGTTGATCGCGGCGTAGTCGTCGCCGGTGTTCTGGAAGAAGCCGTCGAGCACGTAGAGCGCGGCCGTGTCGGGCAGGGCCGCGCGGGCGACCTTGGCCTCGGCGAGCGTCGCGACGAAGAAGGTCTTGCAGCCGGCGGCCGCGAGCGTGCGCGCCACCTGCGGGATGCCGCAGCCATAGGCGTCGGCCTTGATCACGCCGGCGCATTCGGCCGGCACCGCGGTCTTTTCCAGCTTGCGCCAATTGGCGGCGAGCGCGTCGAGATCGATCGTCAGCACGCCGGTGGCGCTGGCGGGCACCTGGACCTCCTCAGGACCGGGGGCGGGCTGATCAGCGGCGGGTTTCAGATCGGGAACGCTCATGTCGCGCTTTTACGCGGTGCAGCGTCCCGGTTCAACAGCACACGGTCAATAGTCGTGATGCTGCGGCGGCAGGCCGTCATGGGCGAGGTCGCCGAAGCGCGTGACCGAGGCGTCGAAGTGCAGCTCGACCGTGCCGGTCGGACCGTGGCGCTGCTTGCCGATGATGACTTCGGCCTTGCCGAGCGCCAGATCCATTTCCATCTGCCACTTCTGGTGCTCCTCGGTGCCGGGGCGCGGCTCCTTGGCGGCGAGGTAGTACTCGCCGCGATACACGAACAGCACGACGTCGGCGTCCTGCTCGATCGAGCCGGATTCACGCAGGTCCGACAGCTGCGGCCGCTTGTCCTCGCGGTTCTCGACCTGGCGCGACAGCTGCGACAGCGCGATGATCGGAACGCTGAGCTCCTTGGCCAGCGCCTTCAGGCTGGTGGTGATCTCGGTGATTTCCTGGACGCGGTTGTCGTTGCCACGCTTGCCCGAGCCCGACAGCAGCTGGATGTAGTCGATCACCAGGAGGTCGAGGCCCTTCTGGCGCTTCAGGCGGCGGGCGCGCGCCATCACCTGCGCGATCGAGATGCCGCCGGTTTCGTCGACATAGAACGGCAGCGACTGCAGCTCGATCGAACATTCGCGCAGCTTCTCGAAATCGGCCTCGGTGATGCCGCCGCGGCGGATGTGGCTCGACGGAATGCCGCTGCGCTCGGCGATGATACGGGTGGCGAGCTGCTCGCCGCTCATTTCGCACGAGAAGAACCCGACCACGCCGCCCTGGGCGGCCCGATAGGTGCCGTCGGGCTGCAATTCGGGCACATAGGCCTGGGCGACGTTGTAGGCGATGTTGGTGGCGAGCGAGGTCTTGCCCATGCCCGGACGGCCGGCGAGGATGATCAAGTCGGAGTGCTGCAGGCCGCCCATCTTGGCGTCGAGATCGCGCAGGCCCGTCGAGATGCCGGACAGCTTGCCGTCGCGCTGGAACGCCTTGGCGGCCATGTCGAGCGCGGTCGTCAGCGCCTGGGAGAATTTCTGGAACCCGCCGTCGTAGCGTCCGGACTCCGCGAGCTCGTACAGCCGGCGCTCGGCGTCCTCGATCTGGTTGCGCGGCGCGAAGTCGACCGGCGCGTCGTAGGCGACGTTGACCATGTCCTCGCCGATGCCGATCAGGTCGCGGCGCAACGACAGGTCGTAGATGGTGCGGCCATAGTCCTGGGCGTTGATGATCGTGGTCGCTTCGGCCGCGAGCCGTGCCAGATATTGCCCGACGGTCATGCCGCCGATGTCGACGTCGGCGGGCAGGAACGTCTTCAAGGTCACGGGCGTCGCGACCTTGCCCATCCGGATCAGGCTGGACGCGGTCTCGAACACGGTTTGGTGCAGCGGCTCGAAGAAATGCTTCGGCTCGAGGAAGTCGGACACGCGATAGAACGCGTCGTTGTTGACCAGGATCGCGCCGAGCAGACCCTGTTCCGCCTCGATGTTGTGAGGAGCGCTGCGATAGGCCGGCGTTGCTGCGTCAGCCGGCGCCAGCTTGTGAACGTTCGAATCGGTGAGTGCCATGACCGCGTGTTTAGCAGCTTTGAAGGGGAGGGGATAAAGCGCCAGTCGCGCGCGAAGCGGAAGCGAAAGCTGAGCGCTATTCACCGTCCGGTAAATCTGGTGGATGAATCCGGACTCGCCAGATGTCGCGCTTGACGGAACCGGCGGGACTCAACGCCGCGCAGGCGGGAGCGACGCGCCGCTGCAATCAGGGAACGCGATCGTTCGACAGTTCTGCGATATGGGAACGGGAGCCGGCACGCCCATGCGCGCCACGGCCGCCAGCGGATCCGAGCGGGACGTCAGACCAGCAGCAGATAGAGGAGGGCGAGGAGGGAGGCACCCACGCCGGCGGCAATCAGCGCGTAGTCGGTGCTGAAGTCGGTCTGCGGTTCCAACATGGCTCTGGTGGGGCTCTGGGACATGCGGGGACACTACGGCCAGGCTTTCCCGGGGTCTGTGAGCCAGTTCACAGACCGCACGATTTGTTTGAAAATTTGAGTCGGATGGGCGTGATCTCGCGCGCGAGACGCAACCTGTCCACCGCGCGTCTCAAAATTGAACGCGAGCCCGGCGCGGCGCTGCCGAGCGAATGCGGGCGTCCGTCTCTGCAAGACCATCGCGCTGATGCCGCCCTCCGCTGTCGTCCCGGGCCGCGCGCGCTACTCCCCCGCCATCCGCAGCGCCGGACGGCTGCCGCGCTCGCGCGCCCGCAGCCGCGTCTCCTCACGGGGAATGTAGTCGCGCGTCATCGGCACGACGCCCTGGCGCTTCGTCAGCTGGATCTGGACATTCATCAGGTTCTGCTTGCGGAACGCCATCTCCGATATCGCCAGGTAGAACTCCCACATTCGCGCGAAGCGCTCGTCATAGAGCTGCACGGCCTCGTCGCGCCGGGCCATGAAGCGTTCGCGCCACGCCTTCAGGGTCTCCGCGTAGTGCAGCCGCAGGATCTCGATGTCGCAGACGAGCAGCCCGGCGCGCTCGATCGCCGGCAGCACCTCCGAGAGGGCTGGGATGTAACCGCCGGGGAAGATGTATTTGGCGATCCATGGATTGGTCGCATCCGGCCCCCCGGAGCGTCCGATCGAATGCAGCAGCATGACGCCGTCGTCCGCGAGCAGCTCGGCGCAGCGGCGAAAGAAGGTGTCGTAGAAGGCGACCCCGACATGCTCGAACATGCCGACCGAGACGATGCGGTCGAAGGTGCCGGGCACGTCGCGATAATCCTGCAGCAGGAAGCGGGCGGAGGCGGAGAGGTTACGTTCGGCCGCGCGGGCCTCGGCAACCTGCAACTGCTCGGCCGACAAGGTCACGCCGGTCACGTCGGCATCACACATCTCAGCCAGGTAGAGTCCAAGCCCGCCCCAGCCGCAGCCGATGTCGAGGATGCGATGGCGGCGGCCGATCAGCAGCTTGGCCGCCAGATGACGTTTCTTGGCGAGCTGGGCCTCGTCCAGCGTCGCGTCCGGCGTCTCGAAATAGGCGCAGGAATATTGCCGGTCGGCATCGAGGAACAGCGAATACAGCCGGCCGTCGAGATCGTAATGATGGGCGACGTTGCGGCGCGCGCGTCCCCTGACGTTGAGCTGGCGCAGATGGCGGGCCAGGTAGCGCAGCCACCATTGCGGTTTTGCCCAGTCGGGCACCACGGCCGGCTGGCTCATCACGATCGACAACAGATCCGCGATCGATCCCCGTTCGACCACGAACGAGCCGTCCATATAGATCTCGCCGAGCGCGAGCTCGGGATTGGCCAGAAGCCGGCGCTCGGCTTCGTGGGTCAGAAATCGTGCCGCCACGGGAACACCGGTTCCATCCCCGCAGCTGAACGTCGTGCCGCTGGCGGTCGTAAAGCTGATCGACCCACGGCAGATGAAGCTACTCAACAGACTTCGCAGCAAACGGTCCATCCACACCACCCAACGAGCCATCCCGTGAGTTGTTGACTTTCCCGGCCGTCGCACTCGACGCATCGAGAACCGATTGGTTCCCTATCATCACCTTGTTATGTTACTCAGCGGGCACAAGCCGACGCCACTGCCATGAACACAAAGCCGATATTCCGTCATGTCATTGATCGATGGACATCTCAGCGCAGGAACATCTGTGCGCTTTCATTCGCTCCGCAATCCGTTAAAAAGGCCGCGGCCGCCGGCCTTTTGGCCGGTGTCCGGCATCTGACCGCCGGACGAGGTCCGAAGGAATCGCCATCGAGGGCGTGGAGCGACCGCAACGTCCGCTGTCACGTTCGGCTGATAGCGAGAGGAAACACGGCAGCGGATGTCGCGCGGGGGCGGCGCCGTGTGGGCGAAACCATAGCTGGAGAATGAGAATGGTGGGCCGAGCGCTCAATTTGGCGACGGTGGTGGCGGTGTTCTGCATGGGCTTTGCGGGGGCCGCCGTTGCGCAGGAAAATCTCGATGCGGGCAAGAGTCCTGCGCAGATCTACAACGGGACCTGCGTGGTCTGCCACAAGTCGCCGCGCGGCCTGGTCAAGAACACTTCGGCCGGCTCGCTGCCCGGGTTTCTGCGCCAGCATTATACGACGAGCCCCGAGATGGCCGGCGTGCTCGCCAACTACCTGATTGCGAACGGCGCTGCGGATGCGCGCTACACGGGCCATTCGGCCAAGGACGGCAAGGAGACGCGGTCCGAGCGCCGCGCCCGGTCGGCCGCCACCGAGCCGTCGGAGGCGAAGCCAGCCGCCGCGGATGCTGCTGCCAGCCCAGGCGAGCCGCGCCGCCGTTCGGGTCATCACTCCAAGCGCTCCGCGCCGGCCGAGGCGAAGCCCGACGCGGCAGCGGATCCAACCGCTGCGCCGGCCGACGGCGAGGGCAGCGCGCCCGCGAAGAAGGGTAGGCTCGGCAAGCGCAAGAAGCCGGCCCAGGAGGGCTCGGCTGCGGAGGAGACGCGCGGCGAGCCGACCGGTGCGACCCGGCCGTCGCCGTCGCGAGAGGACAGCGCCGCCGGCTCCGAGCCGCCGCGGGTCGAGCCGGCGAGATCGAGCGACGCCGCCCCGGCGCTGCGGGCCGATCCGGTCCCACCGGTGACGCCGGCGCCGGCCACGGCCCAGTCGGTGCCGTCGGATCCCTCGGTTCCGTCCTCGCCCTCGCGGTGAGACGACAATGAAAAGATGAAAAAGCCCGGCTCGTTGAGCCGGGCTTTTCCGCAAATGGGCTGAGTGCGCTTACTGCTGCGCGGGCTCGCCGGCAGCGCCCTCGTCCTGGGCCTCCGGATCGAAGAACTCGCCGGCGGCGGCAATCGCTTCGGCGGCGGCGTCGCGGTCCTCCTGGCGGGTCGAGATGTCCTCGCCGCGCTTGATGCGCTCGGCCTCGTCGGCGCTGCGGGCGACCGTCACGGTCACCGAGGTCTCGACCTCCGGGTGGATCGCGATGGTGATCGTCTGCTTGCCGATCGTCTTGATCGGGGCGTCGAGCCAGACCTGCGGCCGGCTGACGGTGATGCCGTCGGCGGCCAGCGCGGCGACGATGTCACGCACCGAGACCGAGCCGAACAGCTGGCCGGATTCTGAGGCTTGGCGGATGATGACGATGTCGCGGCCGTCGATCTTCTCGGCGACCTTGGCCGCCTCGCCCTTGGCCTTGATGTTGTTGGCCTCGAGATCGGCCTTCATGCCCTCGTACTTGGCCTTGTTCTCGGCCGTCGCCCGCAGCGCCTTCTTGCGCTTCAGCAGGAAGTTGCGGGCGAACCCGTCCTTGACCTTCACGATCTCGCCCATCTGGCCGAGCTTGGCGACACGTTCCAGCAGAATGACTTCCATCGATGTTCTCCTTGTGATGTTCGGAAGCGGTTGGTGTGAGGTTGAACCTTTACGGCACCGGCAAAGGCGGCGGCTGCCGCGGGCCGAAACGGTGGCGGAGGTCGAAGGCGGCGTCGGCGAGGCCGAGGACGATCATCGCCAGCATGGGGATCGGCCAGATGAAGGTCAGCATCAGCGCGTAGGCGAGGCCGAGCCAGAGCGGCCGGGTGCGCAGTGGCAAGGTCAGCGTATGCAGGACCGCGAAGCCGGTCAGCGCATAGGCGGTCAGCAGCGCTGCGGCGGCGATCCGCGCCAACATGCCGATCAGTCCGCCTGGGAAGCAGAAGGCGATGATCGCAAACAGCGCCGGAAGCGTCATCAGCGGCAGCTTGGTGTCACGCAGGCGAGGCCATGGGCGCATCAGCCGGCCGGAGATCGCCGTGATCTTTGCGGCTGCCAGAACGTTGAGCGACAGGATCGTGGTCATGATCACCGCGGCCATGGGCGGCGCCATGAAGACCAAGAGCTCGATCAGCCGGGGAATGTCGACCGCGTCGGTCGACGTGACGGTATTGCCGAGCACGCGCGACAGCAGCCGCCTGAGACCCTGATTGGTGGCCGTCATGTCGGTGCCGAAGGAGAACGCGGCGATCAGCGCCGCGATCACCGCGATCCACAGCAGGATATGGCCGGGCGGATACCATTCGATGCCATCCTGGCCGGACGGGCTGGTCGTCGGACGGCCGAGCAGGACGAGGTGGCCGAGCCACCAGGCCGGCAGCGTCACGGAGACGGCAAAGGCGAGAGCGCGATCGAAGCCGAAGATGGCCAGCACGCAAGCGGTTGCCACGAGACCGCCGATGACAGCGCAAGGCCGGCCCCAGGCGATCGCGGCGACCAGCAGCGGCACGGGCGCGAGCAGCGCAAGCACGAGCGCCGTCATCACGCCCGACCCGGTCGAGGCGAACATGACCGCGGAGGCAGCGCCTGCCGCGAGCGCGATGAGAAGCGTTCCGATCATCAGCTGTCCCGCTCCCTTCGAGCGGTTAGAGGCGTGATGGCCCCAACCATCGGCGACCGGACGACCCGGAAGCCTTATGAGAATTCAACGAGAGGAGCCGGCGGCGCGGGGCCGCCGGTCCGAGGTCCGCAATCAGCGGATGACGTAGGGCAGCAGGCCGAGGAAGCGGGCGCGCTTGATGGCGCGCGCGAGCTCGCGCTGCTTCTTTGCCGAGACGGCCGTAATGCGGCTCGGCACGATCTTGCCGCGCTCGGACACGTAGCGCATCAGCAGCTTGGAGTCCTTGTAGTCGATCTTCGGCGCGTTCGGCCCGGAGAACGGGCAGGTCTTGCGGCGGCGGAAGAACGGGCGACGTGCGGGGGCTTCAGCCATTGATCTTACTCCTCGTCCGCAGTTTCTTCGTCACGGGGACGGCGCGGGGGACCGCGATCACCACGGTCGCCACGATCACCGCGGAAACCGCCGCCATCGCGCTCACCACGGAAGCCGCCGCCACGGTCGTCGCGCTCACGGTCGCGATCGGCCTTGCGCATCATCGCCGACGGACCTTCCTCGAGCTCGTCGACGCGGACGCTCAGGTAACGAATCACGTCCTCGCTGATCCGCTCCTGACGCTCGATCTCGGCGATCGCCGCCGAAGGCGCGTCGATGTTGAGCAGCACGAAGTGCGCCTTGCGGTTCTTGTTCATGCGGTAGGTGAGGGAGCGAACGCCCCAATTCTCGGTCTTGGTGATCTTGCCGCCGAGACCTTCGACGATGCCGGTCATCTGGGCCGTCAGTTCTTCCACCTGCTGGGTGCTCGCGTCCTGACGCGCGAGAAAAACATGCTCATAAAGAGGCATGGCTGTCCTTTCCATGTTGCGCAGATCCCGGCGTCAAGCCCTTCGAGCCCTTGTGGAAAGGACTCGCAGACGTCAGCTCAGAAGGCGGGAACACGGGACGACGGGCCGACTGGCCCTGCCCCACCAAAGTCGCCTGGACATCCTGGAGGAGATACATCCCCAGGATCGAGCAAGGTTAATTTGCTGGGACCGTCCGTTCAGCTCCCGGCTCGGGATCCACGGATGGCGGGCCTTATACCGATTTTCGGCGCCAAGGCAAGGGAAAGTGGTCGAATTGCGCCCGTCACGCGCTTGACATCCCAGCCTTTGCCAGTGTCTTTCCGGCCAAAGCTACTCAATTCCAGGGATTTTGGAACGTTCAGGGGGCGGCCATGACGGCAGCATTCACTTTTCCGGGGCAGGGGTCCCAGGCCGTCGGCATGGGCAAGGCGCTCGCGGACGCCTTCCCGGTCGCCCGCTCCGTGTTCGAGGAGGTCGACGCCGCCCTCGGCGAGAAGCTGACCGCCCTCATCTGGGAAGGCCCGGCCGAAACCCTGCAATTGACCGAGAACGCCCAGCCCGCCCTGATGGCGGTTTCGATGGCAACCTTGCGGGTGCTGGAGGCCGAGGCGGGGTTCTCGGTCGGGCGTGATGCGGCCTTCGTCGCCGGCCACTCCCTCGGCGAATATTCGGCACTCGCGGCTGCCGGCAGCCTGACCATCGCCGACACCGCCCGCCTGCTGCGGACGCGCGGTCTCGCCATGCAGAAGGCCGTTCCGGTGGGCGTCGGCGCCATGGCCGCGCTGCTCGGGATGGATTACGAAGCCGCCGTGGCTGTCGCCGACGAGGCGGCCCAGGGCGAGGTCTGCCAGGCCGCCAACGACAATGGCGGAGGGCAGGTGGTGGTGTCCGGCAACAAGGCCGCCGTCGACCGCGCGGTCGAGATCGCGCGCGGCAAGGGCGCCAAGCGCGCCATGCTGCTGCCGGTCTCCGCGCCGTTCCATTGCAAGCTCATGCAGCCGGCGGCGGACGTCATGGCGGAGGCGCTGTCCAGGGTCACCATCAAGGCGCCGGCCGCGCCGCTGGTCTCGAACGTGCTCGCGGCGCCGATCAGTGATCCCGACGAGATTCGCCGTCGCCTGGTCGAGCAGGTCACGGGTACGGTGCGCTGGCGCGAATCGATCGCCTATATGGCGAGCCAGGGCGTGACGCGGTTTTTCGAAATCGGCGCCGGCAAGGTGCTGAGCGGCCTGGTCAAGCGGATCGCGGACGGTGCGGTCGGTGTCGCCGTCGGCGGACCGGCGGACATTGCGGCCGCCAAGGATGCCTTGGCGGCGGCCAAAACGTCGTAAGGGGCTGCGTGCAGCGGCATTGAGGAGAGTTTGATGTTCGATCTGAGTGGCAGGACCGCGCTGGTCACCGGCGCGACCGGCGGCATCGGCAATGCGATCGCCAAGGCATTGCATGCCCAGGGAGCGACCGTGGCCGTTTCCGGCACCCGGCGCGAGGTGCTCGAGACCCTCGCGGGCGAGCTGGGCAGCCGCGTGCACGTGCTGCCCTGCAATCTGTCGGATACGGCCGAGGTCGAGGCGCTGGTACCGGCCGCCGAACAGGCCATGGGGCAGGTCGACATTCTCGTCGCCAACGCCGGCATCACCCGCGACAACCTGTTCGTGCAGCTGCGCGACGAGGATTGGGACGAAGTGATCAAGGTCAACCTGACCGCGACATTCCGCCTCTCGCGTGCCGCCACCAAGCTGATGATGCGCAAGCGCTTCGGCCGCATCATCGCGATCACCTCGATCGTCGGCGTCACCGGCAATCCGGGGCAGGGCAATTACACGGCGTCCAAGGCCGGCATCATCGGCATGATCAAGACGCTCGGTGCCGAATATGCCAAGCGCGGCGTGACCGCCAACTGCATCGCCCCGGGCTTCATCAAGACACCGATGACCGACGCGTTGAACGAGAAGCAGCGCGAGTCGATCCTCGCCAAGGTGCCGGCGGCGCGGTTGGGCACGCCCGAGGACATTGCTGCAGCTGCGGTGTACCTCGCCTCAAACGAGGCGGCCTATGTCACGGGCCAGACCATCCACGTCAATGGCGGCATGGCCATGATCTAGGCTCTGCCGCGGCTCGGAATGCGGCGAAAAGACGTCGCGACCACCATACCGGGCCGTGTGGTCAATGATTCGCGTGTATGGTAACCGGGCGGCTGATGGGGGCACGAAGAACGCCATTGCAGGATTTCCAAACCCTGTATATTGGCGGGGCGAGCTACCATCGTTCGCCGGGCCTCCGTCGACTGGTGCTGCTGATCCGGGTTTCTGTTTGAGCGCTCTGGATCGGAGGCGTACCGGCCTCATGGAGAGTGTGGATTGGAGTTTGTGAGTGGCCCCGTTTCCGAAGTTTTCGGACCGCAAGTCGTCCGCCAAATTTCGGTAAAGGGGCGCTGCGGGGCAAATCTGGTTTTGCGCGATCGCGAAGGAAGTTTAGCGGCCGGGGTGATGCGGATCATCCGGGGGTCGGGTCTTAAAGGAACAAGCACGAGGTTGAACGATGAGTGAGATTGGCGAGCGGGTTAAGAAGATCGTGGTCGAACACCTTGGTGTCGAGCCCGAGAAAGTGGTCGACAACGCGAGCTTCATTGACGACCTCGGTGCTGACAGCCTCGACACGGTCGAGCTCGTCATGGCCTTCGAGGAAGAGTTCGGTTGCGAGATTCCGGACGACGCCGCGGAGACGATCCTGACTGTCGGCGACGCCACCAAGTTCCTCGAGAAGAACGCCAAGAGCTGACGCTCTAGCGAAGTTGCGCGAAACCGGCCGATCCGTCTTGTGCGGTCGACCGGTTTCTTGCTGTTGGCGGCGTCGCGATGAGCCGTCATCTGGCGGCCGGCGACGGACGATTCGGACGCGCTGCCTGGCCAGAACGTGTTACTCGAACAATTGACCCGAGGTGCGGCGACGGCAGTCAGCCGATCCACAAGCGCTCAAGGTCGGGTCTGGAGAAACGAACATGAGGCGGGTTGTCGTCACTGGCCTTGGCATGGTTTCGCCGCTTGGCTGTGGTGTGGAAACGACCTGGCAGCGCATCCTTCAGGGCAAGAGCGGTGCGCGCTTGATCGAGTCGTTCGATGTCTCCGATCTTCCCGCCAAGGTGGCCTGTCAGGTGCCGCGCGGCGATGGCTCCGACGGCACCTTCAATGCCGACCAGTGGATGGAGCCGAAGGACCAGCGCAAGGTCGACGATTTCATCATTTTCGCGATGGCTGCGGCGCGTCAGGCGCTCGATGACGCCAACTGGCATCCGGCAACGGAAGAGGACCGCTGCGCCACCGGCACGTTGATCGGGTCCGGCATCGGTGGCCTCTCGGGCATTGCCGACACTGCGATCCTCCTGAAGGAGCGCGGTCCGCGCAAAGTGTCGCCCTTCTTCATTCCCGGACGTCTGATCAACCTCGCCTCGGGCTATGTCTCGATCGAGCACGGGCTCAAGGGCCCCAATCATTCGGTGGTCACCGCCTGCTCGACCGGCGCGCATGCGATCGGCGACGCCAGCCGCCTGATCGCGCTCGGCGATGCCGATGTCATGGTCGCCGGCGGCACCGAATCGCCGATTTGCCGAATCGGCATGGCCGGGTTCTGCGCGGCGCGCACGCTGTCGACCGGATTCAACGAGACGCCCGAGCGGGCATCGCGCCCTTACGACAAGGACCGCGACGGCTTCGTGATGGGCGAGGGCGCCGGTGTGGTCGTGCTCGAGGAGTATGAGCACGCCAAGGCACGCGGCGCGCGGATCTACGCCGAAGTCTCCGGCTACGGACTGTCCGGAGATGCCTATCACATCACCTCGCCATCTCCGGACGGCGACGGCGGCTTTCGCAGCATGAGTGCCGCCTTGAAGCGTGCCGGCATCACGGCAGCCGATCTCGACTACATCAACGCCCACGGCACCTCGACGCAGGTCGGCGACGAGATCGAGCTCGGCGCCGTCGAGCGTCTGCTCGGCAATTCCGCGTCGAAGATCTCGATGTCCTCGACCAAATCGTCGATCGGTCATCTCCTGGGAGCTGCGGGCGCCGTCGAAGCGATCTTCAGCATTCTCGCGATTCGGGATAACATCGCTCCGCCGACGATCAATCTGGAGAACCCGTCGGTGGAGACCGCGATCGACCTCGTGCCGCATGCGCCTCGCAAACGCGAGATCAACGTGGCGCTGTCAAACTCGTTTGGTTTCGGCGGCACCAACGCGTCGGTGGTTTTGCGGCGCGTGGCGAACTAGTGCGGAAGGACGGATGCCGCTCGGGCCGATTGTCGCTTGGTCACGTGGATATCCGACTGCAGCCACACTAGAACCCAAGACTTCGCGTGTCCTTCGCAGGTCGGCCTTCGGCGCCGATGCGGTAAGTGGATGCGCATGGCGGTGAGGCCCGGCGAAAACACCTTTTCGCCGTATTCGATGACGACATGACGAATCGTTAAATTGGGCGTGGACTTCAGGTCGCTTGCGTTGGGGAGCGCACGGCCACGACGAGAGCGACAGGACTGAAGGTTGCATCGATGAGTGAACGGCCGCCCATCTCACCCCGCAGCCCGCGCGCAGCGCTGGAGCCGGAACGCGTGCCGCCGCCGCCGCGCCGCTCCGACCGCGCCCGCAATCCGTTCGTGGTGGTCGGCAATGCGATCATCACCTTGCTCATCCTGGCCATGCTCGGCGTGGGCGCGGCCTACTATTATGGACGGCAGATCCTCGAAGCGGCAGGACCGCTGCAGGAGGACAAGATCGTCAATATCCCGCAGCGCGCGGGTAAACGCGATATTGCCGACGTACTCGCGCGTGAAGGCGTGATCGACGTCAATCCGTGGATCTTCATTGGTGGGGTCTATGCCCTGAAGGCCAGTTCCGACCTCAAGCCGGGCGAGTATGCGTTCCAGAAGAATGCGTCGTTGCGCGACGTGATCGGCGTCATCGTCGAAGGCAAGGTCGTGCAGCATTCGGTGACCGTGCCCGAGGGCCTGACGTCAGAGCAGATCGTGGCCCGCCTGTCCGAAAACGAGATCTTCACCGGCAGCGTCCGCGAGATTCCGCGCGAAGGCACGTTGTTGCCGGAGACCTACAAGTTCCCGCGCGGCACCAGCCGCGACCAGGTCGTGCAGCGCATGCAGCAGGCGCAGAAGCGGGTGTTGGCCGAGATCTGGGAACGGCGTAGTCCGGATCTGCCGGTCAGGACGCCGGAGCAGCTGGTGACGCTGGCTTCGATCGTCGAAAAGGAGACCGGCAAGCCCGACGAGCGCAGCCGGGTGGCCGCCGTATTCGTCAACCGGCTGAAGCAGAGGATCAAGCTGCAGTCCGATCCGACCATCATCTATGGTCTGGTTGGCGGCAAGGGCACGCTGGGCCGTCCGATCAAGCGCAGCGAGATCACCCAGCCGTCGCCCTACAACACTTATGTGATCGAGGGCCTGCCGCCGGGACCGATCTCCAACCCCGGCCGCGCCTCGCTGGAAGCGACGGCCAATCCGGCGCGCACGCGCGATCTCTATTTCGTCGCCGACGGCACCGGCGGCCATGCGTTCACTGAAACCTACGACCTGCACCAGAAGAACGTCGCCAAGCTCAGGGCGATGGAGCGGCAGACCCAGAACGACACGGTCGAGCCCGACGAGGCGCCGCCTGCCGTCGCGGGCGGCGCGGCCGATCCGGCGGCCCCACGGGCTCCCGCAGCGGCAAAGAAGCCGCCGGCCAACCGCGCCACCGGCGGAGTTGCACCGGGGGCCGCACCTGGCAATGGCGCCCGTCAGGGGGCGGCGCAGCCGAGCCCGCCGGTCGTTCAGCAATAATTTCCCACGCATGTCGGCCGCGCAGAACCGGGCTTAACATTTGCCCAAAAGGCCGTAAGGTTCGCGCACTTTTGGCGGGGGCTGAGTCTGTCCTCGTTCCCAATGTGCCGGAGACATGTACGAAATGGCGCTGTCGAGCATGACCGGCTTTGCCCGTAGCCACGGAGCAAGCGGTCCCTACTCGTTCGAGTGGGAGTTGAAGTCGGTCAACGCCAAGGGATTGGACATCCGGGTGCGGTTGCCGCAGGGCTGGGACGAGGTCGAGGCCTTCGCCAAGAAGCGCGCAACGGAAGTCCTGTCGCGCGGCACCGTCTATGCGAATCTCACCGTCAAGCGCACCGAGACCGGGTCGACGGTGCGAATCAACGAGGACGTGCTGGCTGCGGTGGTGAAGATGGCGAGCTCGCTTGCGGGCCGGATCGACGCGGTCGCACCGAGCATCGATGGACTGTTGTCGATCAAGGGCGTGATCGAGGTGGCGGAGCCGGAGAGTGACGAGGCCGAGGACAAGGCCGCCAAGGAGGCGGCGATCGCGGCGTTCGAGACCGCGCTGAAGCATCTCGTCGAGATGCGCCGGCGCGAGGGCGGCACACTCGGACAAATCCTCAATCAGCGCGTCGACGAGATCGAGGCGCTGGCGAAAAAGGCGGAGGCATCGCCGGGCCGCAAGCCCGAGGCGATCAAGGCGCGGCTGGCCGAGCAGGTGGCAGCCCTGCTCGAGACCTCCGATCGTTTCGATCCCGATCGCCTGGCGCAGGAGGCGCTGCTGATCGCGGCCAAGGCCGACGTGCGGGAGGAGCTCGACCGCATTGCCTCGCACATCGCGCAGGCGCGCGAGATGCTCGGCAAGGGCGGGCCTGTCGGCCGCCGGCTCGACTTCCTCGCCCAGGAATTCCATCGCGAGGTCAACACCACCTGCTCGAAGTCGAACGATATCGAGCTGACGAACATCGGCCTCGAGATGAAGACCGTGGTCGAGCAGTTCCGCGAACAGGTTCAGAATCTGGAGTGATCCATGGCGGCTCACGACGGAAGCTTCGATGGGGTCGAGCGGCGCGGCCTGATGTTCGTGCTGTCATCGCCTTCGGGGGCAGGCAAGACGACGCTGTCGCGCCTGCTGATCGAGCGCATGCCGGGCTTGCGGATGTCGGTATCGGCGACGACGCGTCCGATGCGCCCCGGTGAGATCGACGGCCGCGACTATCACTTCGTCGACCGGGCGCGCTTCGAGGACATGGCCAAGCGCAACGAGCTGCTCGAATGGGCCACCGTGTTCGACAACCGCTATGGCACGCCACGCGCGCCGGTCGAAGCGGCGCTCTCCGGCGGCCAGGATGTGCTGTTCGACATCGACTGGCAGGGCACGCAGCAACTGCGCGAGAAGGCGCGGCAGGACGTCGTCAGCGTGTTCATCCTGCCGCCGTCCGCCGCCGATCTCGAGAAGCGGCTGCATACGCGTGCGCAGGACTCCGATGAGGTCATACGCGGGCGCATGAGCCGCGCCAGTCACGAGATGAGCCATTGGGCGGAGTACGACTACATCGTCATCAACCGCAACGTCGACGATGCGTTTGCCGAGGTGCAGTCGATCCTCAAGGCAGAGCGCCTGAAGCGCGAGCGCCGGACCGGATTGACGACCTTCGTCCGCGAGTTGCAGCGCCAGCTCGAAAGCTGAGGCGCCTGTCACGCCCGTCGGCCGAGGCGCGCCAGGATGTCCTGGATGCCGTCGAGCGACTCATCCTGCTGAATGTTGCGCGGCCGCGGCCGCAGCGCCGGCGGCCGCGGAATGAAGTCGAGCGGCGGGGTCGCCGGGTCCTCGAACGGCGTCGGCACGAACAGGGGGCGCTGCTGCTGCGCCCGCTGCGCCTGCGGTCTGTCGATGGGGAGCGCGGCGGGGATCGACGACCGCGATTCCAGGAGACTCATCAGTCGGGCCGCGGGATCATCATGCATGTGCGCGACGTTCTGCTGAGCCTCGACGGAGAACTCCTCGTGCTCCTCCTGCTGCGGCTCTGCCTCCAGCTCGTCTTCGGGCAATGAAAAGCGCGACTGCAGAAGGTTGATCAGCGCCGCCGCGGGATCGTCGAACTCATCGTCTTCGGCGGCAGGGGCCTCCGACATCATCGCGGGTCCGGCCACGGCGATGTCATCGTCAGGCTGAGGGGCCGGTTGTCGTGCCGCGTGCGCGCGAAGCGTCTCGATCAGTGCGGCCGCTGGATCGGCTGGTGCTGTCGACGGCGCGCGCGTGGGTTGATCGGGCATCGCGGGAACGGGCTGAGCGGCCGGCTGGCCGCCACGCAGACGATCCGTCAGATGTTGCGACGCCGGCGTGGTCTGGGGGGCCGCGTCCTCACGCGCTGGCGGAGCCGTCTCAGCGAGGACCGCTGCAGCCGGAGCATCGCCAGCCTCGCCGGGTTGCGTGGTACGCCGCTTGGCCGCGCGCGATACCAGCAACGCGGCAATCACCTTGGCGGCGTCGATCGGGGCGCCGGCAGAGGGGGACGCGGCTTCGCTGCTGCGGGCCTTGCGCAGCGCCGACACGATTTCGCTGACGTCGACAGGGGCGGGTGGGGCGGCGCTCGTGCCAGCCTGCGTCGGTGGCGGTGCGGGTGGCGGCATCGGTGCGGCCGCCTGGACGCGGATGGGATTCGCAGGTTCAACTCGCTGCGCGGCCGGCCAGGGCTCGGCGGGTGCGGTCGGCGCCGCATAGGTCGGCGAGCGTTGCGAGGCGGCTGCGGCAGCGGCGCTCGCCTGGGCTGCTGCAATCTTGGTGGCAGCGGCCTGCGCCGCGGCCATCTGGGCAGCCGTCAGTTGTGCTTGCGCCGGAGCAGCAGGCGATGGAGCAATTGCGGCAGCCGGCGATGGCTGCACGTTGGCCGCAGCCGCCTGTGCCCCGGAAGGCTCAGCCCGGCGCACCGCTGCGCGATCCACCAGCTCATCGACCGCCTGCCACACTGCGTCGGTGGACTGCGACCGTTGCATCTCCGCAGCCGCGTCCCGGTCGCGTCGGCGAGCGGCCACGGCCGGGTGATCCTGATGCTGGGGAGACGGCGCCGGTCGCTGTGCACGGGGGTCGATCTGGTCCGTTGAAGCGGACAGCCGCGCGCTGGCGAGGTCGAGCGCCGAAGCCGGCTGAGAGCCGCGGCTGCCGCCTGGATGGGATGGTGCCGCCGGCATGCTGCCGCGGTTCGCACGCATCCCGCCCTGCGGCGCCTTGGACCGTGGCTTCATGCGACCACGGCGCATCCGTACTGCGTCCGCGTGCCAGCTGCCGTTGCGCCGTTGCCGCCGTCCCATCCGGCTGAGCCGATAGAGCGCGCTCGCCAGCAGTCCTGAAATCGCGAGTGCGCCGATCACCACGAGCATGAGCACGTGGATGGGCGCTTCGGGCTTGCTCGGCTTGGGTGCGATGATCGGCCCGTCGGCAGCCGGCGCCGCATTCGCGTCCGGCTCCACATTGCCGTCGTCGGCCATCGCCGGCGGCGGCGCATCGGCTGCAATCGGGTCAGCCTGTTGCGGCGGGGCAGAGGGCCAGGGCGAGCTATCGAGGCTGCGCGGCAGGCTGGCGTCCGACGCCGTCAGCGTCGTCCGTGTGGCGAGGGTCTGCGGCTTCGGCGTGCCTCGCACGGCGAGATCGGTACGCAGCCGCGGCTGCGGCGCTTCTGCGAGGGCATCGCTGGTGCGAACGACCGGGCCATCGGTGCGTCTTGGCGTCAGTTTGGGTGGAGCGGGCTGTGCGAAGTCCCAGGGAGCCGGCTGCTGCGTCGCCCGTATCGGTGCCGCGGCGTCACGGGGGTTGCCGTTGGCGTCTTTCAGATACCAGCAACGCCGATTGGTGCCACGATCGAAACGATAGTACCAGCGTTGCGCGTCGGACTTCTCTCCCGTCGGCTCGGTCAGACATTCCTCCGCCGCGAAGACGACGCGCGGCAGCACGAGCACGACGGTGCCAGCGATTCCGGCAGCAATGGCAAATGCAACTCCTGCCGTTCGGCTTGCCATTGAAGACTCCGGATACGCTTACGCAACGGCGCGTTCTCGGAGACAAGTTGGGTGGCAATGAGCCGCAATTCCGGATTAATTCTGTCTCGATCCTTTCGTGTCCGAGTGCGGCTTTTTTCCCACAAGAGGGTTTGCATCGCGCCGCGATTTTGGCCGCGCTATCGCGCCAAATCGGTCACATCGGTGAAGATGGACCTGGTTTTTCACCCTCAAGGATCAAGGGCGTCACACCGACAACCTCTGCGTTTGTGGACAAATGATTGGCAGCAGCGGCAGCGGTGCAGCACCGCCGCCGCGTCCGATGTCGCAACAGGCGACGGATCAGTTCGTCAGCACCACACGTCCGACCACATGGCCGGCGCGCAGCGCATCGATCCACTTCTGTACGTCAGCCATCGGCTCCTCGCGCATCGGCGGCGGCTTGATCTTGCCGGCGCGCGCGAGCGCCATCAACTCGTGCGCCTCGGTCAGCGTGCCGACCATGAAGCCCTCGATGGTCATGCGCTTGTACACCCATTGAACCATCGGCAGGGTGAACTGGCCGCCCATCAGTCCGGAGACGACGATCTTGCCGCCGCGTGCGACGACGGACACCGCAAAGGCCATCGACTTCTCGTTGCCGGCGAAATCGACGACCTCGTCGAAGCCGCCCTCGGTCTCCTTGAGGATGCGCTTGACGACATCCGGCTCAGCGGGATCGTAGGCCATCGTGGCGCCATTCTTCAGCGCGGTCTCGCGCGCGGCCGCCGAGAGGTCGGCCACCGAGATCGGTTGCTTGAACATCGCCTGCGCGAACGACAGGCCCATCATGCCGACGCCGCCGAGTCCGATCAGCAGCAGATTGCGCTGGCGCGGCCGATCCACGAGGCGCTTGAGCGCGCCATAGGCCGTTACGCCGGAGCACATCAGCGTCGCGGCCTGGTTGACCGGCAGCGGATCGTATTCCAGCAGATATTTCGCATCCGGCACCAGCACGTGGGTGGCGAAGCCGCCGTCGATCGAGACGCCGAGGAAGCGCTGCTTGGCGCACAAATTCTCGTCGCCATTGGCGCAATCGCGGCATTGGCCGCAGCCGATCCACGGAAACACTGCGCGGCGCGCGCCGATCAGCTCCTTCGGCACATCGGGTCCGACCTCGTCGACGACGCCGGCGATCTCATGCCCGAGCGTGAAGGGCAGGGTCATGCCGCGTGTGGTGTCGAGTCGCTTGCCATTGCCGAGATCGGCATAGCCGTCCTGGATATGCAGGTCGGAGTGGCACAGGCCGCAGCGCTCGATGCGAACCAGAACTTCCCGGCCTTGCGGCTTCGGCGTCTCGACGATCGTCTCGCACAGCGGTGCATCGAACTTGACGAGCGACTGACGGCGCATCAACGCCATGATGAAACTCCCTGAAATGCTTGTTGATTAAGACTTGTTCTCGTTGCGACTATTGGTCAATTCGCGGGCCATGGCAACAAAGCCGGAAACCGGAATGGTCTCGGCGCGGCGGGTGGGATCGACGCCTGCGGCGGCCGCGAGCCGCACGGGATCCGCCGGCAGCGACTTCAGGCTCTGCCGCAGCATCTTGCGGCGCTGGCCGAAGGCGGCGGCCGCGACCTGCTCGAGCGCGCGGCGGTCGCATGGTTCGGGCGAAGGGCGCGGCACCAGCCGCACCACCGACGAGGTGACCTTCGGCGGCGGCACGAAGGCCGACGGCGAGATGTCGAACAGGATCTTGGTCTCGCAGCGCCAGTTGGCGAGCACGCCGAGCCGGCCATAGGCGTCCTCGTTCTCGCGCGCGACGATGCGCTCGGCGACCTCGCGCTGAAACATCAGCACCATCATGTCGTACCAGGGCGGCCACGGCTCTACGGAAAGCCAGCCGATCAAGAGATGCGTGGCGATGTTGTAGGGCAGGTTGGCAACGATCTTCGCCTTGGTGCTGCCGAGATAGGGCCGGACGTCGAAGGTGCGGGCGTCGGTGCAGACGATTTCGAGCCGGCCGGGGTAACGGTCGGCGATCGCCTGCAGCGCCGGGATCGCGCGCTCGTCGTGCTCGACCGCGATCACGTGGCGGGCGCCGAGCGCGAGCAGCGCCCGCGTCAGGCCTCCCGGGCCGGGGCCGATCTCCACCACGGTGGCGTCCTCCAGGGGACCTGCGGCCCGCGCGATGCGGGCGGTGAGATTGAGATCGAGCAGGAAGTTCTGACCGAGCGCCTTGCGCGCCGACAGCTGATGTTCGCGAATGACCTCGCGCAGCGGCGGGAGGTCGTCGATCGCGCTCATGACGACTGGCTGGCCATGCGCGCCGCGAGCTCGAGCGCCGCGATCAGGCTCGCCGGATTGGCGGTGCCCTTGCCGGCAATGTCGAAGGCCGTGCCGTGGTCGGGCGAGGTGCGGATGAAGGGCAGGCCGAGCGTCACGTTGACGCCCTCGTCGAACGCCAGAGTCTTGATCGGGATCAGTGCCTGATCGTGGTACATGCAGATGGCGCAGTCATAGGTCTTGCGCGCAGCTTCATGAAACATCGTGTCTGCCGGCAGCGGTCCCTTCACGTCGAGCCCGGCGTTGCGCAACGTCGCGATCGCCGGCGCGATGATCGTGTCCTCCTCGCCGCCGAGCGTGCCGTCCTCGCCCGCATGCGGATTGAGTCCCGACATGGCGATGCGGGGCCGCGCCACGCCGAAATAGCGACGCAGGCTCGCCGCGACGATTCGCGTCGTCGACGTGATCAGCGGGCTCGTCAGCTGTTCGATCGCATCGCGCAACGCGACGTGGATCGTCACCGGCACCACGGCGAGAACAGGCGACCACAGCATCATGACCGGCTGTGGCGTGGCTCCACCATCGGCGGCGAGCTCGGCGAGAAATTCGGTATGGCCGGGATGCGAGAAGCCGGCGCGGTAGAGGACGGCCTTGGCGATCGGGTTGGTCACGACGGCGCTGGCGCGTCCGGCCCTCACGTCGGCCACGGCCTCCCGGATCGAGCCGATGGCCGCCTCGGCACTCGTCATGTCCGGGCGGCCCGGCAGGGCCGTCACGGCGTGCCCGGTGGAGACCACGGGCAGCGCGGTCGCAAACGCCTGCGCCGCTTGTTCGGGACGAACCTCGTCCACAGTGACGGGGAGGTCGAGCAGCTTGGCGCGCTGAGCCAGGAAGGCCGGATCACCGCGCACGTAGAAGGCGGGGAGTCCGAGCTCGGTGCGGCGCAGCCACGCTTGCAGGGTGATGTCGGGGCCGATGCCTGCCGGTTCCCCCAGGGTCAGCGCGAGCGGCTTCGTCATCAGCGATATTCGATCATCGCCGCCTTGCGGACTTCCTGCAGATAGGCCTTGGAGGTGGCCTCGTATTTCTTGGTGTACATCTGCTCCTTGATCTCGCGCTTCTTCGGCGTGTCGATCGTGGTCGGAGTCCGCGAGCAGAGCGCCACCATCTGAATGCCCTGCCGTGTCGCTTCCGGCGGAGTCAGGTGGCCGATCGGCGTGTCATCGAGCAGCTTGCGCAGATTCGGCGGAATGTCGGCGGACGTCTTGACGACGATCTCCTTGATGACCGCATTCGCCGTCGTCTTGAAGATGTTGTTGGCTTCGGCGCAGGTCTGCACCCGTGAGCGCAGCGCCTCCGCCTCCTTGTGACGTGCCTCCATCAAGCCCTGGTTCGAGGAGTTCGACACGATCAACACGATCGGCTGCATCTTGTACTCGAACGCTTGGCCCTGCTGATCGCCGTCGCCGCCGGCGGCGGCGACAGCCGCGGCGACGTCCTTGTCGGAGACGAGCAGCCGCTCCTTGTAGCGGCCGCGCACCAGGCTGCTCCAGACGATCTCGGCCTTGATGCGGGCCTTCAGCGTCTCCGGCCGCACGCCCTGGCTCTCCAGCGATTTGGTCAACTGTTCCGGGTTGAGCCGCATGCGAGAGCCCATGCCGGCAAACGACTGGTCGACGTCGGAGGCAGTCGGCTCGACGCCGTACTTCTTGCCCTCCTTGATCTTCACCTTGTCGTCGATCAGCTCGTTGATGATCTCCTGGCGGGACTGATGCTTGCGAGTGCTCAGGAAGTTCAGCTTGGTGCGCTGCTCGATGTCATAGTCCGTGATGGGATCGCCATTGACCATGACGACGATGCTCTGGGCGCGAGCCGACATCGTTCCGATGCCGCAGACGAGTGCGGCAAGAGTGCAGATGGCCAGGGCCCGAAGGCGAGGAGAGAACGCGATCGTCATGACCAAGCTTCGCTGTCGCTATTGATCCAACTGGAAACCGCGCCACGGCTCCCGACGAGGGACTTTCGAACCCCACGGAGCGGCCCGTCGGAGACTGGCGCGCGCTACTGAAGGCCCCCAGCCCCGGTTCCCGTGGACGAGGAATTGGCCAGCGTCCGGAGTCCGATCTGGAGCATATAGGCATGGCTCAGAACGGGAGGAGTGGTGCCTGCCGTATAATTATACGACGTTACATAGTTGGCAGCCAGCACGAAACAATCATCCACATAGCCGGCGCCGATCACATACTGGTTGATCTTGTTGGCTGCCAGATCCCAGCGCGCTGCACCCGTGACGACCCAGTTCGGCGCCACCTTGACCGAGCCGCTGCCGAGGATGCCCTCACGCCGGTCGAGATAGCCGAGCGCCGGATCGGCGGCATAGTTGCCGTAGGTCAGGGCCACCGACCAGCGGTCGAAATTCGCCTTGGCTTCCGCCTCGAAGCGCTGGATGTTCAGGGTCTGCTGGTCGAACCGGCTGCGCATGCTGAACGTGTAGGTGCGGTTCGGCGAGTAATCGACACGCGCCACGTAGTCCGAGACGTTCTTGTCCAGGCCGGAGCCGATGGCGGTGTTGTTGGCATCCTGCACCGCGAACGAGTTCATCCCGAACAAATGGTAGGACTGGCCGAACAGCACGTTGATGGTGCCGCCGCGGTCGAACTGCGTCGTCGCCTGGACGCCGACATTGGCGCGGCCGCCGCCCTCGACGCGGCCGTAGCCGGAGAACTTGTCGACGCTGAACAGGTTGCTGGCGTCGAACACCATGCTCTGGGCGTCCTCGTTCGGCAGCCGGCCGGCATAGGTCTCGTTCGGACGGATGATCACTTGCGCGATCGGCTCGATCGTCGTGGTGCCCCACGGCTGAACGTTGATGAACGGATAGCGATATTCCAGGCCGACCGTCGGCATCAGCCGCAGTGCCTGGGTGTCGCCGGTCTGCAGGAAGTTGCCCACGCCCGGCTGGTTCGAGACGTTGGCGTTGATCGCATCCGCGCGCAGGATCGCGAACGGCGTCCAGATCTGGCCATAGGGATCCGTGAACGACCGCCGCCACTCCGCCTGCGCAGTCAGGCGGGTGTAGGTGCCGGGCGTGGCGCGCAGCAGGCACTGGTTGGGCAGGCGCGCCCGCGGATCGGCGGATACCGTCGTACACAGTCCGGCGGTGTTGGCCGTGGTCGTGATCGGGTCGAACACCGCCGTCTGGCGGCTCAGATTGACGAAGTTGGTCTTGTAGCTGAACTCGCCGCCGAACACGGGGTAGTTCAGCACGTTCGAGTAATCCAGCACCGGATAGACCACCGGCACGGTCTGCTGGTTGCCTGAGAAGCTCAGATAGTGGATCGCCCGGACGTCGAAGAAGCTGCGGCTGCCGACGCCGGTCAAATACAGCTGCGAGATCGCTTCGGTCGGGAGGCTCATGAACGAGTTGAACGGGTCGCGGTACTGCGCCAGCCGGTAATCCGACAGGAACATGTAGTCGGACAGCAGGATGCCGTCCCAGCCCCAGACCCACTTGTCGTTGAGCGCGAACTGGCCCTTGGTGTCGACGCCGCCGCGGAATTGGCGGTTGCCGGGCTGGCCGGCGAAGGCTTGGGGGTCGAGCTGGTCGATGCCGTACAGGCGCACCTGGTAGCTGCCATTGCTGAGGCGCTGGCGAAATTCGGTCTGCAGCAGCACGCCCTGCTTGGAGGTGATGCGCGGCGTGAAGGTCGCGTCGTAATCCGGCGCGATCGCCCAGTAATAGGGGATGTCGACGCCGAAGCCGTAGCCGCCGGTCTGGGTGATGCCGGGCATCAGGAAGCCGCTCTTGCGCTTCACGGTCGGATCGGGCGTCGAGAAGTAGGGGATGTAGGCCAGGGGAACGCCGAAGAACTCGAGCTGGGCGTTCTCGAAATACAGCATCTTCTCGGTCTGGTCGTGGATGATGCGCGCACCCTTGACCTGCCACAGCGGCGGCTTCTTCGGATCGTCCTTGCAAGGCGCGCAGGCGGTGTACACGCCGTTCTCGAAGACGGTGTAATTGCCCTTCGAGCGGTCGGCGCGGGTCGCCGCCATCCGCGTCTGGTCCTCGGTCTCGACGCGCAGCGAATCGACGAAGCCGTCGCGATAATCGTCGGACAGATCGAGGCTGTTGGCGTAGGTGATCTTGCCGTCGGCGTCGGTCATGCGGATGTTGCCTTCCGCATGCAGACGCTTGGTCTTCTGGTCGTAGATCACCCGGTCGGCCTCGACCGAGGTGCCGTTGTAGAACAGCTGCACGTTGCCGACCGCCGACACGCGCGAGTTGTTGTAGTCGTAATCGACCTCGGTCGCCTGCACCAGCATCTGGTTGTCGTTGGCGACGCGCGGCGGCGGCGCCTTGGGCGGGCGCGGATTGTAGGTGAAGCCCTGCGCGGCGGCAGGACTCGGCGCCACGACCCCGGTCGCAGCCGCAACCATCAGGCCGAGCCCGCAGGCCAAAACGAATCCAAGCACGCCAGACCCGGCGCGACGCACGCGCACGCAACCGCGGCGCGCAACGGCATGCTGCCGAAGCGCGGCGAGCGCTGTCTGACGGACGGCAACGAACGACACTAGCCGTCCTCCTGGTAGAGCAAAGCCATGAAACCGGTGAGGCCGCCGACGAACACCGGCAACCACGCCGCAGCGATCGGATTCATCAACTCAGCCTTGCTCAAATCTTCAGTTACTTTCGACAGAACGTAGAGCAGAAACCCGGCGCCCACGCCACTCAAAACCATTTTCTGTACGCCACCCATTCGGAAGAACCTGAGCGACACGGACGCAGCGAGCATGACCATCGCAGCCAGCAAAAACGGCTGCGCGATCAGCTTATGATACTGCAGTCGGTACCCCGCGGTCGCGAAGCCTGAGCTCTCCGACGAACGGATGTATGTCGGCAGTTGCCAAAACGACACAGTTTCGGGGGTGGAGAAGCTGTTTCGGACCTGCGCCGGCGTCAGGCTGGTCGGAAGAATGAACGTCGGTTCGTCGACAGGGGGCGCATCGAGGGAGAATCGGCGCACCGAGCGGAAGACCCACCGGCCTTCTTCGAGGGTCGCCTCGCGGGCTTCGATTCGCTCCTTGAAGTGCTTGTCCGTATCAAAACGGAACAGGGTCAGTCCGGTCAGGCGGACGCCCTGCTGCTCGCTGCGGGCGGCATTGATGATCACGGAGCCGTCCGGGTTGATCTGGTTGAGCCAGAAGCCGGCCGCATCCTGCACGCCGCCGCCGGGGGCCGCGCCGAACAGCTCGGCCTCCATGCGCTTGGAGAGCTCGCGCAGATTGGCCGACATCGGGTTGTAGAGGGTCGTGGCCATCAGCCCGAGCACGATGGCGCTTGCCAGCGCCGGCGCGATGAACTGCCAGGCGGAGACCCCGGCTGCGCGTGCCACCACGAGTTCGAGCCGGCGCGACAGTGCGAGATAGCAGGTCATGGCGCCGATCAGGACGCAGAACGGCATCATCTTCTCGAGCAATTGCGGCACCCGGAACAGCGACGTCTCCGCCACCATCAGCGCCGAGGCGGAGGCGAGCCCGGAGGTCTTGCGCACCATCTCGATGTAGTCGACGAGCACGAGCAGGATGAAGATGCTCGCGAACACGCCGACCGCCGAGACCAGGAAGCGGCCGGCGAAATAGCGCCCGAGCGTGTTGGTGACCATGCTCATGCGGTGGCCGGCCTTCCGAACAGCCGCGCGATCCGCGCGTTCGAGCGGTTGATGGCTTCCATCAGCCGCGCCGGCGGCTCGACCACCACGCCGCCGATGATGATCCAGATGCTGAGGCCGAGCACGCCGAACAGCATGAGGTACTGCACCAGGGCCGCCATCGGCGTCTTCACCGTCATGACCGAGCAGGCGAAGCCCGCCATGCGGACGCCGAACACGGCGAGGATGGCGCTGCCGAACGAGAAGTTGCGGCTCTGGCGTGTCGTCCGCGGCGCGCCCAGGAATGCGAAGGTGAGGGCCGCGAAGGCGAACGGATAGATCGGCGCCAGGAAGCGGTCGTGCAATTCCTGGCGGAATTGTCCCGGGATCTGCTTGTAGATCGGATCGTTCTCGGCGGGGGCCATCAGCTCCCAGAGATAGCGCTCGCGGATGCCGAGCGTGACGTCGCGGCCCTGATTCGAAAACTTCGACATGTCGAAGGCGTAGCGGGCGAACGCGACCATCGCCGGCTCGCGCTTGCCGAGCTCGAAGCGTTCCAGATTGCCGTCCTCGAGCACCAGGAACGAGCCGTCGGCATTCTTCACGACGGTGCCCTTCTCGGCGATGATCGTGATTCGCTCCTTGGGGTCGCGGCGGTCGTCGATCAGGATGCCGGACAGCTCGCCGCCGGGTTGGCGCTCGCGGATCCGGATGGTCAGGTTCTGGTCGAGCTGCGCGAACCGCCCGGGCTGCAGGATGTTGGCGAGCACGTCGGCGGTGATCTCGGCATCCCACTGCTTGATCCGGCGCAGGCCGTCGGGGGCGAAGAAGGCGGCGATCACCGTCACCAGCACGGCCACCGCGCAGGTGGCATAGGCGAACGGCACGAACAGCCGGATCGGCGACATGCCGGCCGCGTTCATGACGATGATCTCCGAATCGGTCGCGAGTTTGTTCAGCGTGTGCGAGACCGCGATCATCAGCGCAATCGGCGCGATGACGCCGAGCAGGGAGGGAATCACGAGCCCGGTGATGCCAAGGAAGGTCAGGATCGTCTGGCCCTGGCTGGTCATCAGGTCGATGCCGCGCAGCGCCTGCGTAATCCAGATCACGCCGGTGAGGCTGACCAGGACCAACGCGAACGACGCCAGCGTCGTGCGAAAGATGTACCTGTCGATGGACCCCATCGTCTGCGCTCGATCCCCAATCAGCAGTCCCGGAACGAGCGCTGCAGCCCCCCTTAAAACGGGTCCCCCAAGGCCGCTGTCGCCGTGACGTTCCAAGAGCAGTGAATATCATTACCATCTCGTTGATCCGTCGACAAAATGGCTGTGGCGTGGCGCCCCGAAAATACGGTCAAAATTTCATGATTGTGACTGGCCCGCCACGCGGCGCTTGGCAGCCGCGGCCCGGGCAGGTCATACTGCTGCCAAGTTGGGTTCCGAACTGCCGCCATCCGCGTCTGGTCCTTGAGGTTTTCGGCCGGACGTGGCGGCTCATCACGTCGAAATTTGGAGGATTGCTTGATGTCCGACGCCGTCAAGGTCGGCTTCGTCCCGCTGTCGACCGCCCCGCGCGGCATCGTGGTGGCGTTCTGCGATGACACCCTGCGACTCGGAGTCGCGACCGAGAAGGCCCTTGGGGGAGCCTCGGACCTGATCAAGCGCGCGGCCGGGGCAGCCCGGTTCAAGGGCAAGGATGGCGCGGTGCTGGACCTGCTGGCTCCTGAGGGAATCAAGATTCAGCGCTTGATCGTCATTGGCACTGGCAAGGGTTCAGACCTCAAGGACAAGGATTTTCTTAAATACGGCGGTACTTTAGCCGGAAAATTGAACTCCGGAACTGAAGCGGTGGCGGTGCTGGCCGAGTTGCCTTCGGGACCGCTGTTGCCGGATCAGGTCAGCTCGCTGGCCACCGGGATCCGGCTGCGGGCCTATCGGTTCGATCGCTACAAGACCAAGAAGAAGGACGAAGAGGGCGCCGTCAGCGCCAATGTCTCGATCGCCGTGGCGGATGCCGCGGCGGCCAAGAAGGCGTTCGCGCCGCGGTCCCACGTCACCGACGGGGTGATACTGGCGCGCGATCTCGTCAACGAGCCGCCGAACGTGCTCTATCCTGAGGAGTTCGCCAAGCGCGCCGCCGCCTTGCGCAAGCTCGGCGTCACCGTCGAGATCCTCGACGTGCCTGCGATGAAGAAGCTCGGCATGGGCGCGCTGCTCGGCGTCGGCCAGGGCTCGGCACGGCCGAGCCGCACCGTCGTGATGCACTATAATGGCGGCAAGCGCGGCGAGCAGCCGGTCGCCTTCATCGGCAAGGGCGTGTGCTTCGACACCGGCGGCATCTCGATCAAGCCGGCCGGCTCGATGGAGGACATGAAGGGCGACATGGGCGGTGCGGCCTGCGTGGTCGGCCTGATGCATGCACTCGCCGCACGCAAGGCCAAGGCCAACGTGATCGGTGCCATCGGCCTGGTCGAGAACATGCCGGACGGCAATGCCCAGCGTCCGGGCGACATCGTCACCTCGATGTCCGGCCAGACCATCGAGATCATCAATACCGATGCCGAGGGCCGGCTCGTGCTCGCCGACGTGCTGTGGTACGTCGCGACCAAGTTCAAGCCGAAGTTCATGATCGACCTGGCAACCTTGACCGGCGCGATCATGGTCGCGCTCGGCACCGATCATGCCGGCCTCTTCACCAACAATGATGATCTCGCCGACAAGCTGTTCAAGGCGGGGCAGGAGACGGGTGAGAAGGTCTGGCGCATGCCGCTCGGCCACGAATACGACAAGCTGATCGATTCGCAGTTCGCGGACATGAAGAATACCGGTGGACGCCATGGCGGCTCGATCACTGCTGCGCAATTCCTGCAGCGCTTCGTCAACGACACGCCGTGGGCGCATCTCGACATCGCCGGCACCGCGATGGGCGCGCCGAAATCGGAGATCAACCAGAGCTGGGGATCGGGCTATGGCGTCCGGCTGCTCGACCGGCTGGTGTGGGATTCCTACGAATCCAAATCCGACGCCAAAGCTGAAGCCAAGTCCGGCGCCAAGGCGTGACGCGGGACGATGACAGAAGTCCTGTTCTACCATCTGCAGAACATGACCATTGAAGGCGTGCTGCCGCCGCTGCTCGAGAAGTCGCTCGAGCGCGGTTGGCGCGTCGTGGTGCAGTCGACATCGGAGGAGCGCGCGGATGCGCTCGATGCGCATCTGTGGACCTATCGCGACGATTCGTTTCTGCCGCATGCCACCTGGCGGGTGGCCGATGTGGCCGACCAGCCGATCGTGCTCGCGGTGGAAGAGAGCAATCCCAACGGCGCAAACGTCCGTTTCCTGGTGGACAACGCGCCGCTGCCATCGGACTCGCACAGCTACGAGCGCATGGTGCTCGTATTCAACGGCGATGATGCGGACGCGCTCGCGGCTGCGAGATCGGCGTGGACCGATTGCAAATCGCGGGGATTCGAGGTCACCTACTGGCAGGCGGATGAGCGGGGGCGTTGGCAGCGCCGGCAATGATGCGGAAGTCCGTGAAGCGCCAATGATGGCAGCGCGGCGCGATTCATGATAAACTGCTGATTTACCGGCAGAGCGTTGGCAAAGTCACGAACGTGCCGCAAAGTGATGTTGGGACAACACGTTAGAGTGTCCACAGGTTGCAATTCAGCAAGGTTCATCGTGCGAGACCACAACAAACAGCTGACGCGCGCTCTGGCGTTCCTTGTGCTTGCCCCGGTCGTCGCCGGATGCTCGAGCACGCCCGATTTCCTGTCCAAGGACACCGAGTGGTTCAACCGGCCGCAGCGCCTGTTCATCAGGAACATCTCGATCGACGCGCCGCCGCTGACGCCGGATAAGCCGGTCACGGCTGAGGACCTTGTGAGCGCCGAAGGCGCGTGCCCGGGCATGGCGCCTGCGGCCGGTGCTGCGGGCGCGAACGCGCTGGCGAATGATCCCGCCGCCGCAACGCCGGCCGTCGGCGGCACCGTCGCACTCGGCCATACCGAATGCGACGTGGTGCGCGGCATCGGTGCACCCGACAACGTCAACGTCTCGAGCAATGGCGGTGAGCGCGTGGCCACGGTGACCTGGCTGCGCGGCGCGCGCGCCGGCGTCTACACGTTCAGCTCTGGCCGCCTGACCTCGGTCGAGCGAGCGCCCGATCCGGGACCCGCGCCGAAGACGGCCAAGCCGAAGGCGAAGAAGCGCGCGACCTGAGTGTGCGCTGAAGTTGCCGAGAGAGTAGTTCGTCGGACGAACGTTGGTTCGTCGCGGATTGCTCGATCAGCCGGTTGCCTCGTCATACAACGTGCTCGCTTCCAGCCATTGCTCCTCGGCGCGCGCCAGCGCGTCGGCGGCATTGGCCCGTGCCTTCGACAATTGCGCCGCCTGTTTCGGGTCGCGTGTGAAGATGTCGGGCAGCGACAGCGCGCCGTCGATCTTGGCGATGATCCCGGTGATGCGGGCGATCTCGGCTTCGACCGCCGTGATCTTCTGCTTCAGCCCGCTCCGCCTGTTGTCGCCGCGCGGCCGCTCTGCTTTCTCGGTCACCTGCGGACGTTCGGTCTCTCGGGTGCCGGCGCCGCTGCGTGACGACAGGACCATGCGCCGGTAGTCATCGAGATCGCCATCGTAGGTCTTCACCGTGCGGTCGGCGACGACCCAGAGGCGGTCGGCGCAGGCCTCGATCAGATAGCGGTCGTGCGAGACCATGATCACGGCGCCGGGAAATTCGTTGATCGCTTCGGCGAGCGCGGCGCGGCTGTCGATGTCGAGATGGTTGGTCGGCTCGTCCAGGATGATCATGTTGGGGCCGAAGAAGGTCGCGAGCCCGAGCAGCAGCCGCGCCTTCTCGCCGCCCGACAGGCTCTTCACCAGCGTGTCAGCGGCCTTGCCGGAAAACCCGATCGCACCGGCGCGCGCGCGCACTTTCGACTCCGGCGCGTCACCCATCAGCTTGCGCACGTGACTATACGGCGATCCGGTCTCGTCCAGCTCATCGAGCTGGTGCTGGGCGAAATAGGCGATCGACAGCTTGTCGGCGCGCGTGACCTTGCCGGAGAACGGCGCGAGCCGGCCGGCCAGCAGCTTCACCATCGTGGACTTGCCATTGCCGTTGGCGCCGAGCAATGCGACGCGGTCGTCATTGTCGATGCGTAAGGTGACGCGGTTGAGCACCGGTTGCGCTGGGTCGTAGCCGACCGAGGCGTTGTCGACCGCGATGATCGGCGGCGACAACAGTCGCTCCGGTGCGGGGAACGTGATCTCGTGCACGTCCTGGGTGACGAGCGCGGTGATCGGCTTCATCCGCTCCAGCATCTTGACGCGGGACTGCGCCTGGCGCGCCTTCGAGGCCTTGGCCTTGAAGCGCTCGACGAAGGCCTGCAGCCGCGCGCGCTCCGCTTCCTGGCGCTTGACCGCCTTGGCATCGAGCATCTCGCGGGTGGCGCGCTGCTCCTCGTAGGAGGAGTAGCTGCCGCGGTACAGCGTGAGCTTGCAACGGTCGAGATGCAGGATCTGGTCGACGGAGGTTTCCAGCAGATCGCGGTCATGGCTGATCACGATCACCGTGCGCGGATAGTGCGCCAGATGATCCTCGAGCCACAGCGTGCCCTCGAGGTCGAGATAGTTGGTCGGCTCGTCCAGCAGGAGCAGGTCGGGCGCGGCGAACAGCGTGGCCGCGAGGGCGACCCGCATGCGCCAGCCGCCGGAGAATTCGGCGCAGGCTCGCGCCTGATCCGCGGCGGAAAATCCGAGGCCGCTGAGAATCGCGGCCGCGCGCGCCGGGGCGGAATGCGCGTCGATGTCGACGAGGCGGGTCTGGATCTCGGCGATACGGTCTGCGTCATGGGCGGTCTCGGCCTCGTGCAGCAGCGCGTGCCGCTCGAGGTCGGCCCGGAGAACCACCTCGATCAGGCTTTCGGGCCCGCTCGGGGCTTCCTGGGCCAGGCTGCCGATGCGCCACCGCGGCGGCACGCTGATGCTGCCGGTCTCCAGCGACAGTTCGCCGCGGATCGCTTTGAACAGGGTGGACTTGCCGGTGCCGTTGCGGCCGACCAGCCCGACGCGCGCGCCCGGCGGAATCTGCACCGAGCTCTGGTCGATGAGAAGCCGTCCGGCGAGGCGGATGGAGATGTCGGTGATGGAAAGCATGCGCGCCTTGTCACCGCGCGCGCGGCCAAAGGCAACCGCTTTGTCGCGGTCTCAGCGGCCGGATAGGCTCGTCCCGGCCTCGTCGCGCTTGCGCAACTCGTTCATCAGGTCCGCAAGGGAAGCCGGCAGGTGAGAGCCGTCCGGCGGCAGGCTGCGTTGCAGGCGCTCGCCGACGGCCTCGCAGATCGACCGGCTGGTCTTGCGATCGAGAGCCTCGCTGAAATTGGCGGTGCGGCCAGACATGACGGAATTCCACGAGCAGTTGCAGGACGATGGCGTAACAAGTCGTGGCCGCTCGATTTGTTTCCAGCTCCTGACCGGAATACCCCGAAATGAGTTTGAAACTGCACAAAAAAAGCCCCGGCGTGGGGGAGACGCCGGGGCGATGCGAGTTCGGTGCGGCGGGGGGCGGGTGCCGCGCCGAGGCTCGTATCAATAGCAGCGGTTGATCAGGCGCCAGCGCGGTCCCCACGGGGTCGGAACCACGCGGCGCACATAGCAGCCGCCATAGCCGTAGCTGTAGGCCGGGCCGCCGACGAAGAAGCGGGGACCGTAGAACGGACGGTGCCAACCGCCATGCCAGCCGCCTCCGTGCCAACCACCGCCATGCCAGCCACCGTGCCAGTGAGCCGAGGCGGCGGTCGGGGCGAGGGCGGCTGCGCCGAGGGCAACGGCGGCCGCCGCGATGAGGGAGAGTTTGCGCAACATGATCGTCTCCTGGATGACAGCGTTGGAGGCGCCGAAATTGTCCGACGGATGAGGCTGGGAGAGGGCGGCCACCGGAACGCTGCTGGCTCGTCCTCGCCCGATACCGAACACGTTAAGACATGACAGCTGAATGATGGTCGCACGAACCCTTCAGGCTATGTTCAGAAACGTGAAATTGTCGTAAGGCGTTGCGCCTCCGGGCTGGGTCCCGGTCGCTTGCCGTCGACCAATCGCGTCGATATAAGCCCGCAACCCACCCAAATCCCGCACCTCCAAGGACGACATCATGGCGATTGAGCGCACCTTTTCGATTATCAAGCCCGACGCGACCGAGCGTAACCTCACCGGCGCGATCAATGCGCTGATCGAGAAGGCCGGCCTGCGCATCGTGGCTCAGAAGCGGATCCGCATGACCCGCGACCAGGCCGAGACCTTCTATGCCGTGCACAAGGCGCGGCCGTTCTTCGGCGAGCTGGTCGATTTCATGATCTCCGGCCCGGTCGTCGTCCAAGTCCTCGAAGGCGAAGGAGCCATCCTGAAGTACCGCGACGTGATGGGCGCGACCGATCCGTCGAAGGCCGCCGACGGCACCATCCGCAAATCGCATGCGAAGTCGATCGGCGAGAACTCGGTGCACGGCTCGGATGCCGCCGAGACGGCTGCGGTCGAGATCGCGCAGTTCTTCGCCGGCAACGAGATCGTCGGCTGAGCCATGATCGCTGCGGCGGAGCCTCGCTCCGCCGCATGCCGACGTGCTCAATCTTCGTTGAACCGATCTGAAAGGCTTGGCCGTGAACTGGCTGTCGCAACTCGCTGATCCCGCCACTTTCGGCCATTTGCTCGCTCAATTCGAGGCCGACCTGCAGAGCCCGGGCTTCTGGCTCGCGCTCGGCAAGATCGTCTGGATCAACGTGCTGTTGTCGGGCGACAATGCGCTGGTCATCGCGCTCGCCTGCCGCGGCCTGCACGGCAAGCATCGCGTCTGGGGCATGGTGGCCGGCTCCGGCATTGCCGTCGCACTGCGCATCGCCTTTACCGGCATCGTCGCCACCCTGATGGCGCTGCCGTACCTGAAGCTGATCGGCGGGCTGGCGCTGATCGTGATCGCCGCCAAGCTGCTGGTGCCCGAGGACGAGAACGACGAGATCGCAGCCGGCACGACGCTGTGGCATGCGGTCCGCATCGTCGCGCTTGCCGACCTCGTGATGAGCCTCGACAACGTGATCGCGGTGGCTGCGGCCGCGAACGGCCAGGCGTCCCTGCTGATCATCGGCCTCGCCATGAGCATCCCGCTGATCATCGCCGGCGCCGCGCTGATCATGCTCGTGCTCGATCGGGTCCCGCTGCTGGTCTGGCTCGGCGCGATGTTGCTCGGCTGGGTGGCCGGCGAGGTGATCGCGACCGATCCCGCGATCGAGCCGATGCTGCACCATCTCCTCGACGGCACCGTGGTCATCAACATCGAGGCGACCTCGGCGCTGTTCGCCGGCAAGACCAATCTCGCGAGCCATGTCGATGTCATGGAGACGCTGATGTCGCTGATCGGCGCCGGTGTGGTGCTGATCGCCGGCTCGATCTGGCGCGGCCGCGCGCTGCAGCGTCAGGCCGAGAGCGAGCTGCAGCCGGTGCCGGAGCGCGGCGTCGATCTGCCGTAGCTGATCGTCAGGACGCGCCGCATCCGACCGGGCGGCGTCAGGACTCCGCATCCAGCCGATCGAGGAATTCGCGAACGGTGTGGACCGATCCCGTGGCGGCTGGCTGGTAGCCGGGCAGGGCAGCGACGGCGCGATGGAATTCGTCGCCCTTCATCACCTCGAGCACCCGCCGCATCGAGTCGGTTTCCAGAAACGATTTATGGCAGGCGAAGAAATAGTCCTCGGTGAGGATACGGATGAAGTCGAGCCCGAACTGCCGCGCGGCAGCCTCGACGCCGAAGCAGACGTCGGCCATGCCGCTCGCGACATAGGCGGCGACGGCTGCATGGGTGAACTCGATCTGCTGCGCGCCATTGATGCTGGTTTCGTCGATGCCTTGTGACGCGAGCAACTGATCGAACAACAGGCGGGTGCCGGAATCATGATCGCGATTGACGAAGCGCGCCCTGCCGTCGGCAAGATCGGCCAATGAACGGATGGACAGCGGATTGCCGCGCTTGACCATCAGCCCCATCTCGCGGGTCACGAAGCTGATGACGCAGTCCTGCTTGGGATCGAGCCAATCCCGGCAGGCCTGGATGTTCTGGGCACGCAGCTCGCCGCGCGGCAGATGCAGTCCCGACAGGTCGCATTCGTCTTGCGCCAGCGAGGCCAGCGAATGCTGGCTGCTGACATAGCGGACATCGACCCCGACCCCAGACTCGCGATCCAACAGCTCGCGCAGCTTGGCGACGGCAAAGCCGTGGCTGGCGTGAACGCGGATCACGCCAGGATGCGGCTGCAGGAACGGCTTGATCTCGGTCGCCAGCTCCTGCGCCAGATTGTCGAGCTGCGGGCCGAGGCGGGCCTGCATGCGCTCGCCGGCCCAGACCAGCTTGTCGCCGAACGCCGTGAGCTTCGATCCCTTGCCGCGCTGGGTCTCGACCAGCGGCACGCCGAAGAATTCAGACCACTGCTCGATCAGATTCCAGACGTGACGATAGGACAGATGCGCGTCACTGGCCGCGCTGGTGATCTTACCCGTCCTCCCGATTTCACTGAGCACGCGGAGCATCACGACGATGCTCTGCGGGCCGTCGTCCTTGTAGAAACGCCAGACAGGTTCGATCGCGATCCGCAACATCAGGGCCCGCTTGTGAAGTCGGCTTCATATGACCGCCGGCCATAGGCAACCGATATCATATTTACGAACAGATATTTGTTCTTACCTTCATTGGTATACAACAAACGGAGGAAATATGATGTCGATTGCATATGATTACGAGCGCGGCGCGAGGGGGACGTCCTATCTGACGAAGCCGTTCCAGCTCCTGATCGGCGGCAGGCATGTTCCCTCGGTTTCGGGACGCACCTTCACGTCGCTCAATCCTGCAACCGAGCAGGCGATTGCGACGGTCGCCGAGGGCAATGCCGAGGATGTCGATCTCGCAGTCGCCGCGGCCCGCAAGGCCTTCGAAGGGCCGTGGCGAACGATGCGTGCGGCGGAGCGCGGCGCGATCCTTCTGAAATGGGCGCAGCTGTTGCGCGACCACGCCGACGAGATCATCGAGCTCGAAAGCCTCGATGCCGGCAAGCCGGTGTCGGCGATCCTGCGCCAGGATCTTCCCGCCGCCATCGATACGCTCACCTATTACGCCGGATGGGCCGACAAGATCAGCGGTGAAGTCGTCGCCACGCGCGATGATGCGCTGACCTATACGGTGCGCGAGCCGGTCGGCGTGGTCGCGGCGATCGTGCCGTGGAATTTCCCGCTGATGATCGGGATGTGGAAGCTCGCGCCGGCGCTGGCCTGCGGCTGCACCGTCGTGATGAAGCCCGCCGAGCTGACGTCGCTGTCGGCGCTGCGGATCGGGGAGCTCGCGCTCGAAGCCGGACTGCCGCCCGGTGTTCTCAACATCGTGACCGGCCCCGGGCGCACCGTCGGCGAGGCGCTGGTCAACCACCCCGATGTCGACAAGGTCACGTTCACCGGCTCGCCCGGCGTCGGCCGCGGCATCATGAAGGCGGCGGCCGGCAACTTCAAACGCGTCTCGCTCGAGCTCGGCGGCAAGTCGGCCAACATCATCTTCGACGATGCGAACATCGAGGCCGCCGCAAAGGCTGCGGCCAGCGGCATCTTCTTCAACACCGGGCAGGTGTGCTCGGCCGGATCGCGGGTGCTGGTGCAGGAGCGCGTGTATGACGAGGTGGTCGAGCGCCTGACCGAGCGCGCACGGGCGCTGCGGATCGGCGATCCGCTCGATCGCGCAACCTCGCTCGGACCGGTCATCTCCGAACGACAGATGAAGACGATCCTCGACTATGTCGACATCGGACGCAACGAAGGCGCTACGCTCGTCACCGGCGGCCAGCGCGCGGCCGCCCGCGGCTATTTCGTCAGCCCCGCCGTCTTCGCCGGCGTCACGCACGACATGCGGATCTCGCAGGAAGAGATCTTCGGACCCGTGGTCAGCGTGATCAAGTTCAGGGACGAGGCCGAGGCGCTGCGGATGGCGAACGGCACGGCCTACAGCCTGGCCGCCGGCGTCTGGAGCCGCGACATGGGGCGCGTCCATCGCTTCGCCAAGCGCCTGCGCGCCGGCACCGTGTGGATCAACACCTATGGCTACACCGATGTGCGGCTGCCTTGGGGTGGCGATCGTGACTCCGGACTGGGCCGCGAGCACGGCACGGCCGCGCTGGACAACTTCACGGAGCCGAAATCCGTCTGGATGAATCTTGCGGTGTGAGCCAGCCGTCGGTTGACGCGGACGGCCGCCATTCGCATCGGCGGCCGTCTGCGCGATCCAACGGATCAGTCGGCCTTGGCGCCGGTCGGCGGCTGGCGTGTCGGCGTCCTCCGATGGCCTGTGAGAAGCACGATGGCCGTCGTGTTTGTTGCCGTTACCGTCTCCGATCACTGAGTCGGTCAGCCATCGTCGCGGCAGGATCACAAGCCAATCCACAATGCTGCGGCACGGTGCCGCGCCTTTGCCAGGTACCGCAGGGCGTGGTCGTCTGTTTCTTATAATCTTGAACCCGTTCGCGCCGCCGCGACACCACTACGTCGAGCTCCACTGATCGGGCCCTGATTGGAATTGTTTCGAATTGGACTTGCGCATGTTGACTGCAGATGAGATTGCGCACGTCAAGTCGTCGTTCGACTTGGTATTTGCCAATGCTACACAGATGACGACGACGTTCTATGACCGCGTCTTCGAGCTCGCGCCGGAATGTCGGGCGATGTTTCCCGCCGACATGGACGTGCTGAAACGGGACTTCATCGCGACCCTGGCGGTCCTCGTCGGCAGCCTCGATCAGACGACGGGTCTGTTGTCGAGCACCGACATCCTCGGCCGCAATCATGCGCGCTATGGGGTCCGGCCCGAGCACTATCCGGTGGTCGGCGAAGCACTACTGTGGAGCCTCGCCAAAGGACTTGGTCCGCATTGGAATGATGAGGTCGAGCAGGCCTGGCGCAAGGTCTATGGCGTCATCGCCAAGCGCATGATCGCAATTTCGGTCGGCGCTCGGCGGCCCTGATCCGGATCTAGCTGCGCACGATCGAGCCGGAGCGGCCGACGAGACGCGCGAGCTGCTTGAAGCGTCCGCCGACACGGTCGGCGACGAGGTCGACCATCTGGTGCTCGAACACCAGCATCAGCTTGCGATCCTGGGTGCGGAAGTGCGTTGCGGGCAGCACGCCGGGCCGCGCCGCCGAGATCAGATGCGCGACCCGAAACGCGGTGCCGAGCAGGCGCGCACGATCGATCTGGGCCGGGCTCAGCTGCTCGGTGAGGGCAGGCGCCGCCGCCTCGTCGCGCAGGCCCTCGTAGCGGAAGAACACCGACAGCGCGACGAAGATGCGGCCCTCGTGGTTGATCGAGCCGAAATTGCCGTTCAGAACGATGCCGTAGGTCTGCTCGCCGCGATGGTCCGGATGCATGCGCCAGCCGATGTCGGACAGCAGGCAGGCGGCGTGCCGCAGCCGGCGCTCGTCCTCGGTCTCGCGCATGTGCATCACGCGGAACAGGCGGTCGGTCCAGTCGATCAGCTCGCGGGCATGCTGGGCCGAGCGCGACAACAGCTCGTTGAGGCCCTGCGCCGCGCAGAGCAGCCCGTCCTTGGCGCGCTCGGCGTCGGGAAGCTTGGAGTAGAGCAGGCCCTCGCGCACGCCGAAGGTCGAGAACACGACGGTCGTCGGCTTGGCGACGCGTATGATATGCTCGAGCACCAGCGCGGCATAGGCAAGCAGCGGGCGCCGCGCCTCGGCGATCGCTTCGATGTCGGCCAGCATGTCGGCGGCGACGAGACGGCGCAGCCGGCGCACGAAGGCCAGCGCATCGGCCGCCGGAATCGCATAGCCGTGCATCACCCCGAGCGGATAGCCGCTCTGGATGATGTGGATGCGCGCCAGCGCGCGCCAGGTGCCGCCGACCGCATAGAAGGTGCGGTTCTGGCCGGCCAGCAGTTGCGGCAGGTCGGTCAGCGCCTCGCGCGCGATCCGCTCCGCCTTCTTCAGCGATTTCTCGGCGAGATCCTGCAGCGCCAGGCTGCCGAGCGGCAGGGTGACGCCGCTGCGGACCTGGTGCCCGCGCACGTCGATCAGCTCAAGTGAGCCGCCGCCGAGATCGCCGACGATGCCGTCGGGCTTGTGGATGCCGGAGATGACGCCGAGCGCCGAATAGCGCGCCTCTTCGGGGCCGGTGAGGATCTGGATCGGAGCGCCGCAGATCTTCTCGGCCTTGGCGATGAAATCAGCGCCGTTCGAAGCATCGCGGCAGGCGGCGGTCGCGATGGCATGAACTTGCCCCACCCGCTGCACCTTGCACAGCGCGCGGAAGCGCTTCAGCGCCGTCAGCGCCTTGTCGACGGCATCGGCCGCGAGCAGGCCGGTGGTCTGGACCTCGCGACCGAGCCCGCACAGCGCCTTCTCGTTGAACACGGTGACGAGACTGCGTTCCATCGCCTGGTAGACGACGAGACGGACCGAGTTCGAGCCGATGTCGATGACACCGACGCTCGCGGCCCTCGTGCCGGGCCGCTTCACCACGGCATGTCCCGTTGCAGAAGGCCCCGGTGCAGACAGCCCCTATGAAGGAGGGCGTTCATTCCGGCGCGTGAGCCGGCGCGGCGATGATTCCTTGAGCGACTTTCCACGGCCGGACAGACTCGGATTCGTCATGAAGTAATTGTGCAGGTTGAACGGCTCCTCGCCCTTCGCGGCCTTCATACGCGTTGACGACCCATCCGGCAACAATTGCCAGCTCTGCTCGGTGTCCTTGAGGTTCGCGACCATGATCTGTTCCAGAACCTGCTGATGCACGGTAGGGTTCTGAAGCGGGCACAGCACCTCGACGCGGCGGTCGAGATTGCGCGGCATCATGTCGGCCGAGGAGATGTAGACGGCGGCCTTGGCGCTCGGCAGGCCCTGACCCATACCAAAGCAGTAGATGCGGCCATGCTCGAGGAAGCGGCCGATCACCGATTTGACGCGAATGTTCTCCGACAGTCCGGGGAGGCCGGGACGCAGGCAGCAGATGCCGCGCACGATCAGCTCGATCGACACGCCGGCCTGCGAGGCCTCATACAGCGCGTCGATGATGTCTGGATCGACCAGCGAGTTCATCTTCATCCAGATCACGGCGGGCTTGCCCTGGCGGGCGAAGCTGGTCTCGCCGTGGATGTGCTCGATCATGCGCTTGCGAAGCGTGAGCGGCGACACCGCCATCTTCTCGATGTCGATCGGCTCGGCATAGCCGGTGATGTAGTTGAACACCCGCGTCACGTCGCGGCCGATCACCGGGTCGGAGGTGAAGTAGGACAGGTCGGTGTAGATGCGCGCCGTCACCGGGTGATAGTTGCCGGTGCCGGTGTGGACATAGGTCGTGAGGCTGCCGCCCTCGCGGCGTACGACCATCGACAGCTTGGCATGCGTCTTCAGCTCCAGGAAGCCGTAGACCACCTGCACGCCGGCGCGCTCCAGATCGCGGGCCCAGCGGATGTTGGCTTCCTCGTCGAAACGCGCCTTGAGCTCGACCAGCGCCGTCACCGACTTGCCGGCTTCGGCAGCTTCCACCAAAGTGCGCACGATCGGAGAGTTGTTGGAGGTGCGGTACAGCGTCTGCTTGATTGCGACGACGTCCGGGTCGCGCGCCGCCTGCTGCAGGAACTGCACGACGACGTCGAACGACTCATAAGGGTGATGGACGATCAGGTCCTTCTGCCGGATGGCGGCGAAGATGTCGCCGCCATGGTCGCGGACACGCTCAGGATGGCGCGGAACATAGGGCACGAATTCGAGGTCGGGCCGGTCGACCCGCGTCAGTTGCGACAGCTCGTTCATCGCCAGCACGCCGTCGACCAGGAACACCTCGTCATCGGTGGTCGAGAGCGCATTCTGCACGAAGCGGCGTAGCTCCTCCGGCATGTTGGCCTCGATCTCGAGCCGGATCACCGAGCCGCGACGGCGCCGCTTCAGCGCGGTTTCGAACAGCCGCACCAGGTCTTCGGCCTCTTCCTCGATCTCGATCTCGCTGTCGCGGATGATCCGGAAGGCGCCCTGGCCCTTCACGGTGTAGCCCGGAAACAGCCGGCCGATGAACAGGCCGGTCGCCTGCTCGAGGGTAATCAGGCGGATCACGCCATCCTTGGAGCCGGGGAAGCGGATGAAGCGGTCGATCTTGCCGGGCATTCGGATGAGGGCGTTCATCGGACGCCCGTCGGCGGAGCGGATCAGCTGCAGCGCCACCGTGAAGCCGAGGCTCGGGATGAACGGGAACGGATGCGCCGGATCGATCGCCAGTGGCGTCAGCAGCGGGAAGATGTTGGCGAGGAAGTGGTCCTCGATCCAGGCGCGCTCGCTCTTGGTGACGTCCTGGCCGTCGACCAGCACGATGCCGAGCTCGCCGAGAAACTTGCGCAGGTCGCGCCAGATCGCCTGCTGGTCGATCGCGAGCTGTGAGACGGTCTCGTTGATCAGCTTCAACTGCTCGGTGGGGGTCAGCCCATCCGGGCTGCGCTCGGCGATGCCCTCGCGGACCTGAGCGCGGATGCCGGCGACGCGGACCATGAAGAATTCATCAAGGTTGTTGGCGGAAATCGACAGGAAGCGCACCCGCTCCAGGGCGGGATGGCGCGGATTGACCGATTCCTCCAGAACGCGGCGGTTGAAGTGAAGCCAGGACAGTTCCCGGTTGATGAATCGCTCGGGGCTCGAGGCAATCTCGAAGGACGGCGCCGCGACCGATTCTTTCTCTGAAATTTCAGTAACTTGCTCGGTATCCATCGGAGTTCGATCCATATCCATCCAGTCGCGAATGGTCGACCGTAGCCCAATCTGGGTAACCAGGGGATGACGTTGCCGGCACCATTGAGGTTCCGTCACCAACCGCCGTCAAGATGGCCGCCGGTCACAGCGGGCGGAGCAGCTCCGCCGCCAGCGCCCGGGTGACCGGCCGTCCGAGCCGCAGGGACTCGTTGTCCAGCAGCGCGATGGTCTGGCGTGCCGCCGCATAGGAGCGCTCGATGTGGCTTGCGAGATAGCTGACCACGGTCTCGTCGATCGCCAGTTGCCGGTCCGCGGCCAGCTTGACGATCAAGGCGCGGAACAGCTGGTCGTCGGGCGGCAGCAGCGTGACGACCGGGACGGCGCGCAGCCGCGACCTCAGATCGGCCAGGGCGATGGGCAGGGCCGCCGGGGCCTCGCGCGCCGTGATCAGCACGAAAGCCTCGTCCTGGCGGGCCAGGTTCAGCAGGTGAAACAGCGCCCGCTCGTCGAGATCGGTTGCCGTCAGATCCTCCAGCACCAGCGCGCCGGTGGCGAGCGCCCCAGGGACCGCGCTCGCCTCGAGGGCATGCGCGGACAGGGATCGGGCTCCAGCCTGCTCGGCCCAGATCGCGGCGAGGTGGCTCTTGCCGGAGCCGTCGGGGCCGACCAGGAACATGGTCCGCGCCGGCCATTCCGGCCAGGCGTCGACCAGAGCGAGCCCGGCCGCGTTGCCTGGACCTTCGAAGAAATTGTCCCGCGTCAGGCTCTCCGCATGCGGCAGTGCGAAGGCCAGCTGACGAGGGGGGATATGGCCGGCCAAGGTCGAATTGCTCCGTATCGTGGGGTGCGTGAGGTCAGGACGGGCCCTCAGCGGAGGATCACCGGACCTCGATGGTGCTCATGTGGCGCACCCAGTCGACGAGATACAGCCCGACCGACACGAGGGTAAAGACCGTGACCAGCGCCATCAGCACCACATCGTAGGGCTTGGGCTCGAAGCCGAAGCTGAGCGAGGCCAGCACGAGCGCTGCGAATCCCACCTGGGCGACCGTGTTCAGCTTGGACACCATCAATGGCTTCATCGCGACCGGCCGGTCGAACAGCCAGGACACGATCACCGCCGAGACGATCATGATGTCGCGCGAGACCACCAGGATGACGATCCAGCGCGGGATTGCGCCCCAGATGCCAAGCGTGACGAAGATCGAGACCAGCAGCGCCTTGTCGGCGAGGGGATCGAGCAGTGCTCCCAGTTCGGACCGCAGGTTGAAGCGCTTGGCCAGGAAGCCGTCCACGGCGTCGCTCACCCCCGCGACCACGAAGACCAGAAACGCGATCTCCATCTCGCCGGCCGCAATGGCCCAGACGACGATCGGAACCAGCAGGATTCGACCGAGCGTGATCAGATTGGGGATACTGTGGGGAATGGTCACGCAGCGGGTCCCGACGACAACGATCAAAAGACAACCCGATTCCGAAACAGGGCGAACCGGTACGGTTCCTAGATAGTATGGGGACGAGCCCCTTGCGAGCCATTGCGCGCGGCCGGATTCCGACGTAACCAGCGGCCAGATTAGGGGTTTTTACCATGACCGAGCGCAAGAACGGGCTCACTTATGCAGATTCGGGCGTCGATATCGATGCCGGAAACCGTCTGGTCGATCTGATCAAGCCCATGGTGCGCGCAACCGCCCGCGCCGGCGCGGATGCCGAGATCGGTGGCTTTGGCGGCCTGTTCGACCTCAAGGCCGCCGGATTCAAGGATCCGGTGCTGGTCGCCGCGACCGACGGCGTCGGCACCAAGGTGAAGATCGCGATCGAGACCGGGCTGCATGGCGGCATCGGCATCGACCTGGTCGCCATGTCGGTCAACGATCTCGTCGTGCAGGGCGCCGAGCCGCTGTTCTTCCTCGACTACTTTGCCTGCGGCAAGCTCGACCCGGAGGCGACGGCCTCGATCGTTGCCGGCGTCGCCGAAGGTTGCCGGGAATCCGGCTGCGCGCTGATCGGCGGTGAGACCGCGGAAATGCCGGGTCTCTACAAGGACGGCGACTACGATCTTGCCGGTTTCGCGGTCGGCGCCGCCGAGCGCGGCATGCTGCTGCCGTCGCCGGACATCGCGGCCGGCGACGTGGTTCTCGGCCTCGCCTCATCCGGCGTGCATTCCAACGGCTACTCCCTGGTGCGCAAGATCGTCGCCCAGTCCGGCCTTGGCTTCGATGCGCCGGCACCGTTCGCGCCGGTCCTGACTCTCGGCGCGGCGCTGCTGACGCCGACCCGGCTCTATGTGAAGTCGTGCCTTCGCGCCATCCGCGAGACCGGTGCGGTCAAGGGGCTCGCGCACATCACGGGCGGCGGCTTCACCGACAACATTCCGCGCGTGCTGCCGAAGCATCTCGGCGTCTCGATTGATCTGACGGGCCTGCCGGTGCTGCCGGTCTTCAAATGGCTGGCGGAGCAGGGCGGCATTGCCGAGCGCGAGCTCTTGCGCACCTTCAATTGCGGGATCGGCATGATCGCGATCGTCAAGGCCGAGGCCGTCAATGCCGTCATCGAGGTGTTCACCGCCAATGGCGAGCACGTCGCCCGGCTCGGCGAGGTCGTTGCTGCGACAGGCGACGAGCGGGTGATCTACACCGGCGCCCTCGATCTGGCTCTGTGAGACGAGTGAGCCGATGAAGCGCCGCGTCGCCATCCTGATCTCGGGCCGTGGGTCGAACATGGCCGCGCTGATCCACGCGGCGGCGCAGCCGGATTTTCCGGCCGAGGTCGCCATCGTGATCTCCAACCGAGCCGATGCGGCCGGACTGCAGAAAGCGCAGGAGAGCGGCGTCGCGATCGAAATCATCGAGAGCAAGCCGTTCGGCAAGGACCGCGCAGGGTTCGAAGCCAGACTGCAGCAGGCGCTCGATGCACGCGGCATCGAGATCATCTGCCTGGCCGGTTTTATGCGCCTGTTCACGGCGGAGTTCGTGCAGCGCTGGTACGGAAGGATGCTCAACATTCATCCGTCGCTGCTGCCATCATTCCCCGGCCTCGATCCGCACGGCCAGGCGCTGCGTGCCGGCGTCAAGCTGTCAGGCGCCACCGTGCATTTCGTCATTCCGGAGACGGATGCAGGTCCGATCGTGATGCAGGGCGCGGTCGTGGTCAGGGACGACGATACGCCGGACACGCTGTCGACGCGCATTCTCGGCGTCGAGCATCGCATCTATCCCGAGGCGCTGAAGCTGCTGGCCAAGGGCCTGGTGCGGCTCGAAGGCGATCTCTGCCGGACGTCGTCCGTGGTGCAGGCCGATGACGCGCTGATCTGGCCCGTCGTCCGTTAGCTGTCGCCGGACGAAAAAAATCCCCGGCGGGGCCGGGGCACATCAAGGCTGACGAAGTCTGGTCATCCGCGGCAAGCGAGCGTGACGCGGAACTCGTGAGTTGGCTTGCGAGCGCGCGCTGTGGCGCCCTCCGCCGGGACGATGCTCACGAGAGCTTCAGGTTCTCTGCCGACGTCTTGCCGCGGCTCTCCACCAGATCATATTCGATCGTCTGGTTCTCGTTGAGCGTGGTCAGTCCAGCACGCTCCACGGCCGAGATATGGACGAACACGTCCTTGTCTCCGCCAGCCGGTTTGATGAAGCCATATCCCTTGGTCGGGTTGAACCACTTCACGCTGCCCTTGTAGGTCGGCATCGCTGTCTCCTCGTCTAGACGAAAAAAAGACGCGGCCACGCTCACGCGTGCCACGCCACAAACGGGCTTCCGGGGATCTGCTCAATTTCCGAAGTCGCGAAACGCACAGTCGAACGGCCAATCCGATTGTACTGGAGATTGCAACACGATTTTCCGCCGATATCAAGTTTGGCGGACCGATGAGAACGCGTCGCGACGTCACGTTACCGGCTGCTGCTGCACTGCGTGGCTTGTGGCGCTGGAACCACAAATCCTTGCGGTGCAGCCGCGGCATGGTCAATCTCATTGACCGCGATCGGGAACTGCGGACAAATCGACGCGGCAATATTGAAGCGAATTCGAGCGGGCGGCGAACGGGGCATCGATGCGCGGGGCATCTCCGGCCAAGCGGGGCAGGCGACGGTGCACCCGTGTACCCGGGGCGGCGCTGCTGGCCTTCGTCGCCTTCGGTATGGCCGTCGCGTCTTCGCCGTGCGCCGCGCAGGCCAGCCTGCCGAGCATAGCCGCTAGCCCGACACCAACGCCGAGCCCACTGCCCAGTCCTGCACCGGGCGCGATCAGTTCCGAACGCTCGTCCGGCCAAACCGTGCTCGATCTCGGCTCGAGCTTCCTCGAACGGCTCGGCACCCAGGCCACGCAGGGCGTCACCCGGCTGCAGCGGAGCAATCCGGGGGGCGGGGGTGCGCCGGAGGCTTCGGAACAGCCTCGGTTCCGGACTTGGGGCGAGACGTATGGCGTGACGGTCCGCAGCAATGCGCAAGGCGACTTCGTCGGCGACAAGAGGACGACTTGGGGCGGGGTCGCCGGTATCGGCATGCGCCTCGTGCCGGGCGTGAACGTCGGACTATCCGTTGACCAGAGCCGGACCAGGGTCGATGTGCCGCTGGCGCTGCAATCGGCGACGCTCGATCTCACACAGTTCGGGTTCAACGCCTCGGTCGACCAGGGACCCTGGACCTGGGCGATCGCGATCGTCCATGGCTTCGGCGGGATCAATGCGCGGCGCGACACCAGCCTCGGTGCGGCGACGTCGGTCTACGGCGCCCACATCACGGGCGTGCTGAGCGAGCTCGACTACTACTGGAGCATCGGTGAGAGCCGGATCGTTCCGAAGCTCGCCTTCGAATACACGCGCGCCACGACCGCGGCATTCCAGGAATCGGGTGGGCTCGATCCGCTGTCGGTCAGCGGCACCTCGCTGGAGCGCGCCCGCGTTCTCGTCGGCGCCGAATTCGGCCGCTACTTCATCGTCGACGGCAGGGTCCTCGACGTCTCGGCCTATGGCAAGCTCGTCGACAATTTCAGCCAGAATCTCGGCGCGGTGACCGTGAGCCTCGGTCCGCAGAGCATCACGCTGCAGGGCCTTGGCGAGGGCCGTTACGGCGCCGACGCCGGCGCGGCACTGTCGCTATCCCTGAACCGAACGTCACGCCTCTATCTGAACTACGATGCGAAGCTGCGTTCGGCGCTGCAGTCGCATCAGGGGACGCTCGGCGTCGAGTTGAAGTGGTAGGTCGTCAGACCGGTTTCGGCGCGACGTAGCCGCCGAAGCCGACGATATCCCGCGCGGACGCCATCAGAGGCACGAGCTCCAGCGGATGGATGAACTCGTCCCGGAAGCAGGCATGGACCTTCGGATCGAAGATGCGCTTCAGCCAGTCGATGACGACCTTGTGCCGGTCGGAGTTGCGAAACTCCTTGTGATAGGTCAGCCACAGATCCATGTGGTAGTTGATGCCGAGATCGACCGGAACGAGCGGCGCCCCGAGCGCGACCGCCGATGTCGGCAGGAAGCCGATGCCGGCGCCGCGCTCGACCGCGTAGAGCACGGCAACGCTGGAATTGGTGGAGATGCCGACGATGCCCTCGAGCGACTCCAAGCCGAGGATGCGCGCATAGCCCGTCTCGTCGAGCTGCATGCCGTGCTGCTTGATGATGCGGTGGTTCTTGAGATCCGCCAGCGATGTCGGCAATCCATGCGCGTCGCGATAAGCTTCCGACACGAAGCCGTAGATGTGCAGACGGCCGAGCTTCACAACGATCACGTCGGGGTTGGTCGGTCGTTCGAACTGAATCGAGATGTCAGCCTCCAGCCGCGACACGTCGGCCTGCTGCATCGCGCAGCTCAGATCGACCGTGATCCTGCGATAGGTCTTCTGGAAATCGATCAGTCGCGGCAGGATCCAGAAATTGCCGGGGCCTTCGGTCACGGCGACGCGCACCGACCCTTGAGTGTCGGTCGACAGCGAGGCGCGCCGGAAGATGTTGAAGCTCAGCCGCTCCATCTGCTCGACGTCGAACAGCAACGATCGTCCCTCGTCGCTGAGCGACAGGCCGGATTGATCACGGATGAAGAGCTTGAATCCGAGCTCGTCCTCGAGCCGGTCGATCTTGCGCATCAGGGTTGTGCCGGTCAGTCCGAGAACATCCGCCGCGTTTCGGAAGCTGCGGTGACGTGTACAAAGCAGAAATGCTCTCAAATCCTCCCATGAAGGGTTAAGCGTTTCGTCAGACTTCCTGTGCTGCGTGGATGCAGCACCCCGATGCAAATGTTGCCGCATACACTCCAGCCCCGACAAGTATGATGACGTTATCAAAGCCAAGCTGGAAACATAGATGCAGAACCTGCACCGCGGAAGCACAGAATTCACGCTGCGACATCAGCTCGACGCGCTGCCGCGGACGGATCGGGTCACGGCTCAGGCGGTCACGCTCGATCGGCTCGGCGAGCTCGCGGCGCTCGCACGCCGGGAAATACCGGGCGTTCGTGCCTCGGAACACGAACTTGCGGAGTTCTTGCGGCACGATCCGGACTCGATCTTCGCGCTCTACCGTGGCAGGAACTTGCTCGGCGGCATCGCCTTCCTCTATCTCAACTGCTCAGGCCTCGATGCGTTGCTCCTGGATGAGTTCAATTTGAATGATCCGCCGCGCAGATTTCTGGCGCGGCCGGACGAAGACGTAGCTGCCATCTATGTCTGGGCGCTCGTGGCGCAAGGGCGAGGAGCAATCGGCCTCGGCAACGTCGCGCAGGCGCTGCAAGGCGCGAGATTTCGCGCCGCCGATTACTACGCACAACCGTCGAGTCCGGAAGGGCGCGGGTTTCTCGGCGCACTCGGCTTCACGCCGGTTCCAAGCTTTCAGCCCGATCTCTGGTGGTATCAGCGGCCGTGGAACCGGCTGCCCGAGATGATCGCGCCTTCGATCCAGTCGATCACGAGTTTCGGACAAGGGAGCATCGCGGATGCAAAGCATTAGTTCGGCCAGGGCGGCAAAGACAAATCCGCGCGCGATCACGGTGCGCATCGCGCGTGATCCGAATGACCTCATGCTCGTCACGGCGATCCGCTCGGCGGTCTACCTGACCGAGCAGGATTGTCCGATGGAAGAGGAGTTCGACGGCAACGATCTGGTTGCAGCCCACTTCCTCGGTTTCGTCGGCAACGAGCCGGCTGGATGCGTGCGCGTGCGCTTCTTCGGCGACTTCGCCAAGGTCGAGCGGCTCGCGGTGCGCCATCAGTACAGGCGCTCGCGACTGTCGTTCAAGCTGGTTCGCGAGGCGCTCGACTATTGCAGGCGCAAGGGCTTCAAGAAGGCCTATGGCCACGCGCAGGATCGTCTCGTCGATTTCTGGGCGCATTTCGGCGCCAAGCCGCTCGGCCATAATCGCAAGCTCACCTTCTCGGATTTCTCATACACTGAGATGGTGCTGGACCTTGAGCCGTGCGACGACGCGATCACGCTCGACAGCGATCCCTACATGATCATTCGTCCGGAAGGGGACTGGGACCGGCCGGGCGTGCTCGATCTCTCGGCCGGCCGGCCGGCGTCCTCGCCCTTGCGCGACTTCGCCGCAGCGAGACAGTGATGTCGAGCCGAGATCTGTTCGGTGCCACCGAGGTGGATCCGCCGGTTCTCGTCTGCGCCGATCTGCAATGCGAATATCTCGCCGAGGGACGCAGGCATCTGATCGCCGATGGCGACGTCGTCACGGCGCGGTGCCGGCAGTTGATCGCGCTCTGGCGCGACAACCTGTGGCCGGTCGTCCATCTCAAGCGGATCGCACAGGCGGCCTGGTTCAATCCGGCCTCCAACCTGACGAACTGGCTTCCGGACTTCAAGCCGACCCCAGGGGAGCTTGCGTTCGAGCATCCACTGCCGTCGGCCTATAGCTCGGCTCGGTTCGCCGAGTACATGGCGAACATGCGCAGCATGCGCTGCGTGCTGCTCGGCTTCTCGCTGGACGAGACGATCCTCTCGACGGTGGTGGACGGTTTTCACCGCAGCCACCGCTATCAGGTGATCGGAGACGCCGTCGCATGCCGGCAGGCTTGTGCCGGCGACGCTGCGTTGTACAAGCTGGTTGTAACCAAGGTGATTGGCAATTTTGCCGGCGTCCTCGACAGTGCCGAGCTTATCGGCGCCGGCGGCCGGCTCGCGGTGTGACCGCGGCGGATATTGGCGGTATCATCCTGAGGCGAGTCGTTCGGCCAGATCGATAATCATACGGCGATCGGCCGGATCGCTGATCTTGTTGAACGCGACGACGAGGCGAAGGGCCTCGACGACGTGCAGGTCGACCGGATTCTCGCTGAGCAGCCGCAGCAGCTTCTGTTCCGGCGGTTCGCAATCGTCTTTGCTCACGCGGCAGCTCCAGGACCGAGACCACGACATGACCCGAGAGGAAGAGCTCAAAGAGCTGGCGAGCAGCCTCCAGGCGGCCATCGCGAAAGCGCGCCAGCTCAATCTGCCGACCAGCGCCTACATTCTTTCGATGGCTCTGGTTGAGGTGTCTCAGACAATCGAGGCAGAGTTGAGGGGGCAGACCAGCGCCGAATGATGGGCAGCATTATGGGCGGCCGTGCCGCCTGCTGCAATCAACTGGGCAAACTCCGGAAGACGTAGCCGCTGCGATGCCCGTCAGGCCCGGTCGACCCGGACGACGCGGCCCTTCTCGATCGCGAGCGCGAGCTTGCCGTGCTTCAGCGCCAGCGCGGCCTCGCCGAACAGCTCGCGGCGCCAGCCCTGCAGCGCAGCAACGTCGGCATTGTCGTCGGCGGCGATCTGCTCGAGATCGTCGACGGTGGCGATGACCTTGCTCGCCACGGCATGGCGCTCCGAGGTCATGCGCAGGAGGACCTTGAGCAACTCGACGATCGCAGCGCCATTGGAGTTGTTGCGCGGCTTTTCCAGCTTGGGCAGGGCGGCGAGATCGCGCGCCAGCCCGCGCTGCACGGCGGCGACGATGTCGGAGCCCCATCTTGAGCGCTCGAAGCCCTTGGGCAGCGAGCGCAGATTGCCGAGCTTCTCGATCGTTGTCGGGGCATGGGTGGCGATGTCGCCGACCGCGTCGTCCTTCATCACGCGGCTGCGCGGCACGTCGCGGCTCTGCGCCTCCTGCTCGCGCCAGGCCGCGACCTCGATCAGCACCGCGAGTTCCTTCGGCTTGCGGACCCGCGTCTTCAGCCGCTCCCAGGCGCGCTCGGGATGGAAGTCGTAAGTCTTCGGCGAGGTCAGGATCTCCATCTCCTCGCTGACCCAGTCGCTTCGCCCGCGCTTCTTCAGGTCGGCATCGAGCGCGGCAAACACGTCGCGCAGATGGGTGACATCGGCCTCGGCGTAATGCGCCTGCTCCTTGGTCAGCGGCCGCCGCGACCAGTCGGTGAAGCGGTGGGTCTTGTCGGGGCGGTGGCCGGTGATGCGCTCGACCAGCTGGTCGTAGGCGATGCTGTCACCGTATCCCAGCACCATCGCGGCGACCTGGGTGTCGAAGATCGGGTGCGGCACGATGCCGGCGCGGTGCCAGATGATCTCGATGTCCTGGCGGGCGGCGTGGAAGACCTTCAGGACCTTCTCGTTCGCCATCAGCTCGAAGAAGGCTTTGAGATCGATGCCCTCGGCAAGGGCGTCGATCACCACGGCCTCGTCCGGGCTCGCCATCTGCACGACGCAGAGCAGGGGGTAGTAGGTGGTCTCCCGCAGGAACTCGGTATCGACGGTGACGACCGGGTGCTGGGCGAGGCGGGCGCAGGCGGCCGCGAGGTCCGCGGTGGTGGTGATCAAGTCCATGAACGATCCATGACGAGGCACTTACGCCGTCGTCCGAAAACGCTGACAAGTCAAGGGTGTCGGCAAAGGGGAAGGAACGAAATTCGTCTTCGCTTGTCGGCCCAAACCGCCCGGAACGCAAGCGCTCCGGTGTCAGCTGATCGCTCTATGGTTGACGATCGGCGGTCCGGGGTGGCCTCAGTGATGCCGGACGCGGCCCGACGGCCGCCGCGCCGAGGGCACGGCGAGCACGATCAGGCACAAGGCGATCATCGCCAGACCCATGAATTCGAACACCAGCGCGTCCACGTGCGCGACCTCCCGACTTGTTGCTTCAACTTGTCGGGGCTGCGTTGATCGTTTCTTAAGGACCCGGGCGTGACGCCGGCCATGGTGGACGCGAGGTTAAGGCAGGGAGCTTGCCGTTTACGTGCCGCAGAACGTCTGCAGCACGCGTTCCTGGGGCTGCGGCGGCTCGGCATAGGCGGCCTGGTCCGGCTGGTCGTCGTACGGCCGGGCCAGCACCGCATGAAGTTCCTCGAACGGCGCGTAGTCGTCGTTCTCGACCGCCGCGGTGATGACCGCCTCGATGCGGTGGTTGCGCGGGATGAAGGCCGGATTGACCTTGCGCATGGCCTCGCCCCGCTCCGCCGCCGTCTGCGGTTCCTCCGCGAGGCGCCGGCGCCAGCGCTGAGCCCATTCGTCGAAGTCCGTGGGATCCTCGAACAGGGCGCGGACCTCGCTGAGATCGCCGCTGCCGGCGGCGTCGCTGAGACGGCGGAACGTCAGCGTGAAATCGGCTCGGGCCGCCGCCATCGCATCGAACAATGCCTGCGCCAGCGGCTGGTCGCCCTCGCGTTGCATGAACAGGCCGAGCTTGCGGCGCAGCCCCGCCTGGTGCGCGTCGGTGAACTGGGCGGCAAAGCCGTCGAGCGCCGCCTCGGCCTCCTTGATCGCCTGGTCCTTGTCGTCGCCGAACAGCGGCAGCAGGCATTCGGCGAGCCGGGTCAGGTTCCACATCGCGATGCGCGGCTGGTTGGCGAAGGCGTAGCGGCCGAACTCGTCGATCGAGGAGAACACCTGCTTCGGGTCATAGCCGTCCATGAAGGCGCAGGGGCCGTAATCGATGGTCTCGCCGGACACCGAAGTGTTGTCGGTGTTCATGACGCCATGGATGAAGCCGACCAGCAGCCAGTCCGCGATCAGCCGCGCCTGCCGCGTGATCACGGCGTCGAGCAGAGCGTGGTAGGGCCGCTCGGTTCCGGCGAGGTCCGGATAATGCCGGCTGATGACGTGGTCGGCGAGCCGGCGCACGGCGTCGGTGTCCTGGCGCGCGGCGAAATACTGGAACGTGCCGACCCGGATGTGGCTGGTGGCGACCCGTGTGAGCACCGCGCCGGGCAGCGCCGTGCCGCGATAGACCTGCTCGCCGGTGACGACCGCCGCCAGCGACCGGGTGGTCGGGATGCCGAGCGCCGCCATCGCCTCGCTGACGATGTATTCGCGCAGCACCGGCCCCAGCGCGGCGCGGCCGTCGCCGCGGCGCGAGAACGGGGTCGGCCCCGAGCCCTTGAGCTGGATGTCGCGGCGGACGCCGTTGCGGTCGACGACCTCGCCAAGCAGGACCGCCCGGCCGTCGCCGAGCTGCGGCACGAAATGCCCGAACTGGTGGCCGGCATAGGCCATCGCGATCGGCTCGGCTCCCTCGGGCACGGTCTTGCCGGCCAGGATCTCGGCGCCCTCCGGCGTCTCCAGCTCGGCCGGGTTCAGCCCCAACTCCGCGGCGAGAGGCCGGTTCAGCTTGATGAGACGAGGCGCTGCGACGGGGGTCGGCGCCACCCGGGCAAAGAAATTGTCCGGCAGCGCGGCGTAGGAGTTCTGGAAGGGGAAATGCACGGTCATACCGTCCAAGATAGGCGCGAGGAGGCCGCTTTTCGAGCCCAAACGGCCGCCAGATGAGCGTTTCAGCACCAGCTCAATTCGGCGGCAGCGCGCCTGGTTGCATCGGTGGCTCGAGCGAGGCGGCCTTTTCCCCGCTGCGAGGCGGAAAAGGAGCCGTTCCTGCGGTTGCCGCGCCGGGGCGGCTCGGCTAAACCCTGCGCGCATTCGGAGCGCGCCTTTAAGGGCTGCGCCGATTCCTTCTCCTCACGACGACCATTCAGGACGACCATGCATCGCTACCGGACCCACACCTGCGGCGCGCTCCGCGAGAGCAACATCGGAGAGACGGTCCGGCTGTCCGGCTGGTGCCATCGCATCCGCGACCATGGCGGCGTCCTGTTCGTCGACCTGCGCGACCATTACGGCATCACCCAATGCGTGGTCGATCCGGACTCGCCGGCGTTCAGCCTGGCCGAGAAGCTGCGCTCGGAATGGGTCGTGCGCATGGAGGGCAAGGTGCGCCGCCGCCCGGCCGGCGCCGACAACAAGAGCACCGACAATGACGATCTGCCGACCGGCAAGATCGAGCTCTACGTGTCCGACATCGAGGTGCTCGGCCCCGCGGACGAGCTGCCGCTGCCGGTGTTCGGCGAGCAGGAGTACCCCGAGGACATCCGGCTGAAATACCGCTTCCTCGACCTGCGTCGCGAGAAGCTGCACCAGAACATCATGACGCGCGGCGCGATCATCGATTCGATGCGCCGGCGCATGAAGGAGCAGGGCTTCTTCGAATTCCAGACGCCGATCCTGACCGCGTCGTCGCCGGAGGGCGCGCGCGACTTCCTGGTGCCGTCGCGCATCCATCCCGGCAAGTTCTACGCGCTGCCGCAGGCGCCGCAGCAGTACAAGCAGCTGCTGATGATGTCGGGCTTCGACCGCTACTTCCAGATCGCGCCGTGCTTCCGCGACGAGGATCCGCGCGCCGACCGCCTGCCGGGCGAGTTCTACCAGCTCGACGTCGAGATGAGCTTCGTCGAGCAGGAGGATGTGTTCGCGGCGATGGAGCCGGTCATCACCGGGGTGTTCGAGGACTTCGCCAAGGGCAAGCCGGTGACCAAGGGTTGGCCGCGCATCCCGTTCGCCGAGGCGATCCGCAAATACGGCTCCGACAAGCCTGATCTGCGCAACCCGATCGAGATGGCCGACGTTTCCGAGCACTTCCGCGGCTCCGGCTTCAAGGTGTTCGCGCGCATGCTCGAGGACCCCAAGAACCAGGTCTGGGCGATCCCGGCACCCGGTGGCGGCAGCCGCGCCTTCTGCGACCGCATGAACTCGTGGGCGCAGGGCGAGGGCCAGCCCGGCCTAGGCTACATCATGTGGCGCGAGGGCGGCGAGGGCGCAGGCCCGCTCGCCAACAACATCGGTCCGGAGCGCACGGCTGCGATCCGCAGCCAGCTCGGCACCAAGGAGGGCGACGCTGCATTCTTCGTCGCCGGCGATCCCGACAAGTTCTGGAAGTTCGCAGGCCTCGCCCGTAACAAGGTCTCGGACGAGCTGAACCTCGCCGACAAGGATCAGTTCAAGCTGGCCTGGATCGTCGACTTCCCGATGTACGAGTACAACGAGGAGGACAAGAAGGTCGACTTCTCGCACAACCCGTTCTCGATGCCGCAGGGCGGCCTGGAGGCGCTGCAGACGCAGGACCCGCTGACCATCAAGGCGTTCCAGTACGACATCACCTGCAACGGCTACGAGATCGCCTCCGGCGGCATCCGCAACCACAAGCCGGCGGCGATGGTGAAGGCGTTCGAGATCGCAGGTTACGGCGAGCAGGAGGTGGTCGACCGCTTCGGCGGCATGTACCGCGCCTTCCAGTATGGCGCCCCGCCGCATGGCGGCATGGCCGCCGGTGTCGACCGCATCGTGATGCTGCTCTGTGGCACCACCAACCTGCGCGAGATCTCGCTGTTCCCGATGAACCAGCAGGCCATGGACCTGCTGATGGGCGCGCCGTCGGAAGCCAGCACGAAGCAGCTGCGCGAGCTGCACATCAGGACCAACCTGCCGAACAAGTAGTTCGGCGGACTGAGGGTGATGCTCGAATCTTCGTCATTGCGAGCGCAGCGAAGCAATCCGGGGTGGCACGAGGACTCTGGATTGCTTCATCGCCTGCGGCTCCTCGCAATGACGATCGTGTGGGGATCGCAGAGCGGTCGTCACGGGTCGCGCATCGTTCACGCGACCGAACGGCCCGGCAGCATTCGTGTCAGGACGCCGTCGCGGCGGACGACGTGATGAAACAGCGCGGCCGCGACGTGCAGGGCCACCACGATCCACGCGATCCATTTGCCGACGACATGGTGGATTGCGTCGACCGGCGGCTCGAACGCCTCCCAGGTGATCCCCCAGCGCGTCTCGATCCAGCCGAATAGCGCCGTCTCACGGAAGTTCGGCAGCGCGAACGCTCCGAAGTCGGTGGCGGCATCGGTGCCGATATAGCCGGTCAGCGGCATCAGGATCAGCAGCACGTACAATCCCCAATGCGCGGCGTGCGCGAGCCACGCCTCGGCATGTGATGCATGCGGCTGATCGGGCTGAACGTTGACGAGCCGCCACAGCAGGCGAGGCAGGACGGACAGGCCGACGATCATGCCCAGCACCCAATGGACGTTGAGCACGGGCAAGGCGTCCGGGGAAGTGTCGTCCATGAACCAGATGACATAGTACACGACGGCATAGGCCGCGATGAAGGCCGCGGCGCCGGTCCAGTGGAAGAGCTTGGCGATCGCACCGAACTCCATCGTCGTATTCTTCCATGGCATCACGAACCTCTTCCCACCGCTATGAGCTGTGATCTGCTGCTATCGCCAAAATCGGCAGCGAGCCAGCGATGGGCCGGCGGATCAGGACGCTTCTCCCGTCAATTCAGTCTCACCTCGTCGTTATCGGATGCTGAGCTGCGGCATGTCGTCGCCGGTGACTCGAGACTGCGGCGCAAGATGACCCAGCCTTGAAGGCGTCGCCCGGCATTTGATGGTCTCGCGTTAATGCTGGTTAAGACTGCGAACAACTTCGTCCGGGCATCCCGATGGCGTCCAGGCGGCTCCGGAGGCGGCTCGCGCATCGCGCTGAGCTCTTCGACCGGCCGGTGAAGCCGGTCGCCATGCCCCGCGGCAAACTGTTGATTCTGAGAACTAATCGTTCGTGCCGCCTGTTAGTTCGGCGGGTTGCGCGACACGGCGCGAAACACGATCGAGCAGTGCGCTCCGCTATGAGTTCCAGGCGACCGCGATCGGCCGAATGGATATTGCGGTGTCATGCAACCTGTCCTTAATAGGAAGCCTGTCTGACTCATGGTGTGAACTTAGCCAACCAATCACAAGAAGACGGATAGTTCAAAATGACCGTTCGCTGGTGTGCGCTCCTTCTCGGAACCTGCTTCTTCGTCCCTGCCGCCTCCGCTGCTCCCATTTCCCCCGATGTCGTTCGTGATCTCGCCGCCCGCGTCGGTCCGGTCGTCGGCCAGGCCGCGACGTGCCGCGAGATCGCCCAGGGGCGCGTCCAGACCATCATCGATCAGTTCAGCGAAGTGATCCGCCAGGGCTCTTCGAACGGCGGCGAGCGCGATGGGCTCATTCGCACCTTCAACAGCTACATCGCCGAGGGCCGCGGCCGGGTCGCGTCCTCGCAGGTGAGCTGTCAGACCGCAGAACGCCAATTGGCGGAGTTGGAGCGGTCGCTCAGCCAGCAGCAGTCGGCGGCTCCGTCGCTGTCCTTCGCGCTGGCGCCCTCGACCGCAGCCGCGTCGACGCAGCCCACGGCCAACCTGCCGCCTCCGCTTCCGCACGGCGTCAGCGACACCGAGATCCGGTTCGGCACCGTCATCCCGTTCTCCGGAGTCCGCAAGGAGTCCGCGCGCCAGATGAAGCTCGGCATCGAGACCGCCTTCAATCGCGCCAACGACGCCGGCGGGATCAACGGCCGCAAGCTGCGGCTGATCGCTGCCGACGACGGCTATGATCCCACGCGGACGCTGGGTGCGATGACGCAGCTCTACGAGAAGGACCAGGTGTTCGGCTATATCGGCAACATGGGCACCGCCAACAACGCGGTGGCGATCCCCTACGCGCTGGAGCGCCGCGCGCTGTTCTTCGCGCCGTACAGCGGCTCCGCCGTTGTCCGCCGCGATCCGCCCGACCGCTACGTCTTCAACTATCGTGCGAGCTATGCGGAAGAGACCGCGGCGATCGTGCGCTACCTGATGAAGGTCAAGCGCATCCCGGCGAAGCAGATCGCCGTATTCGCGCAGAACGACGCCTATGGCGACGACGGCGCCAACGGCGTCGCCAAGGCATTCCGCGCGCTCGGCATCACCGATCCGATCATCCGCTATGGCTTCCCGCGCGGCTCGCTCGACGTCGACGAGGCCGTCGGCAAGCTGAAGGCGCAGACCAAGCCACCGATCAAGGCCGTGATCATGATCGCGACCGACCGCGCGGCGGCGAAATTCATCGAGAAGACCCACGAGGCGGTTCCAGGGCTGATCTATGCCAACATCTCGGCGGTCGGATCGTCGTCGCTCGCGGCCGAGCTGAAGCTGCTCGGCTCGAAATACACCAACGGCGTCATCGTCACGCAGGGCGTTCCATCGGTCGCCGGCTATTCGAGCCTGGTGCTCGACTACAAGACCGCGCTGGAAAAGTACTTCCCCGGCGAGGCGCCGGACTACACCTCGCTCGAGGGCTTCATCTCGGCGAGCATCCTGATCCAGGCGCTGAAGCAGACAACGCCGCTCGAGACCGAGCGACTGGTCGACACGCTGGAGTCGATGCAGAGCATCGACCTCGGGCTCGGCAGCAAGCTCTCCTTCGGACGCGCCGAGCATCAGGCCTCGCACAAGATCTGGGGCACCGCGCTCGACGAGACCGGCACCTACCAGGCGATCGAGCTGGAATGACGGGCGGGGGCGGCACGACGCAGCCGAGCTTGCCGTCTCCCGTCAGCGCCGCAGTGCAAACGACGTGCCCCCGGCCGGCTTGCGGCCGGCCGGGCGACACGGGTCCGACCTCGAGACCATGGTGAGCCGGAACTGTTCGACGGATACTTCATTGACTTGCAGGCGCAACAACCGTGAGCGACCGCAATGTCCATGCGAACACAGATTTCGGCGATGGTCTTCATGATGGTTCAGGCCGTGCTGTTCGGTGCGGGAGTTCTGACGATTCTTCTCACGCCGCTCAGCAATCACGCGATGCTCGCAATGCCGGTCATGATTGCCCTGAGCGTGGCGCTGTCAGCCATTGTCTCGTGGCAGATCGCACCGCGGCTGCGCGCGCGATATTGGCGCCGGCGTGGAATCAACCACGACCTGATCTCGGGCTGACGCCAGAGAGCAACCAGCGACCGCCCTGGCTCAGCCTCCCAGCTCTCTTCTGCGTCCGGTTGTCATCTGCTCTGCGGTGCAGCATCGAAAGAGCAGGTGTCGTTCGAACCAACGCTGACCCGCACGGTTAGACAGCCTTCTCTTGGAGGATGAACCATGCGCGTTCCGACAGCAGCGACCGTCCTATTGATATCCTCTTGTCTCCTCTCCGCGGGAGCGTCCGCTCAGCAGGCCGACAGCACGCCGGGAGCTGGCCAAACCCAGGCCGTTCCGGTGCAGCCGGAACGTACGCCCCAGCAGTCGGACCGGGCTCGTGAACGCGAGCGCCAGAGTGCCGAAGACACGCGGGTGAACCGCGACTGGACGGCACAGCAGCGCGACGACGACCGCATGGGCATGGATCGCATGGACATGGATCGGATGCGTCAGCATCGCATGGGCCGCATGATGGATCAGGACATGGATCATCGCACCACGGGCCGAAACGCGCGAATGCAGCGCGATGATGACGACATGGATCGTCGCGCGCGCAGCTCCGAGGGGGATCGGCCCTACCGGCGCGTCAAGATCTGCTACGAATACGAGAATGGCGACGAGCTCTGCCGCTATCGCGACTAGCCCGGCAGGGGTGGCCGCAAAGTGGCGTCGGCTCGTGTGCGCGGGCACGGCCACGCCGGCACGCCGCGGAAACGTGTGTATGCAACGTGACTTGGCGCCCAACGTGACTTGGCGCCAATGCCAGTCTGGTCGTCAGCTCGTGCGCCGCGCCAGCAACAGCGCGCCGCCAAGGCCGCACATGACGGCGCCCGATGCCTGCCGCATTCGCATCACGAGGCTCGGCCGGCTGACGAGACGATGCCGCGCCTTGGCGGCCCAGACCGTCACGACCAGGTCGACGCTGGTGTTGAGCGCCACGGAGATCAGCCCGAGCACGACGAACTGCGCGCCGATATGCCCTGCGGGGTCGACGAATTGCGGAATGAAGGCGAGGAAGAACGCCGCCGTCTTCGGGTTCAGCGCCTCGACGATGATGCCCTCGCGAAACGCGCGCCGGCTGCCGGTCGTCGTTACTTCGGTCGGTTCTGCGCCCCAGGCCTCACGCCAGGTCTTGATGCCGAGCCAGATGAGATAGAAGGCACCGGCGATCTTCAGTGCGGTGAACGCTTCCGCGCTCGCCATCATCAGCGCCGATAGCCCGAGTCCACCGGCGAACACGTGCACGAGGCCACCGAGCCCGAGCCCCACGCTGGACGCCAGCCCCTCGCTCTGCCCGCCGGCCAGCGTGCGCGCCACGATGTAGAAGATGCCCGGCCCTGGCGTCAGCGCGACGACCAGCGCGGCGGAAAGGAAAAAAAGGAAGGTCGGGACGTCGGGCATCGGATTTCTTTGTTGGGTGAGGGGAGATGTGTAGGGCAATCCTTCGGACGTAGCAAAGCGGACTCAGGGCGGCGTGTTTCGAGAGAAAGCTATAGCGGCCCGCCTCCGCTGTCGTCCCGGGCAAGCCGTGCCGCGCGACAGCGCGGTACGGCGCCGACCCGGGACCCAACCGCAGCAGGTTATTGTGAGAAAACGTTTTGAGCGACGAGTGCGCGCCCTCCAACCAAATCCCGTGAGTATGGAGCCCGTTTGGTGCAAGCCCGGCCGGGTTCGCCTGGACGACAGCATTGAGGAAGAACAAGTTCGCATGTCCAGCAATCAATCTACTCCTGACAGATATCTGTTGCCGGGAACGGCGGTCCGTTACGATGGTGTCGAGGATGGTGTCCCTGAATATGGCGTCGTCGTGCACTGTTGGCTGGAGGAAGAGATCGGCGGCTACGATTGTTATGTTGCGTTCTTTGGATCACGGCATCCGGCGGGGAGGCCGGCCCATAGGCCCTACATCTTGCGATACGCGTCGACATCTCTCACGGTTCTCACATGATCGCAGTAGCTACGTTGCACTCTGCCCGACGGGCACTCTTCGCATCTCCGTCATGCGCCAATTGCCCGTCGTGTTAGTTTGTCGCAGCATCGGGGCTTGCACCGTCGAGGCTGGGCAAGAACTCAGTGTTCACGGTAAGATTTGGGGGCATGACGAATCGGCCGTTCAAGAGCGGCGAGAGC